>CALUKL010000118.1 GCA_944321195.1 uncultured Alistipes sp.
TTCATTACGAGTGAAGTGCTCTACCGCTGAGCTAATTCGGCTTTCAACAGCCCGGAGGAACTTCGGTTTTATGCCCTACCGTTCGCTTCGGGACTGCAAATATCAGAAAAAAATTTTTTTCTCGCAACAATTTTGTAAAAATTCTCTCAAATCTTGTTATATTCGCATTCACACAGACCCTGATAGCTGTTTATGATTACTTTTTTGATTTGTCTGGCTCTTTTGATCGGGGCCTATTTCACTTATGGGCGCTATTTGGAGCGTTTGGTCGGAATCGACCCTTCGGCGGAGACTCCGTGCAATCGGCTTTACGACGGTGTGGACTACGTACCGCTTCCCCGTTGGCGTATTTTTCTGATTCAACTGCTCAATATTGCAGGTCTCGGCCCGATTTTCGGTGCGGTTCTCGGTGCCGCCTATGGACCTGTGGCCTTTCTGTGGATCACCCTGGGAGGTATTTTCATGGGCGCGATGCACGATTTCATTTCGGGCGTGATCTCGTTGCGCCATGACGGTGCGAGCCTTCCGGAAATCACGGGGCGTTACCTCGGGGACAAGGTTAAAATCATCATGCGCCTTTTTTCTGCGGGACTGATGGTTCTTGTGGGTGCGGTTTTTCTTTCGCAGCCTGCGGAGCTGATCGCCAACCGGCTTGACATTCCGTCGCTGGAGGTTACGGCCTTCGGGGATTTTTCGTGGCTGCTGCTGATCATCCTGGGGGTTATTCTGCTCTATTACATAGCCGCGACGCTGCTTCCCGTGGACAAGATCATCGGGCGAATCTACCCGATTTTCGGATTTGCGCTGCTGTTCATGGCTCTGAGTATCCTTTTCGTGCTTTTGTTCAGCGGGGATTATACGATTCCGGAACTGACCTCCCTGCGGAACTGCATCTCCGACGCCAAGAATTTCCCGATTGTGCCGATGCTCTTCACGACGATTGCCTGCGGGGCGATTTCGGGTTTCCATGCCACGCAGTCGCCGTTGATGGCGCGCTGTATGCGCAACGAACGGGAGAGCCGTTCGGTATTCTACGGGGCGATGATCTCCGAATCGGTCATCGCCCTGATCTGGGCAGCCGTCGGCATGGCCTTCTGGGGAGGCGTCGAGGGGCTGAATGCCGCCATTGCCGAATACAAGGGTTCTGCGGCGATCCTGGTCGACATCATCGCCACGAAGACCCTGGGCCCGGTCCTGGCGGGCTTTGTGATTTTCGGCGTCGTGGCCTGCGCCATCACTTCGGGAGATACGGCATTCCGGTCGGCACGTCTGATCGTGGCGGATTTCATGGGTATTGAACAGCGTTCGTTGCGCAAGCGTATCTATATCAGCATTCCGCTGTTCGCCATAGGGTTGCTGATCATCTTCGGGTTGCCGTTCCAGGCGATGTGGAGCTATTTTGCGTGGATGAACCAGACGCTTGCCGCCGTCACGTTGTGGATGATCGTCGTGTATCTGTGCCGTCGCGGCCGCGGTGTCTGGGTGGGTTTGCTCCCGGCGCTGATCATGACCTATGTCTGTGGGAGCTATGTGTTTGTCTCGCCGTTGATGTTCGGCATGACGGATCGTCCGCTGGCCTACCTGCTGGGCGGGGTCCTCACGCTGGCAGTTTTTATTGTGATGATCGTCAAAATCCGTTGTGAATATGCAAAAGGCAAGGCTTGAACCCACGGCCGACCAGACTTTCGAGGTGGTGGGGAGCGGTCCCTACGATTTCGGACAGGTGCTGGACCAGACGCGCCGGATGCAGGAGGAGGGGGATGTCGAAGGTGCCTGTAATGCCCGTTTCCAGGCTTTCCAGCGCCTTGCGGAGCTCATTCCCGAGGATGAGGAGGTGAATCTCGAATGGAGCCACCGCAATTCGCGTGCGGCTCTGGAGTTGATCCGCGCCACGGCAATCGACCATTTTCTGATCAATGACTTCGAGATGTCGGCGGCCCTGTTGGAGATGTTGCTGGATCTCGATCCGGAAGATCATCTGGAGGGGAGCCAGCTGCTGGCCTTCGACTATCTGGCCATGGGCGAGGATGAACTTTTCGACGAGGTGATCAACGATGTTTCGGACAAGTCTCCGGCCCGGGAGATCCTGTTGCTGTGGTCGGCCTACCGGCGGGACGGCCTGCTGCCGGCCGGGGAGTTGCAACGTTTCCGGACCCACTTTGCGCCGTGGTTTGCGGAGTTTACGGCTGCGGAGCATCCGGCCGACGCGGAGTACCTGCGGGACATCGAGAGCGAACACCCTACGGCCGCGGCGCAGGCCCGGGAGTTGTGGCTTCAGACCGAGAATCTGTGGTCGCTGTGGCCGGTCTTTATCGAAGCGCTGCGGGCCTCCCGTTGAGGCCGTGCCGAGAGAAATATGGGAGAGTGCCGAGGCGTGAGGGTGGAAGGGTGTTGTGTGTCGCTGGAGCCCGGTTTTGAGGACAGAAGGTTTGGATATCGAGCATGAAGAGCCCCGATGTCGGGCCGGGAGGTGTGTTGGACGAGGCGGGAGAGATCCGAACCTGTACAACGAGTGCATCCTGTCGGTCAGCCGGAGCGCTCCGAATCTCCGATGGAGAGAATGTGAACAAACCTTAATACTTAAGAAATTATGAAAACCAGAAACTGCTGTCTGTTGGCTGTCCTGCCGACTGCGGCCCTTGTTCAGGGCTGCGGGGACGCGCCGCATACGTCACCGAGCCGTCCGAACGTGATTTTTATCTACGCCGACGACCTGGGGATCGGAGACCTGAGTTGCTATGGAGCGACGAAGATCTCGACCCCGAATCTCGACCGTCTGGCCTCCCAGGGCCAGCGTTTCACGAACGCATACGCCACCTCTGCGACGAGTACACCGTCCCGTTTCGGGCTGCTGACGGGCATGTACCCGTGGCGCCAGCAGAATACGGGCATTGCCCCGGGAAACTCGGAACTGATCATCGATACGGCCTGCTATACGCTGGCCGATGCCCTGCATGATGCGGGTTATGCGACCGGGGCCGTAGGGAAATGGCATCTGGGTCTGGGACCGGTCGGGGGTACGGATTTCAATACGGAGATCCGCCCGGGCGCCCGCGACATCGGTTTCGACTATGAGTTTCTGATTCCGGCGACGGTGGACCGTGTCCCGTGCGTCTTTGTCGAGAACGGCCATGTGGTGGGGCTGGATCCGGAGGATCCGATCACGGTTAGCTACGACCACAAGGTGGGCGACTGGCCGACGGGCGAGGAGAACCCCGAGCTGGTGAAGCTGAAACCGAGCCAGGGGCATAACAATACGATCATCAACGGCATTCCGCGTATCGGCTGGATGACGGGCGGGAAGTCTGCGTTGTGGGTTGACGAGAACATTGCCGACACGATTACGGCGAAGGCCACGCGCTTCATCGCCCGGCACAAGGACGAACCCTTCTTCCTCTATATGGGTACGCAGGACGTGCATGTCCCGCGAGTTCCGCATCCTCGTTTTGCGGGCAAAAGCGGCCTGGGGACGCGTGGTGACGTGATTCTGCAACTGGACTGGACGATCGGCGAGGTGATGCGGACGCTGGACAGCCTGGGGATTGCCGACAATACGTTGTTCATCTTCACGTCGGACAACGGGGCGGTGATCGACGACGGCTACCAGGATCAGGCGCTCGAACTGCTGAACGGGCACACCCCGATGGGGATCTACCGAGGCGGGAAATACAGTCTCTACGAGGCGGGGACGCGCATTCCGTTCATTGTCCGGTGGCCGGCGCGCGTGCAGCCGGGCGTACAACCCGCCCTGTTCTCACAGATCGACGTCTACCGCTCGCTGGCTTCGCTGACTGGGGCGGATCTCCCCGCGGCGGCAGCCCCGGACAGCCGTGACCGCCTGCCGGAACTGCTGGGCGAGGGACAAAGCGACCGGGAGTACGTCGTGCAGCAGAACCTGAACAATACGCTTGCGATCATTTCGGGGCCGTGGAAGTACCTGGAGCCGAGCGACGGCCCGGCGCTGGAGTTCTGGACGAAGACCGAGCTCGGAAACTCTCCGGAGGCGCAGCTTTACGATCTGACCGGGGATCCGCGCGAACAGCATAACGTGGCTGCGGAGCATCCGGAAGTGGTTGCCGAACTGGCAGCCCGTTTGGCGGAGGTCCGCGGTGCGGTGGCTTCGACGGTAAAATAGCCGGTCGCTGGGTTTCGGCCCCGGAGTACTGGAGGCTGCGGCCCGAGATCTGCAGGAAAAATCCCTGACGTAATCATACGTCAGGGATTTTTCCGATGGGCGGGTGGCTCTTCCGATTTCGGTGCGGAATTACTCCCGGCACTTCTCTTCAGCGAGGCGCAGCTCCCGAAAACAGTGGCGGCAAATGGGCTCGTAACTGTCCTGCGCACCGAGCAGGACCTGCTTTTCGTCGGCCGTGAGGCGGTGCGAATGGTGTGCGAGGTTCCCGCAGCGGACACAGATGGCATGGACCTTGGTGACGTATTCTGCCGTGGCCATGAGTGCGGGCATGGGCCCGAATGGCTTGCCGGTGTAATCCATGTCGAGCCCCGCGACGATGACGCGGACGCCGCTGTCGGCCAACTGCCGACAGACCTCCACGATGCTGTCGTCGAAGAACTGGGCCTCGTCAATTCCGACGACATCGACGTCGGCGGTCATCAGCAGGATGTTCTGGGGCGATTCGACGGGCGTTGAACGGATGGCGTTTGCGTCGTGCGAGACGACCTCCTCCTCGGAGTAGCGGACATCGATCCGGGGTTTGAAGATTTCGACCTTGAGGTGGGCGAACTGCGCCCTTTTCAGGCGGCGGATCAGCTCTTCGGTCTTTCCGGAGAACATCGATCCGCAGACGACTTCGATCCAACCCTTTCGGCTGGCATTTTCGAGGAACATACGAGTATTGAGAGCGTTTTTAACGTTTGTTTTTTCGGTATCCGGATTTTGTCCGGGCGGATGGTCCGGTTACTATCGGACGGCGCATTCGTCGACCCGCTCGATTCGGGCGCCGAGGGCGTTGAGCCGCAGGTCTATATCCTTGTATCCGCGGTCGATCTGGTCGATATTTTGAATGGTGGAGACCCCGTCGGCGGACATGGCGGCGATGAGCAGGGCGACTCCGGCGCGAATATCGGGGGATGTCATGCGTGTGGCTCGGAGGTTGATGCGGTGGTCGTGTCCGATGACCGTAGCGCGGTGTGGGTCGCAGAGGATGATCTGCGCCCCCATGTCGATGAGTTTGTCGACGAAGAAGAGACGGCTTTCGAACATCTTTTGGTGGATCAGCACGGCGCCCTTTGCCTGTGTGGCGACGACGAGGAAGATCGACAGCAGGTCGGGGGTCAACCCGGGCCAGGGGGCATCGGCGATGGTCATGATCGATCCGTCGAGGAAGGTTTCGATGCTGTAGTGGTCCTGCTGGGGGATGTAGATGTCGTCTCCGCGCTGTTCGAACTGAATTCCCATGCGTGCGAACTGGGCGGGTATGATGCCGAGGTTCTCGTAGGAGACGTTGCGGATGGTGAGCTCCGAGCGGTTCATGGCGGCCATTCCGATGAAGCTTCCGACCTCGATCATGTCGGGCAGGAGGGTGTGTTCCGTGCCTCCGAGGGCGTCGACGCCCTCGATGGTCAGCAGGTTCGATGCGATTCCGGATATTTTCGCGCCCATGCGGTTGAGCATCCTGCAGAGCTGCTGTACGTAGGGTTCGCAGGCTGCGTTGTAGATGGTGGTGACGCCGGGGGTCATGACGGCGGCCATGACGATGTTGGCGGTACCGGTCACTGACGCCTCGTCGAGGAGCATGTAGGTGCCCTTTAGTTCCCGGCCCTCGACCATGAAGAACTCGTCTGCGATGTCGAAATTGAACCTGGCTCCGAGTTTCTGGAATCCGAGGAAATGGGTATCGAGGCGCCGTCGGCCGATCTTGTCTCCGCCGGGTTTGGGAATGTACCCGACCCCGAACCGAGCGAGCATGGGTCCGATGAGCATGACGGATCCGCGCAGCCGGGAGCAGCGTTGGCGGTAGTCGTCGGTCTGGAGGTATTCGAAATCGATGTCGCGTGCCTGGAAGGCGTATGTATCGTCAGCGAGTTGTTCGACGATGACGCCCATTCGGCGGAGGAGTTCGATGAGTTGGAGGACGTCGAGGATGCGGGGGATGTTCCGGATGACGACGCGCTCGGGTGTTAGCAGCGTTGCGCAAAGGATCTGGAGGGCTTCGTTTTTGGCGCCCTGAGGGGTTATGGCCCCGTGGAGACGGTGGCCTCCTTCGACCTTGAATATAGCCATTTCGGATCTCGGTTAATGGGTTTTGAAACCACGGGTTCCGGGAGCGGCGGCCGGATTGCCGACGGTTTCCGGAACTGTTGCTTTTTCTACAAAGGTAATAGGATTTCGGGCTTTTTGCCTGTCCGGATGAAATATTTTCGTGAAAAATTTTTGCGGATCATTTTTTTGTTGTACTTTTGCAATCCGTAAAAATGTCAGAAACAACAAAAAACAGATAGCTATGGCAATGAAGAGAACTTACCAGCCTTCGCGTCGGAAGCGGATCAACAAGCACGGTTTCCGTGCTCGTATGGCTACGGCCAACGGACGCAAGGTGCTGGCAGCGCGCCGCGCAAAGGGCCGCAAGAAGCTGACGGTATCGGACGAGTCGACGTTCAAGTACGCATAGTTTGTTGCAGGCAGAGAGCGACAGGCCGGTTCCGCGGGGAGCCGGCTTTTTTGATTTTTCCGAATTTTGCAGGGAATCCGAATCATGAAGATTGAGTTTTCGACCGAACGACTTGTTTTGCGCCCGTGGCGGGCGGAGGATGCCGCGGCGCTTTTTGCCGTGGCCCGGGATCCGCAGGTGGGTCCTGCCGCGGGATGGCCTCCGCACCGGAGTGAGGCGGAGAGTGGCGAGGTGATCCGGACGGTCTTTTCGGCTCCGGAGACCTATGCCGTGGCTCTGCGCGGGACGGATTGTCCGATCGGATGCGTGGGTCTGCTCTTCCCGGCATCGGCCCATTTCCCGATCGGAGCATCCGAAGCCGAAGTCGGCTACTGGCTCGGAAGCGCCTGGTGGGGCCGGGGATTGATCCCCGAAGCGTTGAGCGAACTGATGCGCCATGCCTTCGGGACGCTGGGCCTTACGGGATTGTGGGGCAGCTGCTTTCCCGACAACCGTGCTTCGCGGCGGGTGCTGGAGAAGTGCGGTTTCGGTTACGTACGGACCGAAGCGGCGTTGCCGGTCTGCTCCGACGGATCGCAACACACCGGAGAGCTTTGGCACCTGACGCGCGAGGCGTGGCGGGCCTCGCAGGGCATTACCTTGCGCCGGGCCGCCGAATCCGACATTCCGCTGATCCGGCAGGTTGCCGGAGTTGCCTTTCCGGCGACCTATCGGGAGATCCTGACCCCGGCGCAGCTCGATTACATGATGGTGTGGATGTACTCCGAGGAGAGCCTTCGGGAGCAGTTCCGCGAGGGGCATTGCTTCTACCTGGCTTTTGAGGGCGGCGATCCGGTGGGCTACGTGTCGGTCGAACGGGAGGGCGAGCGCCTTTTCCACCTGCAGAAGATCTACGTGCTGCCCCGCTGCCAGGGTTCCGGTATCGGGCGACGGCTTTTCCAGCGGGCCGTGGAGCATGTCCGGACGAACTGTCCGGGTCCCTGCCGCATGGAGTTGAACGTCAACCGCCACAACCGGGCGCTGCACTTCTACGAACGGATGGGGATGCGCCGCCTGCGCGAAGGGGATTTCCCGATCGGCGAGGGTTTTTATATGAATGACTACATTATGGGGCTGGATCTCGAATAACCGATGGGCATACTTGTCGGTCGACATCTCCCCGGCATATGAAAAAGCGGAACGGTCTGACCGTTCCGCTTTTTCGTATATTCCTCCCGGGGTTGCGTCTCCTCCCGGGGCTGTGCTCCTTCCTCGGGCTTTGCCTCTCCCTGGCCTCTTCCTGGCCTCTTCCTGGCCCCTTCCTTTTGGGGTTACGGCCTCTTCTCGGATTGTGTCTCCCTCACCCCCCCCCGGTTATGCCTCGGGGGCGTTTTTGAAGAGGTCGATTTCACCCCGCTCGACCTTTCCGTAGAGATCGGCCAACTCGGCAATCACCGGCGAGATGAATTCCAACGTGTCTGTGACGGCGGATTTGTTGCCTTCACCCTTGATGCGGTAGAGCATGGCGGCGTAGAGGGCCCGGAAACAGAGTTCGGTATCGCTCATGCCGGGATTTCCGATTACGGCGCGCAGGCGCGGCAATTCGGGTTCGAGCCGTGCGAACGTGTGTCGGTAATGCTCCCCGACGGGTAGTTTCATCAATTGGAGATGGAGGTCGTGCAGGTCCTGAATCAGATGCAGCGTGTGTTCGAGATGTCCCTTCTCCTCCTTGCCCTCCTGTTGGAGGAGGTTTGCCAAGTCGAGGTACCAGAGCAGGAAGATGTGTTTCTGCTCTTCGGCAATATCCTTGCGGGGCGCGATCAGGGTCGAGAAGATAGCCTCGGGACTGAACTGCAGGGCCCGCAACAGGTCCTCCAGCTGCCAGAGGTAGAGGATGTATTCAGCGATATTCTCGCGCCGTTTGGCTTTGGCAATATCCATGTTGTTT
>CALUKL010000119.1 GCA_944321195.1 uncultured Alistipes sp.
TCGTTCTGCACCATCTCCGCCCATCAGGGCAAGTTCATCCACTCCCGCAGCGAACGATCGATCCTCGCCGAAGTCGAACGCATCACGGAAATGCCCGGATTCAAGGGATATCTCTCCGACGTCGGGGCTCCCTCGGCCAACATGTACCGCATGGGCGGCCGGGACCGGGCGCTCTGTGCCCGGTGTCGGCGTGCGTCGTGTCTCCACCCCGCAAAGTGCCCCAATCTCGACAACGACCACCGGCCCCTGCTCGATCTCTATGCGAAGATCCGCGCCGTGAAGGGAATCAAGAAAGCCTTTATCGGCAGCGGAATCCGTTACGACCTCTTCGACGACTCGCCCTATCTGCGCACCTTGCTCGTCCACCACACCTCCGGGCGGCTGAAGGTCGCCCCGGAGCACACCGAGGAGGGCGTATTGCGACTGATGCGCAAGCCCCCCTTCGCCCTCTTCGAAAAGCTCAACGCGGATTTCCACCGCATTTGCCGCGAAGAGCAGCTGCCCTATCAGTTGATTCCCTACTTCATCTCGTCGCACCCCGGATGCACGGAACACGACATGAAGGCCCTCGCGGAAAAGGTGCTGGGCAGGCTCCATTTCAATCTGGAGCAGGTCCAGGACCTGACACCCACGCCCATGACCCTCTCGTCGGTGATGTTCTATACCGGAGAAAATCCCTACACGCACGAACCGGTGTACGTCGCCCGCTCGCAGGAGGAGAAGCGCCGTCAGAAGAGTTATTTCTTCGGAGCCGGCGGAAAGGCGGCTCCCAAAGGCGGAAAAGGAGCCGGAAACGGAAGAAAAGAACTCAGCGGCAGCAAGGGCGGGCACAAGGGTTCTTTCCGGAAAGAGCCAGGAAAAGGGACGAGTCCCCTGTTTCGGAAAGGGACGAAAAAAGGCTGATTCGACATCGAATCAGCCTTTTTCATATCCGGTCGGAGCAAGAGTTATGACCACAGCGGTTTCAGCACCCCGAAGAGCAGGCACGCAATCAGGAACGTCGCCACGATATTGAAGGTCTGGGCCGTCAGGAAGGCCCGCAGGATGTTGCGGTTCTCCTTCGAGATGATCTCCTTCAACCGCGTATCGAGCCCGATGCAGACGAAGGCCAGCGAGAAGAAGACCGACGAGAACATCTTCGCCACGCCCGGTTCGAGCAGTTTGCCCTTCGCACCCGGCACGAAGGCCCCGCTTGACTGCAGCAGGCTGAAGACCAGCGAAGCCGCCACGAAGCCCAGGATGAATTTCGGGAACTTCTCCCAGACGATGCCCAGTGACGGCTTCTGACCGCCCGCGCCGCCCCGGGCCGAGAGATACAGCGCGATAAAGAAGGCTACCACACCGATCAGCACGTTCTGGGCCGCCTTGATGATCACGGCGTGCTGGTTGGCAACCTCTCCGACGATCATACTCGATGCCGCAACGCCCGACGTCGTGTCGATCGTACCGCCGATCCACGCCCCCGCGACCTCCTCGGCCACTTCCGGGGCAAACAGGTGCGGAAGGATCCAATGGGCCAGCCACGGCATCAGGTAGATCATCGGAACCACCACGATCAGCACCAGCGAGACGATGTAGGAGAGCTTGCGGTCGTCACCCCCGGCAACACGCGCCGCCGTGATACAGGCCGAGACCCCGCAGATCGAAACCCCGCTCGAAAGGACCATCGCCGAGCGTTCGTCGACGCCCAGGCGCCGCGAAACCCGGAAGGCGAAGAACCAGACCACGGCAACCACCAGGCAGGCCTGCAGCAATCCGAAGATACCGGATTTCATCACGTCGCTGAAGAGGATCGTTGCCCCGAGGCACACCACGCCGATCTTGATGAAGAATTCGCCCTGGATCGCCGGTTTCATCCACGCCGGGACCCGCCATACGTTCCGGACCAGCAGGCCGAAGAGCACCGAGAAAAAGACCGATTCGAAACCGTAATACGAGACGGCCGGGAGTTTGGCCACCATCTGCGCCAGCAGCGACAGCGCGAAGACCACCACCAGCGACGGCAGCATCCCCCGCAAGGGGCGACGCAGCAGCAGGCTCCCGACATAGAGCACCACCAGGACAATCAGAAACAGGTAGGCGATGTTGTACCACGCCACTTCGCCGATCAGGGTCGACGGCACGGAGGGCAGGTCAGAGGGAATCAGCGCCGCAAGCGCCAGCAGCGGGATCGAGACCCACACCACGACCCAATCTTCGGTTCGGAGTTTTTCAAGCCAGTTTTTCATTCGTCGTTCATCGGTTGCATCAAACAAGGGACCCCTTGCGAAGTCCCCGGCGCCGCGGAACCAAAGATCCCGGAACATCGGGCGGACGATCGAAGAGGTGGCGGGAAACACCGGCGCCGGGCTGGATCCCAAAAAACGGGAATCACGAACGGATCGAAGGCCAAAGCCCGCCGCCAGCGTCGGAAAAAGCCGTTTTCCCCGATGCAAAATTCGGAATTTCAACACTGCCCGTCAATACGCGAAAATACCTATATTTGCCCGCTGGGCCGCCGATTTCAACGACAAGCCCCCGTCGGCAGCCGACAGGGGCGAAGTCTGAGACCCTTTCCGGGCGTTGGCAGGGAAAAGCCAGATCCTCCCGGACCCTCAGCGCGGCATCGGGAACGAAAGCGTCCGGGCATCGAGGTAGGCATCCGGGAAAGGACCCCAGTTCCAAGCCTGACCGTTCGAAAGATTGAAATGCGGACCCAGACGCAACGTGTTGTTGTCGATCACCGTAACCCGCGAAGGCAGATTCTCCCGCTGGATCACCACGACAGAGGTCATCGAAACCGCAGGTTTGGTCTTCAGCGGTGTCATCGTCCGGTAATCCGGCTTCCAGGGTGACATGTGCGCCAAAGAATCCGGCAATGTAAAACCCGGGGTCATATGCCGTACCGTATCCGGTTTGAACTCGATAGGCCGTTCCGGAAGTTGGGCCGTGGCGGCCAAAACTGCGAAAAGAGCAATTGCCGCCAAAAATGTGTGCCTTTTCATGGTTTACATCTCTGTTTTTCCTGTTAATAAAACGTCAAAAAACCTCCCGTAGTATGCGGATCGAATGCACGGAGTTGATCCCTTCGAGATGATAACCGAAATAGGAGATCATTGCACTCAAAAAGTCCGACCGCTGCATCCGGTTGAGTTCGATCTCGCCCAGAAGCCGCACGTCCATGCCCAGCATCCGGTCCAGCAGCGCCGCGCAGGGCTGTGTCATCGATCCCGGATGGACCGGGCACGTCGGCGTGTAAAGACCCTCCCGGATGTCGAACCACCAGCCGTCCCGGTAGTCGTTCCCCGGACGGAAACCCAACAGACGGCTCAGATTCGCCAGGAACCACAGGTGGAAATTCGGAACACCCCGCTCCAGCGCATCCAATGCCGCGGTCGAACTCCAGACGAATTCGAACAACGCCTCGTTCGGCTCACTCTCCCGGATCAGACGATACAAAACTTCGGCCATAAAGAGCGCAATCGTCGACTTCCGCACGTCGAAGGGCAGGCTCTGCAGCAGAAAACCCGAACGAACCTCCCTGAAGCGGTCCATCTGCTGGCGCGGAGACTCCAGCCCCTCGAACTCCACCGGAAACAACGGCTGGAACAGCGCCAGTTTCGAACCGTGACCCTTCCGGCTCCGGACTCCCTGCACCATATAGCTCCGACGACCGCCCACATCGGTCAGCAGGTAGGCAACCAGCGACGTGTCGCCGTATTTGAGCGTGTGCAGTACGATGCCGCGCCCCTTGTAACTCTTCACCCCCGGCTACTCCGCTTTACGCACATGGACCATCTGCCAACCCTCGCGCGAGGCAGTCTCCACGAGCTCCATCCCCAACTCCTTCGCCCGGGAGACGATCGCCGGAACGTCCGCTTCCAGAAAACCGCTCATCACCAGGTCCCCGCCCCGCTCCAGCGCCGCGGCGTAGGAGGGCAGGTCCGCCAGCAGGATGTTACGGTTGATATTGGCCAGGATGAAGCCGTAGCGGCGGCCCGCAATGCGGCGCACGTCGCCCAGCAAAGGGGTGATCCGATCCGCAACGCCGTTTGCGGCGATATTCTCCCGGCAGTTCGCATCCGCCCAGTCGTCGATGTCCACCGCGTCGACGTGCGAGGCCCCGCACTTCACCGCCACGATCGACAGCACTCCCGTGCCGCTTCCCATGTCCAGCCCCGCGCGGCCCGCCACACCGAGGTCCAGAACCGCCCGAGAGACGAGCCACGTCGTTGCATGGTGTCCCGTGCCGAACGACATCTTCGGCATCACAACCACCTCCAGCTCCCCGTCCGGTGCCGGATCGTGGAACGGCGCCCGGATCCGAAGGCGCCCCTCGACGTCCACCGACGGGAAATTCCGCTCCCACAGCGCGTTCCAGTTCTGCGTCTCGATGGCGATATAGCGTCCCGAAACCCCGTAGCGCTCAAGCAGGGCGTCGACATCCCCCTTGCAGTCCACAAGCCGTTCGCTCGGAATATAGGCCTTGAGCACCGAGCCCTCGGTCTCGAAACTCTCGAACGGATAGTCGGCCAGTTCCGCCGTCAGGATCTCGCCCTGTTCGGCATCCGAAACCGGAATTTGAAGCGATATGTAATCCATAGGGACAATATTATGTAAAATTTTCCGTACCTTCGCTTCGACAAAGTTACGTAAATTCCCCGTTATACGACGCAACGGATGGCAGAAAATACCAAAAAGTGGGAGGAGGCCGCACGACGCTACCGAACCTATATCAAACTCGAAAAAAGACTCGCCGAAAACTCCGTGGAATCCTATCTGAGAGACCTCAGGCAGTTCGCACACTTCATCCTCCGGATGTGGGACCTCCCGCCACGCAAGGTCGAACCGCAGATGATCGAACGGTACATGGCCTGGCTATACGACCGCGGACGCGAAAAAACTTCCCAGGCCCGGGCCCTGAGCAGCATCAAAAGCTTCTACAACTTCCTGATGATCAACGACCGGATCGAAGCATCCCCCGCAGAGTTCATCCAGACGCCCAAATGCGGACGGCAACTCCCCGACATCCTCTCGACCGATGAGATCGACCGAATCATCGCCGCCATAGACACCTCAACCGTCAAGGGAGTCCGCGATCAGGCCATGCTCGAACTCCTCTACTCCTGCGGACTCCGCGTTTCGGAACTGACCGGAATCCGGATCCAGGACCTCGTCCTCGGGGAGGGGTATATACGGGTCATCGGAAAAGGGGACAAGCAACGTCTCGTGCCCGTCAGCGCCACGGCCCGGGAACGCATCCAACGATACCTTGAGAAACGGACCGGAAGCCATTCCGGAGAGGAGATCCTCTTCCTGAACAACCGCGGCGGAAAACTTACCCGCGTGATGGTCTTCACAATCCTCAAACAGGCCGCAGAACGGGCCGGAATCGACAAGCGGATCAGTCCCCACACCTTCCGGCATTCGTTTGCGACCCATCTGCTCGAAGGCGGGGCCTCGATCCGCCAGGTGCAGGAGATGCTCGGGCACGAAAGCATCCTGACAACCGAAATATACACCCATCTCGACAGCAGTCATCTCCGCCGCACAGTCGAAGAGCACCTCCCGATCTGAAGCAGGAGGGGGGGGGACAGGCGACGGTTACAGCCGCCGGATCCGCGCGTGCGGCGTCAGACGCATCCGGGCATAGTCCAGGCCCGAAAGCACCACCCAGATCCCGCCCGGAACAACCGCGTGCGGCAAAGCCGTCAGCAGGTCGTCAGACCCGCTCCGCAGGCGTTCGAATGCCGTCTGGTAATCCTCCGGGAAATCCCCGACCAGCAATCCCGCATAGAACTCCGTGGCAGGAAGCCGGTCCGGGGCAGGACAACTCTCCACCAGAAAGCGTCCCCCTTCGTAGAAGGTCACCAACGGATGGCGGACAAGCCCCTGCGGCGTCCAAAGCAGGTTAGAGGCTATCCTGCGGCGAAAGTGCACCCCGGAAGAATTCATCGGCAAAAATCCGGATATTGAGCTGTTTCTCATAAAGAAGCTCCACGGCATCCCGCGTCGGCGGCGTGAACTCCACCTTCAGGTCCCGAACCGTAATCGACGGCCGTTGCGGTGCCTCCCCGAAGGTCAGCAGGTGGATGTGCAGCCGCCGGTGTGTCGAATCGGCCGTGAAACGACGCGAAAACGACTCCTCCCGGTTGCGGCGAAGCGTCGTCGTATAGGCGTTCGACCGCGTGCTGTCCCGACGCTCCAGCCACATCGAACTCCGCAATCCCCGCGGATTCCGGTCCAGCGAGTCGATCCGATACTTCAGCGAAACCTCGTAACTGCCCGGCTCCACGTCGATCACGAAACTCAGATGCGACGTGTCCCGCAGCGCCGAAACCCGGATCAGCGTATCCGAAACAACCGGGCGCGTGAAAGTCCGCAGAGCCACGTTGTCGATCGTATCCAGAATGGCGACCTCCCGGTTGTAGATCTTGCCCTCGGCCTCCAGAAGGTCGATCGCCTCCTCGACGACATCCCCCAGACGCGCACTCTTCCGTTTCGAAAAGTTGCCGATCGTATAGTGCACGTCCTCGGTCGTGTAGCCGTAATGTGCAAAGATCGGCTCGTAGAGGCGCAACGAATCCGGACGGACATTCTCCGTATTGAGGTAGGCGTTCGTGAGAAACGCATCGTGGAAAATCAGCGCCAGTTCATCGTCCGGAATGATCCTGTGGCGGGCACAGCCCCCCAGCAGCAGGCCGCAAAGCACATAGGGTATGAGTCGTTTCATGAACGTGTGGTATTTTTAATCATGCTGCGGACCGTAACATCCGCAAGAAGCAGCGAAACCAGCGAAAAGGTGACCGCCACGGCAAACAGGTCCGAAAGACGCAACTCAACCGGGTAACTCTTCGTCAGGAACGTCTCCGCAGGAATCTCGATCACCCCGAAATATTGCTGCACGAGGCTCAGCGTAACCCCCAGCAGCAGCCCGATCACCGCCCCCAGGCCGCAGATCAGCAGCCCTTCGGTACGGAAAATGCGGCGAAGCAGCGGGGTGTCCGCACCCAGTGCCCGGAGCGTCGCAATGTCCCGGCGCTTCTCCACGATCAGCATCGACAGCGCCCCCACCACCGAGAACGAGGCGATCACCAGCACCAGCAGCGCAATGAAGAAGATGCCCCACTTCTCGTAGGTCATGATCCGGTAGAACGACGCCCGCAGTTCGTCGCGCGTCCGTACCCGGAACGAATCCCCGGCCGCTTCGGACACGGCCTCTCGCGTCCGCTCGACATCCGCATCCGGCGTCAGCCGGAAAACCAGGCCCGACGCCCGCCCCTCCGACTCGAAAAGCGACTGCGCCAGCCGCAGCGAGGTCAGCACGTAGGTCCGTTCCGTATCGAGGTCCAGCACGTAGACCCCGCCCACGGGCTCCGTGCGCCGCGTGTAGTTGTCCATCGGCAGCAGCGTCGAGAAACTCCCCCGCCGCACCGCGTAGAGCGTGACGTCGGCATCCGCCAGCGTGCGGATCCCCAGCATCCACGCCATCGACTGCCCGATGACCAGCCGTTCCAGATCACCCAGCCGCACCCGCCATTCACCCGTCGTGACGGCATCCCCCAGGTCGAAGACCTCCCCGTAGGAGTCGTCCACACCCCGCACCGTCGCCGTGGCCTGACGCCCCCCGTGTTCCAGCAGGGCGCTCTGTTCCAGGGTCCAGGAGAACGATGCAACCCCAGGAATCCGCCGCAGAGCCGCCGTGTCGATCTCCGACTGCGCAAAGGTCTGACCCCGGCGCGGCGTGAGCGTCAGGTCCGCATCGAAGGCCGAATACATCGATTTCACCAGCGTCTCGAACCCGTTGAAGACCGACAGCAGGATAACCATCGCCGCAACTGGAACCGCCACGGCCGCAACACTCAGTCCCGAAATCAGGTTCACAACCGACCGGGAGTGGGGCGAAAAGAGATAGCGCCTGGCAATAAAGCGGGACAGCATGGCTCGGAACCGATCAATCCTCCTTCAACGCCTTCTCGATATGTTCGATGTATTCGAGCGAGTCGTCCAGGAAGAACTGGATCTCCGGGACGTTCTTCAACTGGTTCCGGATCCGCTGCCCCAGGGCCCGACGGATAAACCAGTTTTGATGCTCGAAGCGCGCCATCAACTCCTTACTCTGCTCGAACGGGAAGATGCTCACGTAGATCTTCGCATAACTGAAGTCCGGCGAGACACGCACTCCCGTTACCGTCACCAAGGCCCCGCGGACCAGCGACGCGCCCTCCTTCTGGAAAATATCCGCCATGTCCTTCTGGATCTGTCTGGCGATTTTCTGTTGTCGCGTTGTTTCCATAATGCTCTCTTTTTACTGTCCGAACTTGAATTCCTCCCGGTTTTTCTCCCGTTTCGGCCGCGGCTTCCACGTCTCGAAGCCCTCCTTGTTGAAGCGGTAGCTCACTCCGACCGAAATCGTCAGGTTGTCCAGCGGTGAACGCATCGGTGTCGTATAGAACGGATTCTCCGGTCCGTCGTCGCTGTTGTCGTAGTAGCGGTTCCGGTTCCGCACGATGTCCGAATAACCGAAATAGTAGCGGGCCCGGAAGTTCAACTCGAAACGCCGGATCAGGAACGAAATGCCGCCGCCGCCCGCCAGACCGTAGCCCCAGCGGTTGTCGCGGGGAACCTTGAAAGAATAGGTCCCGCCGTAGGTGTCCTTCTGCTTGGTCTCCGCATCGACGAAATACTCCTGTTCCCAGGTCGACGAAAAGTTGTAGAAGAAGGTCGCTGCTGCCTCGAAATAGACCCGGACATGGTTTTTCAACAGGTAGAAGTGAGGCTGCCACACCACCGGAAGCACCATGGAATTGATCCGCCGCGTATAGTACAGGTAGTTCGCCGTCTCCCTTTCGTCCACCTGCGAGGCGTTCGTCGCAAACGAAAAGGCCTGCTGCTGGAACTCCAGATCCACTCCGAAAGCGCCGACAAAACGCTGTGTCCCGTAATAACGCCACGTAAGGCCCCCGCTGTAAAGGCCCCAGATTGCACGGGTCTCCTGCTTCGGATCGAAACGGCCGCTGCCCATGCCGTAGCCCCCGATGACTCCCAGCGTATGCTGCGCCAAAGCACCCTGCACCGCAAAAAAGCCCGCGACAGCCAGAATCAGTCTCCGGATATGCCTCTGTTCCGTCATGCTATCTGAAATTACTGAACATACTGCCCGCCGAACCGAAACTGCTGTTGTTCATGTCCTGACGGTTCTCCTGCTGCTTCGGACCCTCCTTGGCACGCTTCTCCGCCTCCCGCCGCAGACGCTGCGCCTCCCGCTCGTCCAGCAGCCGAGACAGGGACTGCATCGTCACCGGCGCGAAGATCCGGTTCATGTCCATCGTGAATTCGATCTCCCAGTTGGTCTTCGTGGCGAACGTATCCTCCCCCTCGTCGTTGACGTACATCTCCGCACGCTCCGGCTGAAGGCGGGCAACCAGATCCCCCGAATCCCACTCCCCGTTGCCGTTCCGGTCCTCGATGATCCGGAACTTGATCTCCCCGGCCGGCACATAGTTGAACTGGATGTCCCCCACCGTGACGTCGCGACGCTCCTGCTTCAGCGAACCGTTGCCGTCGAGCAGTTGAACGATATACCTCATCTGCGGGTCCCGGCTCGCGACGTGAACCTTCACCGTGGCGAACTTCTCCGGATCGTAGACCGTATATTTCCCCACGATCGAGTCGTTGGCATAGCCCGCCACGTCCCGGAACACGCTGTCCGGAATCGTCAGCGTATACTGCCCGCCCGGAACCCACGCAGCTCGCAGATACCAGCGCCGAAGCATCGCCGTATCGCGGACCATGTGAATCGGGACATCCTCGATCGTGTTGTCTTCCAGTTGCCGCGTCAGCAGCAACCGCGAAGAGTCCGCCTCAACCAGCGGATAGTCGAAGTCGATCGTCAGGTGGTTCTCCGGGTTCAGGTCCCCCGACGTCGGCATGTTGAACTTGAACGGGTTCTCCGCCTTCGGCTCCTCGAACTTCTCGCCCGCAGCCTCCGCCTTCTTCCGGTCCCGTTCGAGTTTCTCGCGCGCACGCTCCTGCTCCTTCGTCTCGATCAGGCGCCAGAAGAGTTTCAGTTGCGCCGTATCCGGCTGCAGCCGGTTCAGCGTATCGTGTTTCAGGTAGACGACCTCCCCCTTGATCGTGTCGGAAAGCGATGCCGACGGAACGTTGAACCACAGCGCAATCGTATCCTTGCCCACAGTCTGCGGGTCCACGATCACCCGATCCGCCGGAATGCTGTCGAAACGCAGCGACCGGATCTCCGGATGCGCCGCCGAAAAGTAGAGCATCGCCTGGTGTTGCTTCGGACGCTGGCTCTCCGAGAGAACCTGACGCTTGAACGCCTTGTCCATGAACATCCGGAAGTAGAGCTGAGGCTCCGCGGAAACGTAACGCCGCACCGAATCGTACCACATCGCAAAATCTGGCATCTCCGCAGGATTCCACGTCCCCTCGATGAACCCAACCTGGTCCGTTCCCGGATCGTACATCTGGTTGTCGTTCGTGTCCTCCACGGCGTAGATACGGTACGGTATCGGCTTGAGATTCTGCGCAATGAAAATCCCGTTAGTCTCCGCACGCGCAATTACCGCAGGCTGGTAGTTGAAGATCGTGGAATCGTACTCCGCCGTCTCCTTCACCGAATCCGCCGGGAAGAACCAGATGAACGACTTCGATACCGAATCCGCCTTGTAACTGTCCGCCGTATAGCCCGACATCACCATCGAGTCGATCTCCGGACCCGTCGAGAAGACATAACGCATCGAATAGAGCGGGTTGCCCTCGTTGTTGTCGCGGATCGCACTCCCGAAATTCAACGCATAGGTCGTATTCGGACGCAGCGTGTCGCGCATCTGGATCACGATCCCCCGGCCCCGCATCGTGATCGTCGGCTTCTTCTTCATCTGCGGCGAGGTGAAGAACTCCTTCTGCTGGTCCTTGATCTGTATGAACTCGTCGAATTCGATGTAGATCTTCCCGTGGTTTGTCGTCGGACGGTTCGTCATGAAGTTGTCCGGGATCATTGTCACGATCACCGGAGGCAGCGAGTCCCGAGGTCCGCCCGTCGGCGTCATCATGCTCGCGCAACGGCTCAGAAAGGCCGACACGAACAACAGCGCCACGAACAGACGCAGCCAATTCATATTGGAACGGGTGATTTCTCGATTCATCGTCGTTGTTTTTACGTTTCCGGCGTCCCGGGGTCGTAGCTCGGGTTCACCACCGTCCAGCCGTTCGTGTCCGTCTTGTCGATCCAGATCCCCCTCCACGGCCGGAAAACCAGCGACGGGAAGCTCAGTGGATCCGTCTCCGCAAGATCCACCGTCTGCTGCGTATAGGCGTACAGCTGGTCGCTGCGGTCCGCAACCACCACCATCAGGCTCTCCGCGCTCACCGACATCTTGTACAGCCCCGTATCTCCGTCGGCATAGGCCTGGAAGCTCGGAATCGTCCGCGTCTCCGTCGTATCGGCCTTCAAGGTGATCTTCCCGCTGACCGCATCGTCGTACGACGCAATGAACCATTCCGTCGTGTCAGCCGCATAGGCGTAGACCTCCATCTTCGAGATCGCCGTCGTCTCCCCGTTTTCCGTCAGCTGGATCTTCGCATCCACGTAGCAGTCCCGATAGACCGGCGGCGTATAGTATTCGTTATAAAAACTCCAGTTCCCGTCCTTGTAGGAGTAGCCCTCCTTCCACGTCTTGAACGGCAGAACCACGTAGAGATTCGGAAGGTTCACTTCCAACTCCTGTTGCGTATAGGCATACAGCCGATGCTGCGTGTCCACCGCAACGACCATCTGTGTCGGGGCTGACAGCGCCATGTGCACCCAGCCCGTCGCGCCCTCCTGCTCGTAGGGCTCCGACGTCGCAACCGCATTCGCGATCTGCTCCGAAGGCTGTCCCTTCCGGCTGATCACGCCGTTCAGCGCATCCTCATAGCTTGCTACCGTATAGAGCGTCGTATCCGCATCGAAGGCGTAGGCCTTCACCCCTTCGAGCGCCACGTAAGGATCCGTCGAAAGCGTCTGCGTCAGCGGCTTGAGGACATAGTTCGTCTTCACGGAGGTCTCCTTGAAGCACCCCGCGGTCCAAACCGCGATCCCCGCCAGCAATATGGTCCGTATTCCCTTCATTATCCTGTTTACTCCTTGCGCAACGCCTCCAGCATCTCCCCGACCGTCAGTCCCGTCACCGGATGACGGTAACGGCGCACGATCTCGTTCAACGGCACCAGCGCGAACTCCCGCTCGCCAAGATGCGGGTGCGGAAGCGTCAGACACTCGTCCGAAAGAACCAGATCGTCGTAGAAAATCACGTCGATGTCGATCGGCCGGGAGCCGTAGGGCGTTCCCGACGACGCCTTCTCGATCGCCTCCGCGGCCCGGTTGCGCCCCAGATCCCGCTCGATCGCCTGGCAGGCGTCCAGCACCTCGTGCGGCGTCAGGTCCGTCGAGACCTCCAGCGCCTGGTTCGAAAAACGGTCCGGGCTCCGGAAACCCCACGGTTCGCTCTCGTAACGGTGCGAGCACCGCAAAACCGCACCAACCCGCGAATTGATCAACTGTTGTGCCGTCTGGAGCGTCCGTTTCACATCGCCCTGATTCCCTCCCAATAACAATACCACTCGTGCCATAGCGTCACAAAACTACAAATGTTTTATCATCTTGCTCACCGTGAGCGCAAAATGCGTGAAGACGATCGTCGGATTGCCGTTCTGCGCAATCTGCGCCCCGGCCCGCTCGATCTCCGCAATCAGCGGCTCGATGTTCTGCGTCCCGACGAACGGCGCGAACTTCGTGCAGAAGGCAAGCTCCTCGCCCCACAGGTAACCGATCTCCCGGAGACCCGCATGGAGCATGAAACTCTCCCGCAACAGACGAGCCGCATTGCGCAGAAAGGCCCGCTGCTGCTCGCGCGACAACTGCGCCACCTCCTCGGCCCAGCCGATCAGTTCGAGGTGCTTGTCGCTGTAACTCAGGCGCATCAGGCTGCAGAACAGTTCGAAATACTCCTTCCGAAGTCCGTCGCCCTCCCCGGCCACCAGGTGACCCAGCTCCAGCAGGTCGCCGCCCGCCAGCCGCGCCATGTTCCGGGCCTGCACCGGATCGCTCACACCCCGGTTCCGCGCCTCACGCTCCAGCACCTCCGGAGCAATCCGCGGCACCGCAACCTCCTGCGTGCGCGACAGAATCGTCGGCAGCAGCCGGTCCGGCTGTTCGCTCACCAGTACGAAAACAGTCCGTTCCCAAGGCTCCTCCAGGATCTTCAGGATCTTGTTCGAAGCCTCCTCGTTCATCGTCTCCGGCAGCCACACCAGCATCGCCTTGTAATCCGCCTCGAAGCTCTTGAACGAGAGTTTGCGGATGATTTCGTCCGCCTCGCGCGCCGAGATCATCCCCTTGAGCGTCTTCCCCAGGTCCAGCCGGTCATACCACTCCTGCGGGGAGAAATAACCCCCGCGTTCGGCGAACAGCGCCCGGAACTGTGGCAGGAATTCGTCGCTCAGCATTGCCTCGCCCGACTTCTTGCCCTGTTTGTTGACCGGGAAGACCAGGTGCAGGTCCGGATGCGCCAGCGCCTCGATCTGCTTGCAGTCCGGGCATTCGCCGCACGAATCCCCGTCGTGGCGGTGGCGGCAGCAGAGGTACTGCACGTAGGCCACGGCCAGAGCCAGCGATCCGTAGCCCGACAGGCCCGTAAAGAGCTGCGCATGGCTCACCCGTCCGGTATCCACCGACCGAGTCAGATGCCGCTTCAGCTCCTCCTGTCCGATAATATCCGCAAATCGCATCCCGTTCAACCTCTTTTCACAACTGCGCGGAGCATCGCTCCCACATCGATCCGTTCGCGCCGGATCAGGTAGAGCGCATATCCGACAAACATCACTATATTAAACGCATAGCCGACAAACATATTGTCCGCAAGGCGTGTCACGCCCTCGCACAGCCCGAAGACCGCAAGAGCCGTCAGGACATACTCCCAGATCCGGCCCCACGGATAGGGCGTCGGGAAGAAGCGGCGGTTGAGCCACCAGCTTGCGCCGACCATCACCGATTCGCTCGCCAGCCGCGCCCAGGCAGCCCCGTAGTAGCCCCACAGCGGAATCAGCCAGAACCCGAAGGCCGTCATGGCCACCAGTCCCGAACCCGTCACCACGATGGCCAGCGACGTCCGCTCCTCACGCTTGTACCAGAACGAGAGGTTCAGCCAGACGCCCGTCAGGACATTCGCACCCAGCACCACCGGCAGGATGAAGATCCCCTCGCGGAAGTCCCGGCCCACGATCAGCGCAAAGAGGTCGCGGAACAGCGCAATCCCCAGAAAGATCACCATCGAGGCCATCATGTAGTATTTCAGCGCCGCGGCGTTCATCGCCACGAAGTCCGACTTCTTGAAGTTCGACAGGAAGAACGGCTCCGCGGCCAGCCGGTACATCTGGTAGAAGAGCATCATCACC
>CALUKL010000120.1 GCA_944321195.1 uncultured Alistipes sp.
CTTCTCCTTCTCCTTCTCCTTCTCCTTCTCCTTCTCCTTCTCCTTCTCCTTCTCCTTCTCCTTCTCCTTCTCCTTCTCCTTCTCCTTCTCCTTCTCTCCTACTCTCTCTTTTCCGCGCACTCCTCTCTTGTCACCTCACATCCTCTCTTTTCCACCTCTCTCCTCACACACACACACACTCTCTCTCTCTCTCTCCCTCTCCATCACCCCCCCCCGGCTTACTTGGCCGGCTGCCTGTCCGGGATTCCTCCGGAAGTTCTAGCGGCAGTTATCAGCCTCAGCTCCCGGCGGATCACCTGATGGGTGCCGATGCAGGCCAGACCGCCGTAAACGACCGTGAGGGTGATGAGCCACTTGATCTCGGCGAAGACCTCGGCGGTCGACGCCCCCATGGTCTGAATGCGGATGAAGCCGTTGATGCCGTGGCTGCTGGGCAGGAGCTGCCCGAGGTTGTAGAGCCAGTCGGGAATCCCTTCGCGGGGATACGACACGCCGCTGAGCATCAATGCGGGGATCGAGGTCCAAAGCAGGAGCAGGAGCGAATTCTCGCGGTAGCGGAAGAGCGTCGAGACGGCGATTCCCATGGCGATGCAGGCCGCCATGTAGACCGTCATGAAGAGCCCGACGGTCCAGGGATCCCCGTTCATCGGGTAGTGGAACAACCGGTAGTGTACCCCGAGGACATAGGCGCAGGTCACGGCGTAGATCAGGGCATAGACCAGCGCACGCCCTGCGACGATTGGGAGTGTGGACATGCGGCGGCGGCCCGGGGGGCAAAGTTTGTGGTAGAGCCCGAATTCGCGCCAGGTGCCGCCGACCATGCCGATGCCGATGAGCATCGTCTGCTGGATGATGACCATGATGATCGCGGGCATGACGAAGGTCCCGTACCCGAGGTAGGGATTGAAGAGGTTGTGCGACTCGTAGATGACGGGTTGCGTGGTGGCCTGTGCCCGGGGGATGTTGGCCCCTTTGGCGATCAGGCGCTGGAACTGGACCATGGCGCCCGTTTTTCCGATGGCCGTCACGATCTCCTGGAATGCCTGCCGGTACATCAGGAAGTAGCTGGCGTCGCAGTAGATGGCCACATTGGCCTGCGTTCCGCCGAGGAGGCATCGTTCGTAGTCGGCCGGGATGTAGACCACGCCGTAGATTTTGCGGGCATGGAAGAGCTCCTTGGCCTCTTCCATCGATGTCGGGGTATAGGCCGTGTAGACGTTGGGCCCGGAGTTGAAGGCGTCGATCAGGGCGCGGCTTGCGGGTGTGCGGCTTTCGTCGACGACGCCGAGCGGGACGTTGTGCAGGACCTGCGAACCGTAGGCCAGGGAGTATGCCGTGGCGTAGATCAGCAGGGCGAAGATCAGCACGAGCATGACGCCCTTGTCGGTGAAGACCGTGTGCATTTCGTTGCGGATGACGGCGCCTGTCTGCCTCCAGTAGGAGGCTATTTGTCTGGAAAAACGGTTCATATCACAATCTCCCCCAGAATTTTTCCTCCGTAGCGACACGTTTCAGGCGCGGCATACAGAGCAGCGGTAAGACAATGAACAGCGACATGTAGCAGAGGTCGGGTAGGGAGTAGACCCAGGGGGTTCCGCGGAGCATCTGGTCGACGAAGATGTCGGTGTAGAAGGTGAACGGGAAGATCCTGCTCACCCACTGCATGGGTTCCCACATGGCCATGATCGGGAAGGTGAGACCCGAGAAGGTGAAGGCCAGCACGGAGTAGCCGCCGCCGATCGAGAGCGAGAGGCGCAGGTTGGCCAGCAGCGCGACGATCAGCACCGAGATCGACTGGTAGCTCAGGATGAAGAACAGCGTCCCGGCGAGGATGACGGCCAGGTTTCCGTTCAGGGGAGTCCCGACGATCTTGAAGTTGATGACCAGCATGACGAGCGAGATGAGGAACATCACGGCGGTGATGGGCAGGACCTTGCCGAGGAGCGCCGCCCAGATCGAATCCCCTCCGGTTTGGAGCCAGTCCCGGGCCGTTGCGTTCTTGAGTTCGGTACCGATGGCGAAGATGGTGGTCATGACGACGAAGATCATCAGCATCATGGGCATGAAACTCGGGGCGAGGTAGTAGCCGTAGTTGATGTGGGGGTTGAAGAGGACGTGTTTGTCGAAGCGCACGGGCATCAGCTGGGCCATGGCCTGCCGTTCGGTGAGCCCCTGCTTCATGAGCAGCTGCAGCTGGATGCCGGCCGAGAAGGTCGTCACGGCGGTCTGAATATCCTTCGAGAGGAGTCCGTTGACGGTGATGTTGGTGCCGGAGACGTAGTTTTCGAGATGGGTCTGCGAATTGCTCAGGATCGATTTCTCGAAGAACGGCGGGACGAGGACGATGGCCATGACCTTTCCTTCGCGCATGAGTCGTTCGCCCTCGGTCATGTCCTGGATGCCGTATGCGACCAGCGCCGTGGGGGTTTCGTCGATCATCTGGACGACCTTTCTCGACAGCGCGGTGTTGTCCTGGTCGAGCACGGCGATGGGGATGTTGCGGATGGCGCCCTGCCCGAAGAGGAGCGCGAAGAACGCGAACGACACCACGGGCAGGATGACCATCAGCACGAGATACATCGGCTGACGGGCCAGGCGGTTCGCCTCACGCCGCATGACGGCACAGGTATGGTACAGGAAACCGGGCATTTTCTACTGCTGGATTTGTTCCCAGTCTACCAGGACGCTCATGCCGGGGCGCATGTTCTCGACCTGCGAGACCGGTTTGGCCTTGATGGCGAAGGTGCGGATGTCGAAACCGCCCTGGGTGCGGGTTGCGGCCCAGGTTGCGAAGTCGGCCTGCGGGGCGATGTAGGTCACCTCGAACTCCACGTCGGCGTCGAGTGCCGGGACATAGCCGACCATGTGCATTCCCAGGGAGATCCCGGGCAGCAGGGTCTCCTTGACGTTGAAGGTCACCCACAAGTCGCTCATGTCGAGGATCGCCACCACGGGATAGCCGCTTCCGACGAGCTCGCCCTGCTCGGCGATGATCGTCGAGACCTCGCCCGTGACGGGCGCGTAGACCATGGCGTCGCTGATGTAGGATTCGACCTCGCTGACGGCACCTTCGGCCTGGCGGACGCGGGCTGCGGCAGCCTCCTTCTCCTCCTTGCGTGCGCCGTCCGAAGCCATGTCGTACTGCGCCTTGGCGGCCTGGGCCGTAGCCTCCATGGCCTGGTAGTTGGCCGTCGCCTCGTCGAGTTTCTGGGCCGGGACGACCCCTTCGTTGTAGAGGTTCTGCACGCGCTCATAGGTCTTGCGGGCGAGTTCCAGCCCGGCCTGCGCCTTCTGCCACATGTTCAGCGCGGCTTCGATCTGCTGCACGCGGGCTCCGGCCACCGCGGCCTGGTCCATGGCCGACGCGGCGCTCTTCACGGCTTCGGCCTGCCGGAGCTTGGCATCCAGCTCGGGGGTCGAGATCGTGTAGAGCAGCTCGCCCTTCTCGACGCGCTGTCCCTCTTCGACCTTCATGTCGAGGATACGTCCGGGCACCTTCGATGAGGCCTTGTAGGTCGTGCATTCCACCGTGCCCTGGATCAGCATGGGGGCGCGTTTGTTGAGATACCAGCTGATCAGGACCACCGAGAGGATGATGACCGCTGCGGCGGCCACGATTCCGATTACGTTGTTTCGTTTCATATCGTATGTGCGTTTTATTTCTTATCGAACAGGATCTGCCGGGCATCGGTGCGGCGGGCATAGGCCGGGAACTCCTCGCTGATTCCCGCGGCTTCGAGCAGCCGGGCCAGGAGCAGGTCGTAGTTGTAGGCGGCCTGCAGGCGTTCGGTGCGGATCCCGGCGAGGTTCAGCTCGGCGTCGATGAGGTCCGACGAGGAGCTCATGCCCTCGAGGAAGGCGGCGTTCTTCATGCGCAGATACTCCTCGGCGAAGGCCAGCGAGGCGTCGATCGAGGTCATCTGGTTGCGGTAGTTCATCATCTGGTTGTAGAGCTTCTCGACCAGGACCGCAACATCCTGCCCGGCCTTGTTCTGCAGCTCGCCCACGCGGCGGACGGTCTGCTTGGCAGCCGAATACTTGTATTCGCGGTTCAGACCATCGAAGAGCTTGATGTTGACCCCCACGCCGACGGCCCAGCGGGGCACGAATCCGGCGACCTGGTAGTTGTAGAACGAACCGCCGCCCATGGCGACGATCTGCGGGAGGAATGCCGAACGCTGGGCGCGCATCCCCTCTTCGGCCAGCTGCCGCTTGAGCGATACCTGCGTCAGCAACGGGTTGCGGGCCTGAGCGAGATCCTGGTAGTAGGCCAGCTCCTCGACCTCGGAGAGGATGAACATCGCCGTGACGGGTTTCCAGTCGTTCTCTTTTCCGAGGGTGTTCGACAGGGCGCTGGCGATGGTTTCGGCCTGCAGGCGGGCGTTGGCCAGCTCGCGTTTGGCCTCGGCCATCTTGAACTCCACGTAGAGGAGTTCGCTCTGGGCGATCATACCGTTTTTGGCCAGGGCCCGGGCATCTTCGAGGTGGCGCTTCACGCCGTCGACAACCTGCTGGCGCACGGCAACGACCTGCGTGGCGAGCGCCAGTCCGAAGTAACGCTCGACGAGCTCCGAGATCAGGGCGTTGCGGGTCTGGTTGCCCTGTTCGACGGCGGTTTTTTCGTTGATCTTCGCGGCACGGTTGGCGGCGTTGATCTTGCCTCCCATCCAGATCGGGAGGGTCACCTCGCCGCCTACGAACCCGAGGCTCTGGTCCTGCAAGGTGAGGAACCAGTCGGCGTTCATCATCGGGTTGAGCAGTCCCTGAATGCCTTGCAGGAGCGCCGGGTCGGTGATGATTCCGCTTCCGAGGATCTTGCCCGTGAGCTCCTTGACGGGGCCTTTCATATCGTTGAAGTCGAGTCCGATGTCCTTGGCCATGTAGGCGTATGCTCCCGTAAGGTTGATCTGCGGCATCCGCAGTCCGATGGCGGCTCGTCGTTCCTGCCGGGCGGCACGCTCCTCGTAGGCTGCAGCCTTCAGGGCGGGATTTTCCGTGAGGGTGACGGCGATCGCCTCTTCGAGCGAGATCATCTGCCCGTCCTGCTGAGCAAACGCGGCCGTAGAGATCATCACCGAAGCCGCAAGGGCGATCGTGCAGGTTTTTTTCATCATGGAGGTATGAAAATTGGTTTATTTTACATTTTACAAATCAACTTCGCGGGCAAAAGGCCGGAGTCCGGCCGGGGTGTTTTGCCCGCGACGCAACCCTGTATTCTACAAATATACGAAAATCTGCGAAGTATCTGCGGGAACCGGGGCAAGAATTGCACCTGATCGGCACTTTAGACCATTATTAAGCCTTTATGGACACAAATTGTGCCTGTTTACCTGCCCAGGTGTGCATTGGCCTCCTGCACATCGTGTGCCAATTCGGGATAGGCGCGCACGTCGATTCCGGCTTCGTGCAGGGTTCGGGCGCCCTGGCAGTGGACGAACCGGTCGGGTTCGTAGCAGGCGAAGACTACGCGGGCGAATCCGCAGCGCAGGATAAGCTGCGTACAGCTTTCGGGTTCGCTGCTTCGCTGCGAGCAGGGTTCCATCGAGGAGTAGATCGTGGCGCCGTGGAGGTTGGCCCCGGCCGCGAGGGCTTTGGCGACGGCCTCCTGCTCGGCGTGATGGGTCGGGGAGGTCTCGTGGGTGTATCCGCGGAACGTACGACCGTCGGGCAGTACGATGACGGCGCCCACGCGGTAGCACGACGCACAGGGCGTGCAGCGGAACCCTTCACGGACGGCTTCCGCCAGCCAGCGACGATCCTCCGCCGCCGTGTCGGGCCGCAACGTGCAGGTCAGGACCTCCATGCCGCCGAGGTTTTCCCGCGTGCAGCGGGCGCCCTGCGGAGGTTCGAAAAGGAATTGCGCCCCACTCTTTTCGGGCCCGAGGTGCAGTTGGGGGTTGACGGCCCGGCGGAGCGTATCGACCAGTCCGGCATCGAGGAACATCCGCAGGATTTGGGCACCGCCCTCGACGAGCAGGTGGCGGATTCCGCGCCGTTCGAGTTCGGTGACGACGAAGGCCGGTGTAATGGGACCTTTGCTTGAGATAACCGTTGCAAGGTTTTCAACGGCAGGTATTTCCTTCTCGGAAAATACGTATCGGTCGGCATCCCCTTCCGTGAAGAACCGCAATGCGGGATCCAGTCGTCCGGAGCGGGTCAGCGTCACTTTCGTCAGGTCGGGGCGCAGGCCCGCGGCCGCACGCCGCGCCCGGACTTCGGGATCGCGCAGCAGCAGCGCCGGATTGTCGCGCCGCAGCGTCTCGGCCCCGACCAGGATGGCATCGCATTCGGCCCGCAGGCGGAGCACCGCCTCCCAGTCTTCGGGGGTGGAGATCATCAGCCGCCGGTCGGTGCTGTCGTCGAGGTATCCGTCGGCCGTCGTGGCAAAGGAGAGGGTTATTCGCATCGTTTCAAGGTAAAGAGGGTGACTTCGGGCCAGGCGCCCAGACGCATCGGATAGGCTACATATCCCGTGCCGTCGTTGATGTAGAGCGTGTGGCGGCCGTTGTCGTAACGCCCGCTCCAGCGTTCGTAGAGCCATACGGCGGGCGACCATCCGCGGCCCCAGGGTCGGATCTTCATCTGCATCGAATGGACGTGCCCCGAGAGGGTCAGGTCGCCGTAGCCCAGCGCCGTGATCTGCTCCCAGAGTTGCGGGATGTGGACCAGTGTGATGTTGTAAAGCGAATCGGGCACCCCGGCGTAGATTGTCGGGAGCTTGTCGGCCGGGAGGTGGCGGTCGTGGCGGCGTTCACGCAGCGCGGGGTCGAACGAAATGCCCGTCAGGGAGATGCTGTCCGTGCCGCGCCGCAGGTAGGCGGTCGTGTCCTCCAGCACGCACCACCCCATTGCCTGCTGCCGCTCGATGACCTTGCGGGCCTCGACGGCCGCCGGATAGCGGACCGAATCGCGGATGTAGGTTCCCACGTCGTGGTTGCCCGTGACGGACCAGACCGGGGCCTCGATCCGCTGCAGGAGGGCCATCGTGCGGTCGTCGAGTTCCGCGGAGCGGATGTTCACCAGGTCGCCCGTGAAGAAGACGGCATCGGGCTGCAGGGCATTGATCGTATCGGTCAGGCGGGTCAGTTCGCGCTGCGGGCGGACGAGCGTCCCGACATGCGCGTCGGAGAACTGCGCGATACGGAATCCGTCGAATGCCGCGGGAATGCGATCGGAGCGGATTTCGACCCGGTTTACATGGATGCGCGTGCGCCCGAAGGTGGTGCCCCAGAGCAGGTAGAGCGTGAGGAGACTGGCTGTCAGAAGCCCCGCGCGGGGGAGTTTCAGAAAGTGGAACACATAGTAGAGCATCCGCGGGAGAACCGTTACGATCCAGGCCCAGAAGAGCCACATGTAGAGGTTCATCACTCCGGGGCCGTTGTCGCGGCAGATCCAGCCGACGATGGCCGAGACCAGCGGCAGGGCGTCGGTGGCCAGGGCCCAGATGATGAAAGACCGCAGGGCCGGGGTTCCCCGGCGGCGTTGGTGGCGGAGGTGTATCCAGTCGGCGGCAAAGGCTGCCAGGGTAAAAATCAAGGTAAGTGTAAAGAGCATAGTATGTGTCGTATTATTATTTACTTAAGACCGGCCGAAGTTTACAGAGCGTTGGAATGACGGCAGCCGCCGTCGCTCGCCGCCCGTGGCGTCGTATTCAAATCTACCACCCTCAAACCCCTCCGCGGAGGGGGCTTTATGTGGAAGGCCTTTCCGGCTGTGGAAAGAAGAACCCTTCGGTTCGCCGTTATCCCCAAATTTTCAATTCCCCATTCTCAATTCTCTAAAGGGCAAAGGTAGGAAAAATTACGCAGACCCCGCATTTCTTTGGCATACTACTTGCGAACTTGCCCCGTGAACAAAAAAATCCTTGAGAACGGAAAGAACATTTACGGAACCCATTTTGCTTATGAAAACATTTCGGCTGCTTCAGGCCGCCCTGCTGCTTGCGGGCGCCGCTTCGGCACAGCATTACCACCGCAAGGCCATAGGCCATCTCGAACACCTCGACGCTGGGCCGTGTCGTGATCTTTATGGATGCCGACTTCCGGGGCGGGGCGCCGGGCAGCTATACACCACGCGCAAGGAGATGAACCATATCGAAGGACACGCCAACCGGGCTCAGGTGATGGTGCCGTACAACTTCTAACACCTCAATTCGGATTCTCTTGGGTGCGGCCCCCGGTGGAGGGGACCGTTTTTTTTGTATCTTTGTAACCAGCAAACAAGAATCCCGGCACGGGGAACCGCCGGTTCCCCGGCTGCGAACGACTCGAACGATACGATGGAAGAACTCAACGGACCGATTGCCGAGTGGCTGTCCGGCATCGGATGGAGCCAGGTCCATATCGACTGGACCACCAAGATCATCATTCTGGCGGGGATCGTCATTCTCTCGTGGGGAGCTGCGAAGCTCTTCCGGGGAGTGGTTGTCCCGGTGCTGCAGCGCCTCAGCCGGAGCACAAAGGCCACGTGGGACGATTACCTGTTCAGCGACCGCGTGATGCGGGCTGCGGCGCGGCTGATCCCGCCCCTGATCTGGTACATGCTGCTGGCTGCGGCCTTCTACGACATGCCGCAGTTGCTGGACCTGCTCCGGAAGGTGTGCCTGATCTACCTGATCGTGGCGGTGCTGCTGCTGGTCAACGCCTTCCTGGACACGCTGCACGACATCTCCGCACAGCATGAAACCCTGCGCAACCGCCCGCTGAAGGGCATTTACCAAATGGTCAAGCTGCTGGCCTTCTGCGTGGGCGCGATCCTCATCGTGAGCATCCTGATCGGGCGCGATGCCACGGCGATTCTGGCGGGACTGGGCGCCTCGGCGGCGATCGTGATGCTGATCTTCCGGGACAGCATCCTGGGGCTGGTTGCCGGGGTGCAGCTCTCGGCCAACGACATGCTGAGGCCGGGGGATTGGATCACGATGGAGAAGTACGGCGCCGACGGCTACGTCACGGAGGTGACGCTGACGACGGTCAAGATCCAGAACTTCGACAAGACGATCACGACGATCCCGCCCTATGCGCTGGTGAGCGATTCGTTCCAGAACTGGCGCGGGATGCGCGAGAGCGGCGGGCGGCGGATCAAGCGCTCGCTGCCGATCGATGCCGCGACGGTGCGTTTCTGCACGGCGGAGGAGCTGGCCGTGCTGCACCGGAAGGGCCTTGCCTCCGAAGAGACGGCTCCGGATGGGCAACCGGTTGTCAATCTGCATCTTTTCCGGGATTATGTCCGGCGATACTTGAAGCAGAATCCGGAGGTCCATCCCGAGATGATGCAGATGGTGCGGATGTTGCAGCCCACGTCGGAGGGGCTGCCCGTCGAGGTTTACTGTTTTTCGCGCTGTACGGAATGGGTGGCCTACGAGGCCCTGCAGGCGGCGATTTTCGATCACCTGCTGGCCGTGCTGCCGGAGTTCGGGTTGCGGGTCTTCCAGCGTCCCTCCGGAGCGGACCTTCTGCAAATGGAAAAATGGAGAATTGAAAATTGAAAATTTGAGAAGACGGCGATTCGAAGGATTCGGACTTCCGGCCCCCGGGACCTTCGAACCCCTGCGATGAATTTTTAAAACGGGACAACCAATAGCGTTTCTGGAAATGGACTTTCTGACACAATACAACCTGACGGGGATCGTAATCGGAATCGCCACCTTTCTGATTATCGGCCTCTTCCACCCGCTGGTCATCAAGGGCGAATACTACTTCGGCGTACGGATCTGGTGGGTGTTCCTCGGGATGGGCCTCGCGGCTGTCGCCGCATCGATTGCCGTGCGGCACCTCCTGTGGTCGACGCTGCTGGCCGTATGGGGCGCCTCGTCGCTGTGGAGCATCGGCGAGTTGTTCGAGCAGCGCAAACGGGTCGCCAAAGGGTGGTTCCCGAAAAATCCCGCCCGCAAATAACTCCATGCCTCCCCTCCCGCCCCTTCTGTCCGGCCCCTCTCCGAAAACCCGCTGCCATGAAACGCTGCCGCACCCGAATCCTGATTGCCCTGCTGCTCGTCGCCACGTGCTGCACCCCTGCGGGGACTCCCCGGCAGACCGGGTCTGCGCGTCCGGCCGGATGGTTCGGTCCGGGCCCCGTGCCGCCGCCCCAACGGATGCGGATGTGGTTCGGAGGCGACGTCATGCAGCATCTCCCCCAGATCGAGGCGGCCC
>CALUKL010000121.1 GCA_944321195.1 uncultured Alistipes sp.
GCGACGTCTCCGAGCTTCATGCCGTTGGCGCGGAGGAAGACGTTGTTTTCGACCGCTCCGGTGGCGGGGTCGTAGTAGGAGAGCGAGGCGTTGTCCCACATGAAGTTGCCCTCGCAGGTGATGAAGATGCCGCGTCCGGAGCGGCTGAAAGCCTCTTCGGGCTGGGGTCCGTACTCCATGCAGGCCCCGGCGAGGAGCGCGAGGCTCCAGAGTATGTATCGCATCGAGCGTTTCATCGGGTCATGAACCGTTTTTGGGTCACAGCCCGGATTCCGTGCGGGAGAGCAGCATGTCGAGAGGCGTTCGGACTCGCTTCGGACCCCATTCTCCGCAGGGTTTTCGGGCTGACAGGCGACGGCAGGTCTTCTGACTCGTTACCGTTCCGGCGCCTTCCCGTCCCGTGGCGGGGGACAGTGGCCAAGAGTGCCGGAACGCGGCATGTAACTCACAGCAGCGGGAACTGTTGCCGATTCTCACGGCATTCCCTTTTAATCCGGGGCATCCGTCCGGATGCCGTTCGGAACCGTTGCGCGACAAAAGTACGCTTTTTTCCGCGTAACACCATAAGGTTTCGGGCAAAAAGGTTATCTTTGTAAAAAAAATAGCCGGATGATGCCACTTTCCGTATATCGGGTGACGGAGTATTCCGAGGCGTTGCTGCGTTCGTTGGGGACGTTGCTGCCGCAGTTGTCGCCGCGGCTGGGGACTTTTGCGGAGGCGCGGCTGCGGGCGATGCTCGCGCACCCCGCGACGGCGCTGTTCGTTGCCGAGGCGGAGGAACGGATCGTGGGAATGCTGACGCTGGCGTGGTACGACGCGCCGTCGGGCCGCAAGGCGTGGATCGAGGATGTGGTGGTCGATGCGGCAGTGCGGGGTCTCGGTCTCGGGGAGGCTTTGGTGCGTGCGGCGCAGCGTGCGGCGGCGGCCGAGGGCGTGGAGCGGGTGCAGCTCACCTCGAACCCTTCGCGCAGGGCGGCCCGGGCCCTCTACCGGAAATGTGGATTCAACGAAGCGGAAACCGCGGTTTTCGTTTATAAAACGGATACGGAATGAAAAAGTTCGTGAAGATTCTGGCCACGATCATCGTGGTGATTCTGGCGATCGCACTGATTGTGCCGATGGCCTTTCGGGGCAAGATTGCCGACATTGTGAAGCGGGAGGCGAACGCGATGCTGGTTGCAAAACTGGACTTCGAGAAACTCGACATCAGCCTGTTGCGCCATTTCCCGAATGCCTCGGTCGACCTGAAGGGCCTGACGCTCGTGGGTGCGGACCGCTTCGAAGGCGATACGATTGTTGCGGCACGCCGCATTTCGGTGGTCGTGAACCTGATGTCGTTGTTCGGCGACAGCGGCTTCGAGGTGACGAAGCTGATCCTTGCGGACCCGGCGCTCCATGCCCGCAAGCTGGCCGACGGGGCCGTGAACTGGGACGTGATGAAGCCTTCGGATGAGGAGGCTCCGGAAACGGACCCGGCGGCGGAAGCCGAAGCGGCGGAGGGTTCCTCGTCGTTCCGGCTTTCGGTCCGGGATTTCCGTATTTCGGGTGCGGTGATTCGCTACGAAGATGACTCGACCCGGATGCGCTTCTCGACGGATCCGCTGACGCTGCGCCTGCGGGGCGACCTGTCGGCCGACCGCACGAACCTCGACCTGCGGCTGAAAACCGAGCGGACGAACTTCGTGTCGGGCGGGATTCCGCTGTTGAGCGATGCCGAGGCGGAGCTCGTGGCGACGATCGACGCCGATCTGGCGAACCGGCGCTTCACCTTCTCGGACAATACGTTCCGGCTGAATGCCATCCAGGTGGGGCTCGACGGCTGGGTCGAGATGAAGGATGACGTCGTGGCGATGGATATCAAGGCCGGCTGCGACGAGGTGCAGTTCAAGGATGTACTGTCGCTCGTTCCGGCCTTCTATACGCGGGAGTTCAAGAACCTGACGGCGGGCGGCGAACTGGCGCTGTCGCTGTGGGCGCGCGGCGAGATGCGCGGTTCGGAGCTTCCGGCCTTCGAGTTGAAGAGCGAGGTCCGCAACGGCAGTTTCCAGTACTCGTCGCTTCCGAAGGCGGTGACGGACATCAACCTGGCGGCGCGGATCGCCAATCCGGGCGGGGTGATGGACCGCACGGAGGTCGAGCTTTCGAAATTCGGGCTTCAGATGGCCGGGAACAAGATTTCGGCGACCTTCTATGCCACGAACCTGGCCAGTGACCCCACCTTCCGGACGGGAGTCGACGGGCGGCTCGATCTGAGCTCCGTGAAGGAGGTCTATCCGCTGGAGAAGGAAGTCGGGCTGGCGGGCTGCATTACGGCGGACGTACAGTTCTCTGGGCGGATGTCCGACATCGAGAAGAACCGCTACGAGAGACTCGACGCCAAGGGTACGTTCGTGCTCGAAGGCCTGGACCTGACGCTCGAAAACCTTCCGCCGGTCCATATCCGGCGTGCTGCGGCGACGATCACGCCGGCGGAGATGACCCTCGGGGAGTTCGGTCTGACGGTCGGGGAGAGCGACCTTTCGGCCAACGGTCAGTTGAGCGGTTACCTGGGTTACCTGCTGCGCCAGGAGACGCTTTCGGGACGCCTTTACGTGAAGTCCGAACTGCTGGACCTGAACGAAATCATGTCGTCGCTCTCCGAGGGCGGGGAGACAGCGGCCGAAGCGGAGGAGCCTGCGGAGGAGTCTTCCGACGCGGCGGCTGCGACGGCTCCGGAGATTCCGCGCAATCTGAACCTCTCGCTCAGTACGGAGTTGCAGAAGGTTCTCTTCGAAAAAATGACCTTCGACAACATCCGGGGGGAGATGCGCATGGCCGACGGTACGCTGTCGCTCAACGGGCTCTCGCTGGGGGCCTTCGGCGGCAAGGCTACGGCTTCGGGCAGTTACTCGACGGCTGCGGATCCCGCACATCCGTCGCTGAAACTCGATGCCGACTTTGCAAACGCCTCGTTCCGGCAGACCTTCGAGCAGTTGGAGATGGTGCAGCAACTGGTCCCGATCTTCGCCAAGACGGGCGGCGACTATTCGTTGTCGTTGCATCTGCAGACGTCGCTCGACGCGCAGATGTCGCCCGACCTCAAGACGCTCTCCGCATCGGGTGAAATCCGCTCGGAGAACATCGACATCCAGAATATTGCGGCATTCGATGCCCTGGCCGATGCGCTGGGCAACGACCGCCTGCGCAAGATCGAGGCCAAGGATGTGGCGATCCGCTTTGCCATCCGGGAGGGGCGGATTACGACCGAGCCCTTCGATCTGAAAATCGGCGACGTCGGGGTCAACCTTTCGGGTTCGACGGGTCTCGACCAGACGATCGACTACCAGGCGAAGGTGGCCATTCCGGGCGGCGGCGTCCTGCAGACGGTCGGCGTGAACATCGGCGGGACGTTCACCTCGCCGAAGATCACGCTCGGGGTGAAGGAGGCGGTCGAGGAGGCTGTGACCAACGTGGTCAACGAGCAGCTCCAGAAACTTACGGGCAGCGAATCGCTCTCGGAGGAGATTGCCAAACAGGCCGACAACATCCGCGCGGAGGCCCGGAATGCGGGTCAGAAACTCGTCGAGGCGGCCCAAACGCAGCGGGACAAACTCGTGGAGGAGGCTGCGAAGAAGGGAACGCTGGCGAAACTGGCGGCGCAGAAGGCCGGGGACAAACTGGTCGAGGAGGCCGAGAAACAGGCTGCAAACCTCGAAGCCGAGGCCGAGCGCCAGATCGGGAAACTCACTGCTCAAAAGGAATAACCGATGCTGAAAATCTTTGCCGTCCTTGCGGGCGGTATTCTGACGGGGCGCCTGCTGCTTGGCCGGCGCCTCTCGTTTGCCCAGCCCCTCATCACGGTGATCATTTGGGCGCTGCTGTTTCTGCTGGGACTGGAGGCCGGCTCCGACCCTGCGGTGGTCGGGGGGCTGGCGACATTGGGGGCTACGGCCTTCGTGCTCTTCGCCTTTTCGGTGGCGGGGAGTATCCTTGCGGCGTGGGGGCTGTGGCGGTGGATCGACCGGCGGAAGGCTGCTGCCGGGGTTGGCGATACGGCCTCGGAGCCTGCGCCCGGGGTCTCCGGGGCCCCCGGGGAGACCGGTGCGGCCGGAGCGGAGACCTCGACCTGGAAAGCCCTGAAGGGGAGCCTGACGATCGTCGCCTTTTTCGTGGCGGGATGTGCCGTCGGCGTCTGGGCCGAACCCGATCTGAAGGGCTCGGCGGTCAGCACATGGGTCCTGTATGCGCTGATGTTCTGCGTGGGCATGACGCTGGGAAACGACCGCACGCTGGTCGAGCGGATCCGCCAGCTCGACCGTCGTCTGGCGCTGCTTCCGGTGGCGACGGCCGTCGGGACGCTGGGCGGGGCTTTGCTGGCGGCGCCGCTGTTCGGTGCGGATTCGGCGGTAACCTCCGCGGCCGATTCGCTGGCTGTCGGGGCGGGTTTCGGCTACTATTCGCTGTCGAGCATCTTCATCGCCGATCTGCGTGGCGCCGAACTGGCGACCGTGGCGTTGCTGTGCAACATCCTGCGGGAGCTCTTCACGCTGCTGGCGGCGCCGCTGGTTGCGCGGTGTTTCGGGCCGCTGGCGGCGGTTTCGATCGGCGGGGCGACGACCTTCGACACGACACTCCCGATCATCACACGCGCGGCGGGACGCCCCTACGCCGTAGTGTCGATCTTCCACGGCTGTGCGCTGGATTTCAGCGTGCCGTTCCTCGTGACGCTCTTCTGTTCGCTCTGACGGCTCCCGAAGGCGGGAAAAGCGGCAGGACCGGGGATTCGGCCCTATCGCTTGATGTAGGTCTGCAACGCCTCGACATACTCCGCGAAGGCGTCGCGCCCGGCGTCGGTGATGCGGCAGAGGGTGCAGGGCATCCGGCCGCGGAAGGTCTTTTCGATGTCGATATAGCCGGCTTTGGCGAGTTTGTCGAGCTGCACGGAGAGATTCCCGGCCGTGGCGCCGGTCTGCTGGCGGAGGAAGACGAAATCGGCGCTCTCGACCCCGATGAGGACCGACATGACGGCCAGCCGCAGTTCCGAGTGCAGCAGGGGATTCAGCTCCTTGAACATGGCTCCTGTTTTTCGTGACGGGACCGGCGGTTGATGATGTGGCCGGGGATGACCATCATCACGACGAAGATCGCGGCAAAGATCAGAATCTCGTTGTTGAGCATGCGGCTGTCGATCAGCCCGGGGTCGGGCAGCTGTTTGAGATAGTAGTCCCAGAGAGCGATGGCGGCCGTTCCGACCATGCCGAGAAACCCGGCCATGGTGTAGATCTTCGAACGGACGATCAGCCCCGTTGCCGCGGATCCGATCGACATGACGAGGGTGATCAGGGCGAAGAGGCTCGGGCGGTAGCTCAGGCCGTGGAACAGGCAGAGGGTAAAGACCGGGATGAGCGACAGCGTGCAGACCAGCCACAGCGCCGAGACGATGCGGTCGATCTCGGTGCGAGGCTCCGTGCTCTTCTTTTCGGGGAAGAGGCGCATCAGCACGAACCCCAGAATGGGGATCAGAAACCAGGTGAGGCTCCACATCGGGTCGGCGCCCGCGAGGTTGAACGCGTAATTGAGCAGCGAGATGATGACGGTCGTGTAGCCCCAGATAAGGTAGGGACGTCCCGAGTGGCGTTCGAGCCGCCGGCGGGTGTTGCGGATCATGCGCGTGATGAGTTCGATGCTCTCCTGCGCGTCGAGTTTTTTCTCTTCCATGTTGACTGTTTTTTTGAGGGTTTTCGATTGTGTCTCAGGTTGCAGTGGGCCGGTCGGGGAGAACCGGCGGGCTCTTGTCCGGCATCCTGCGGCGGGGCCGGATTCCGGGTGTTACTCCTCGTCGTCGAAGTCGAAGAGGTAGAAGACCAGCGAGAGGAGCAGCTGCAGTCCCCATCCGCCGATGACCCACAGCACCCACCAGTAGTGGGGCGAGGTCAGCCAGTTGACGACGGCCAGAAAGGCGCACGTCACGGCCCAGACGATGACCTGCCGGGCAAATCCCCGGGCAAAACGGCGGCGTTTGGCAACTGCTTCGGCAGCGGCATTCTCTTCTGAAGGGCAGTACCCCTTGCCGAGGGGTTTCATGTGGTCGGTAGCTTCCATCTTCTTTGCTTTTAGAGTGTGGTTTCGATCTTGTATCCGTGGCCTCGGAGTGAATCTTTGATGCAAATATAAAGTAGTTTATTTTATAAACCAAATTTTCGGACCGGATTTTTCGGATTGTTCCGGAAAATTTTGCCATGTCGGCCGGAAAGGCGGCCGACATTTCTCCGTCCGGAGACCGGGCGGGCGGAATGACACCTTTGTGGGCGTGCGGCCGAAGAGCCCCGGGGCCTTTCATCCCCCGGGGCGTTCCGGCGCCGCTCCTGGGGGGCTAACCTTCGATTTCCCGGCCTTCTGCCAGCAGCGGCTCCCACTCGGGGTGACGCTGGATGTAGCGGATGATGAACGTGCACTCCGGAATGATCCGCACACCCTGCTCGCGGAGGGCTTCGAGCGTCGATTCGACCAGTTCGCGGCCGATTCCCTGCCCCTCGAACTGCGGGGGTACGATCGTGTGGGTCAGCCGGTAGCGGCCGTTGGCTGCGGGTTCGTATTCGACATAGGCGACCCCGCCGTCGAGCCGGAACTCGTAGCGGTGTCGCTCTTCGTTGTGGATGAGAGAATGGCGTTTTTCCATCTTTTTTGGTTTTGAATCGCTGCGGAACGTTTCAAATTCGGTTCCGAAGTCGTATTTTTGTCACTTGTATGACGCGCATATCCGATATTTTGATCGAGTGGTACGCACGCGAGGGACGCGACCTTCCGTGGCGCCGTACCCGCGATCCCTACCGCATCTGGCTCTCGGAGGTGATCCTCCAGCAGACCCGCGTGGCGCAGGGGCTGGCCTACTACGAACGCTTCACGGCGCGTTTTCCCGACATCGCCTCGCTGGCCGCGGCCTCCGAGGACGAGGTGCTGCGCCTCTGGCAGGGTCTCGGTTACTACAGCCGGGCCCGGAACCTGCTGGCCGCGGCCCGCGAGGTCATGGAGCGCTTCGGCGGGGAGTTTTCCCGGACGCTGGAGACGGTGCGCACGCTGCGCGGCGTGGGCGACTATACCGCGGCGGCGATCTGCTCGATCGCCTTCGATACACCGTGTGCCGTCGTCGATGGCAACGTCTACCGGGTTCTGTCGCGCCTTTTCGACCTCGACCTTGCGATCGATTCCACGCCGGGGCGCCGCGCCTTTGCCGAACTGGCCCGTGCGGAACTCGATCCCGGCCGCCCGGGGCTTTACAACCAGGCGATCATGGATTTCGGGGCCCTGCAATGCACCCCCGTGTCGCCCCGCTGCGAGGTATGCCCGCTTTCGGAGCGGTGCCTGGCCCTGGCGGCCGGGAGCGTTGCCGAACGCCCCGTCAAACAGGGCCGGACCCGAGTGCGCGACCGTTGGTTCCACTACCTGCACGTCACTTCGGGCGACCGGACGCTGCTCTGCCGCCGCGAGGGGCGCGACATCTGGCAGGGTCTCTACGAATTCCCGCTGCTGGAGACCGCCGCGGCGGCCGGCTTTTCGGAACTTGTCGGCGATTCGCGCTTTACCGAACTGCTGGGCCGGGCGCCGTGGCACCTGTTGCGGAGCACGCCGCTGCCCGTGCACCAACTCACCCACCAGCGTCTCCACGCCTGCATCTACCGGATCGAAACCCCGACCCTGACCCCGGCGGCCGCCGCAATCGCCGTCAGGACCTCGACACTCGGCGACTACGCCGTGCCGCGGCTGCTCGAACGCTACCTCACCTCGCCGGAGGCTATTTTATAAGGTAGGCGATGTAGGTGGCGTAGATCACCAGAAACAAAGTCCCTTCCCATCGGTCGACGGCCCGGCGGCGGAAGGTGAAGGCCGTCAGGAAGAGCAGCACCGAACTCAGCAGCACGACCAGCAGATCGACTGCGGAGATTCCGCCCATGGTCAGCGGGTGGATCGAGGCGCTCAGTCCGAGAATCAGGAGGATGTCCATTTTGCGATCGGTTTTTTGCGGCTTTATTCGAGCAGGAGGAGGCTGACGGCCATCAGGGCCATGCCGGCGACCACGCCGTAGATCGAGGTGTGTGCTTCGCCGTATTCGCGGGCGGCGGGGAGGAGTTCGTCGATGGAGATGAAGACCATGATTCCGGCCACTCCGGCGAGGATGCATCCCATGAGCGTTGCGGACATGAAGGGCATCAGCACGAGGTAGGCCAGCAGGGCGCCGACGGGTTCGGCCAGTCCCGAGAGGAGCGAGAGCCGGAAAGCCCTGGCACGGTCTCCCGTGGCGTAGTAGATGGGGATCGAGACGGCGATGCCTTCGGGGATGTTGTGGATGGCGATGGCCACGGCGATGGCGACGCCGAGGGTGATGTTGTCGACGGCCGAGGTGAAGGTGGCGATGCCCTCGGGGAAGTTGTGGATGCCGATGGCGAGGGCCGTAAGCAGCCCCATGCGCATGAGTTTCGGATTGCGGGGCTTATGGTCCATCTCCTCGACGCTGTGGGCCTCGTGGGGGTTTTCGACCGAGGGGACGAGGCGGTCGATGATGCCGATGAGGAGGATCCCGGCGAAGAAGCTCAGGACGGTGACCGAGCCTCCGAGCCGCGACCCCCATTCGGCGGTGAGGGCGACATGGGCCTGCTGGAAGAGCTCGACGAACGAGACGTAGATCATCACGCCGCCGGAGAGTCCGAGCGAGAAGGAGAGCAGACGCTTGTTGGTTCGTTTGGCGAGGAAGGCGATGGCGCTTCCGATTCCGGTTGCGAGACCGGCTCCGAGGGTCAGCAGCAGGGGTGCGAGTATGTTGTATTTTTCCATAGGGTGTCGAACTGCGGTTGTCTGCGGGCAAAGATAGTGCACAAAACGGAAGAAGCCAACCGCGTGGAATCGGTATTTTTGTCCGAAAAGGGGTTTTCGGGGGAGGAGAGGGTCGGGAAACGAGGGCGGCCGATGCTTTTCCGGAACGGGGTCCGGAGGGGCTTGGGCTCCTGTTCCGGCGGTGCGTTGACGGAATGTTGAAAAAAAATGGGAAAAAGGTTTGCAGGGGCGGCGAAAAACCCCTATATTTGCAGACAATTACAGCGGTCCGAATCCTATGAATCGTAACCCCCACGTCCCAATGGCACAGAAGTTCTGGCAGCAGGATTATTGGTCGGGGTCTCAATTTTCGACGGGATTCGGCATTATTGTTTTATTAGGGTAACTGTTTCGGTTGCCCTATTTTTTTATGCGACGGAGCCGATGAAGACATTTTACGAGAACGCCGAGATTTATCGCGGGGGCCGTTTCGGGAGGGGGCGGCTGGTCGTGGAGGCGGGCCGTGTGGTTGCGGATGCGACGCCGGGCCCGGAGGACCGGATCGTCGATCTCGGGGGGCTGTACCTCGTTCCGGGGCTGGTCGACGTGCATGTCCACCTGCGCGAACCGGGCTTCCCGCAGAAGGAGACCATCGCCACGGGAACGGCCGCTGCGGCCCGCGGAGGCTATACGACGGTCTGTTCGATGCCGAACCTGAACCCGGCGCCCGATACGCCGGAACACCTCGAACGGCAGTTGGAGATCATCCGCCGCGACGCCGTGGTGCGTGTGAAGCCCTACGGGACGATTACCGTGGGACAGCGCGGCTGCGGCGAACTGGCGGATTTCGCGGCCCTGGCTGCGGAGGTCGTGGGCTTCTCGGACGACGGCCGCGGGGTGCAGTCGGCCGAACTCATGGAGGAGGCGATGCGGCGTGCCGCAGCGGTCGGCAAGCCGATCGTGGCGCACTGCGAAGTCGACGGACTCCTTCACGGAGGCTATATCCACGACGGCGACTACTGCCGCGCACACGGCCATAAGGGCATCTCGTCGGAGAGCGAGTGGCGGCAGGTCGAACGCGACATCGCGCTGGCCGCGAAGACCGGCTGCCAGTACCACGTCTGCCATGTCTCCACGAAGGAGAGCGTCGGCCTGGTGCGTGAGGCGAGAGCGCGTGGTCTGCGCGTAAGCTGCGAGACGGCCCCGCACTACCTGCTGCTGTGCGACGAGGATCTGCAGGAGGAGGGGCGCTTCAAGATGAACCCGCCGCTCAGAAGCCGCGCCGACCGCGAGGCGCTGCTCGCAGGCATCCAAGACGGCACGATCGAGGTCATCGCCACGGACCACGCCCCGCATACGGCCGAGGAGAAGTCCCGCGGGCTGGCCGGGAGCGCCATGGGCATTGTGGGCATCGAGACGGCCTTCCCGCTGCTCTATACGGGGCTGGTGAAACCGGGGATCCTTTCGCTGGAACGGCTCGTGGAGCTGATGTCGACGTCTCCGCGCCGGATCTTCCGGCTCGAAGGGGGCATCGATGCGGGCCAGGAGGCCGATTTCACGGTGCTGGACCTCGGGGCGCGCTGGACGATTGATCCGGAAGAGTTCCTTTCGAAGGGCCATGCCACGCCCTTTGCGGGCCGCGAGGTCGAGGGGCGTGCGGTGCTTACGGTGGTGGGCGGCCGTGCGGTTTACGATACGCTGACAACGAATTCAATCAGATAAGGACACAGATAAGGACAGACAAGGATGAAAGCTTTTACGAAAAAAATTGTCTTGGAGAATGGCCGCGAGTTCTACGGATTCGGGTTCGGCTCCGACCGCGAGGCCATCAACGAGATCGTCTTCAATACCTCGATGGTGGGGTACCAGGAGATCATGTCCGACCCGTCGTACACGGACCAGATGGTGGTGATGACCTACCCGCTGATCGGCAACTACG
>CALUKL010000122.1 GCA_944321195.1 uncultured Alistipes sp.
AGGCCATCATGTAGTATTTCAGCGCCGCGGCGTTCATCGCCACGAAGTCCGACTTCTTGAAGTTCGACAGGAAGAACGGCTCCGCGGCCAGCCGGTACATCTGGTAGAAGAGCATCATCACCACGGCAATCTTCGTGATTGCGCCGTAGACCCCCAACTGGGCCATCGACCCTTCGGGAACAAGGTACTTGATCAACTGACGGTCGATGAACTCGTTGGCCGTACCGGCCAGGCCGCCCACCAGCAGCGGCAGCGAATAGGCGAAAACCGCCGCCAGCAGCGTCCAGTTGATCCGCGGAACGGTGCGGTCCGTGGTCGTCAGGATCGCCAGCCACGTCACCACGCTCGCCGCCAGGTTCGCCACGAAGACCCATCCTACGCCGAATTCCGTCCGGAAGAGACCCGCCGCCCCGAAGGCGAAGGCCAGCACCACGTTCAGCACCACGTTCAGCGCCTTCAGCCCCACGAAGGTCATCGCCCGGCCCTGTTCCCGCAGCCGCGAGAAGGGAATGCAGGCCCACACGTCGAAGAGGATGATCAGCGCCACCCACACGACATACTCCGGATGGGCGACATAAGCCTCGCCCATGAGCGAGGCCACGCCGTTGCGGAAGAACGCCATCCCGGCAAAGAAAACCGCCGCGGCCAGCGACGTGATGCCCCATGTCGTGGCGAACAGCCGCCGTTTGGCGCCCTCGACGTCGCCGCCCGCCTCCTCGGCCTTGGCCGAAAAACGGAAATAGCTCGACTCCATGCCCATGGTCAGCAGCGTGAGCGCCAGCGGTATCAGCGCGTAGACATCGGTGACGACTCCGTAGGTCTCCTGGCCGAACACCCGCGTATAGTAGGGTGTGAGCAGGTAGCTCAGGAACCGCACCACAATGGTGCTGATACCGTAAATGGCAGTCTGTTTGGCCAGCTTTTCGAGCATACTGTGGCAATATAGGCAGCAAAGATACAAATTTTAACCGGATTGCCCGCATCATTCCGCCTTCTTTCGTAGAAAGAAGAGCATAAAAACAGGCCCCACATCCCCCGGACGTGCGGAAATCGAAGGAAGCCGGCTCCCCGGCAACCGGCTCAAAGCCACTTCTTGTAACGGAAAAACCAGATCGTCAGGATCGAGGCGATGATCATCAGCGCGATGGCGAACAAGTAACCTACCGGTACGACCCAACCGTTCGAGAGGGTCCAGGTCCACTCCAACTCGGGCATCGTCTTGAAGTTCATCCCGTAGATCGACGCAATGAGCGTCGCAGGCATGAAGATCACCGCCGCCACCGAGAAGATCTTCACGATGCCGTTCTGCTCGATATTGATCAGACCCAGCGCCGCATCCTGAATATAGTCCAAACGCTGGAAACTGAAGTCCGCATGGTTGATCAGCGAGTTCACGTCCTTGATCATCAGCTGCAGACGCGGGTAGATATCGTTCGGAAAGCGTTCCGAACGCAGGATGCCCGACAGCACCCGCTGCCGGTCGAAGATGTTCTCGCGCAACGACATCGTACTCTCCTGCAGGGCGCTGATGCGGTGCAGAACCTCCTTGTCGATCGAATCCTCCGAATTGATGTCCTTCGACAAGGCCGCAACCTGCTTGGCGATCAACTCCACGAGGTCGGCATCGAAGTCGATGCGCACCTCCAGCAGCGAGATGAACAGGTGGTAGCCCGTCGAGTAGCTCCGGTAGTTCATCTGAAGCCGTTTCTCCGTCTCGCGGAAGGTCCGGAATTCGGCGTTCCGCACCGAAACCAGCACACCCTCGTTCGAGATGATGAACGAAACCGGCTCCACGATGAACGAATCCCCCGTCGGAATGAAGAAGTTCGCGTTCGAAACGATCGAATTCTCGTTCTCCGAATATTTCGACGTCGACTCGATCTCCTCGACCTGCTGCTTCGTCTGAAGGCTGATCTCCATGAAGTTCTCGACGGCCTTCTGCTCCTTGATCGTGGGGGACAACATGTCGATCCACAGAATGTCGTCGTAACCCAGCTCGTCGAAGAGCTTCGTATCCGCATTCCGGATGATCTTGTTGTATTGTTTGAGGTAGATGGTTATCATGAAAGGCTCTCTATAAAGTTCGTGAATCCGTGGACAGAGAGGCGGGCCTTGCGGTCCGCTATGCCCTTCAGCCCGGATTGGTCCTCGGACCAACCTTCAGGCCCGAGTCCCAGAACTTCTTGAGTGCCTTGTCTTTCTGGTTGTCGAAAATGTAGTCGAAATGGGCCAGACCCTCGTAGGCGCGGCCCGGATCGTCGGCGAACGGAGACTCCAGAATCGCCTCGTAACCCCGTTCCAACCCGTAGGTCAGCGCATACTGCAGCGCCTCGACCGTCTCCGGCTCCACCTCGGGGCGGGCCACCCACAGCGCAAAGGCGCAAGGCAGTTTGCCATAGGGCTTCCACGCCTCGACCAGCGGATCGTCGCTCGCAAGCAGCGCGGAGAGCGACTTCGGGATCCCGCCCACGCAATACTCCGTGACCAGGCGGGCCTCCTTCAGCGTCGGATATGCGGCGGCCGGGATCAGTGCCAGGTCGGCAAGGCCCTCGACAAAGAGGCGGGTGGATTCGGATGGGGATGACAACGAGAGTTCGGCACGCAGATTATCTTCGTGCCGGATACCATAGATGAAGGGCGTCGTGCTGAGGCACGACACGACGGCTATACGGGGAACTATGACCATCATCCATACGGTATATAAACGTTGGTTCAGAGAACAAAGGTAAGACTTTTTTACGAAAAGTTTTCCATAATTTGTGGAAAAAGTGCGCCCGCCTCTTGACAAGGGGGTATCCGCTG
>CALUKL010000123.1 GCA_944321195.1 uncultured Alistipes sp.
AGGTCGGCGACATGTCGAAGGAGAACTACTCCACGGACCGCATCGACCTGCACCGCCCCTACGTCGACTCGATCGTGCTCGTCTCGTCGAAGGGCGAGCCCATGCGCCGCGAACCCGACCTGATCGATGTCTGGTTCGATTCGGGAGCCATGCCCTACGCCCAGGTCCACTACCCCTTCGAGAACAGGGAGAAGTTCGGGGAGGTCTATCCCGCCGACTTCATCGCCGAGGGCGTCGACCAGACCCGCGGATGGTTCTTCACGCTGCACGCCATCGCCTCGATGTTGTTCGACTCGGTGGCATTCCGGAACATCATCTCCAACGGACTGGTGCTCGACAAGAACGGGAACAAGATGTCCAAGCGGTTGGGGAATGCCGTCGACCCCTTCGAGGTGCTCGACACCTACGGTCCCGACGCAACCCGCTGGTACATGATCTCCAACTCCCAGCCCTGGGACAACCTCAAGTTCGACCGTGACGGTGTGGACGAGGTGCGCCGCAAGTTCTTCGGAACCCTCTACAACACCTATTCGTTCTTCGCGCTCTACGCCAACGTCGACGGATTCACCGGCCGGGAACCCGAGGTGCCGATGGAGAAACGACCCGAAATCGACCGCTGGATCATCTCGCTGCTCAACACGCTCGTCAAGGAGGTGACCGAATCGCTCGAAAATTACGACCCGACGCCTGCGGCCCGCGCCATCCAGGAGTTCGTCGGCGAAAACCTCTCGAACTGGTACGTCCGCCTCAACCGCAAGCGCTTCTGGGGCGGCGGCATGTCCGAGGACAAACTCGCGGCCTATCAGACGCTCTACACCTGTCTGGAGACCGTCGTGATGCTCGCGGCCCCCTTTGCGCCGTTCATCACCGACCGCATCTTCTGCGACCTGAACGCCGTGAGCGGCCGCCACACCGATGAGTCCGTACACCTCTCGACCTTCCCCAAGGCCGACCTCTCGCTGATCGACAACAGCCTCGAAGAGCGCATGGACCTCGCACAGAAAGTCTCCTCGATGGTGCTGGCCCTGCGCCGCAAGGTCTCGATCAAGGTGCGCCAACCCCTGATGAAGATCCTCATCCCGGTGCTCGACCCCGCCATGGCCGGGCAGATCGCCGCCGTCAGGAATCTCATCATGAGCGAGGTGAACGTCAAGGAGATCGAACTCATCGAGAACACCGCAGGAGTCATCACAAAGCGCATCAAACCCAACTTCAAGACCCTCGGCCCGCGCTACGGGAAGCAGATGAAGCAGATCGCCGCCCTGGTGGCCGGATTCTCCCAGGAGCAGATCGCAGAAATCGAAGCCGCACCCGAAACCGTACTCGACATCGCAGGGGAGAAGATCGCCGTGACGCCCGCCGACTTCGAAATCACGTCCGAGGACATGCCCGGATGGCTCGTCGCATCGGAAGGGAAACTCACCGTCGCGCTCGACATCACCGTCACCGAGGAGCTGAAGGCCGAAGGGATGGCCCGCGAGTTGATCAACCGGATTCAGAACATCCGCAAGGATTCCGGATTCGAGGTCACCGACAAGATCCGCGTCGAGATCGAACGGAAGCCATTCGTCGTCGAGGCGATTGCGCAATTCGCAGACTACATCGCCTCCCAGACCCTCGCCGTCGAGGTCAAGGCCGCGGCAGAACCCGCCGGAACTTTCGTAGTTGAATCCGAAGTCGACGAAGAGCCTCTGCGGATTGCCGTTACGAAGATGTAGGGGTCCGATTCAGGAGTTGTGCGGGTTCGAGTTTCTCAAGAAAATTTGGTTATATCGGAAATATTGTTTAATTTTACATAAAACCAAAAAGAGAGGACACGACCATGGCAGACGAAAGAACCCGATACAGTGATGCCGAACTCGAAGAGTTCAAGCAGCTTATCCTGAAAAAGCTTGAAAATGCCCGCGCGGATTACGAACTCCTCCGGGCCACGATCACGCACACGGCAGACAACGATACCGAAGATACCTCCCCGACCTTCAAGGTGCTGGAAGAGGGTGCAGCGACCCTTTCCAAAGAGGAGAGCGGGCGTCTCGCGGCCCATCAGATGAAGTTCATCCGCAACCTCGAAATGGCGCTCGTGCGCATCGAGAACAAGACCTACGGAATCTGCAAGACCACGGGAAAACTGATTCCCAAGGAGCGTTTGATGAAGGTTCCCCACGCCACGGAGTGCATCGAAGCCAAAGAGGGCCGCAAATAATTTCCGGGGGGGGGCGAGAGAAGAGAGGAGGAAGAGAGAGACCGGGAGAGAGAAAAGAGGAGAGAGACCGGGGCCAGGCGGAGACGGAACGTGGCAAAGACCGGGGCCAAAGCGACGGACGGAACAAGGCTAAGGGCGAAACGAAGCTGAGAACGGAACAAGGCTGAGGACGGGACAGAGCGATGGACGGAACAATCGAAAGCCCGGAAGGTCGACAGATCGGGACGAAGCCAAGGTCCGAACGATCGAAAGCCCGGAAAAAGGTTCCCTCAGGATGCTCCCCCGCAATCCGAAAATCATTCTTCCACAAAAAAGGTCCACCGCAGGGTGAACCTTTTTTTTATATGCGGGAAAGCCCGGCAAGCGTTTTTTCCATACGTTTTCCGGGATTTTTGCGTTATCTTTGACACATGATCATCCAAAATTTCCGTATACCCATACTCCTGCTGATCCTGATCCTCGCGGGAATCGTAGCGTCTGTTTCCGCGGCGAGCCCATCCGCGATTCCGTCGGCAGGACCCGGTATGCGACCCGGTATGCAAACCCCGGACCGGTTCACGCCCGACAGCGCCCAAATCCGGAACCCCGACGCCCGAGCCCGAAACAACAGACTCTACGACAGCATCGAATCCAAAACCAGCCGCCGGGCCATACCCAGAATGCTGTACAGGATGATCTTCGTGAAACCCGTGCTCGATACGACCTCGAACGGACAGGTCCTCGATGAAACGAAGCAACTCGCCCCCTTCACCGGAAAAACAATCGGAGAAATCACCATCGACCGCAAACAGGTGTTCGATTCCGGAGGCAATTGGCTCGAACGAACGGCCAACAAAACACACATGCTGACACGTGAACGGGTCATCCGCCGCGACCTCCTCTTCAAACCCGGAGAGGAACTCGATCCGCAACTCATCGTCCGAACCAAACAGCTCCTCCGATCCCGGGACTACATCGCCGATATAGAAATCGATGTAAAACCCGACTCGATCGACTCCACGCGCGTCAATCTCCGGATTACGACCCGCGACAGCTGGACCATCTCCGCCGACGGTGCCCTGCACTCCGAAGGCCGCACGATGGTCGGACTCTCCGATGCCAACATCCTCGGTACCGGAAACAGCCTCAAGATCATGACCAACTTCTCCCGCAACGACTTCTCCTACGGCGGGAACATGGTCGAGTACGAAATCCCAAACGTACTGGGGACCTTCTACACCGCAAATTTCAATGCCGGACGCAGTTTCTACAGTTCGACGCTCGACCTCGGGCTCCGCAAGGAGTTCATCAGACCCACCGACTACGAAATCGGTCTCACCTACAACGACATCAAGGACAAGCGATACATGATCGAGCAGGACACCTCGCTGCTCGTCAAGGAGCGAAACCTCGATGCCTGGGGAGGCTATTCGCATTTCCTGCGGAAAATAGGGTCCAGCATCTACCTCACGGGACGGTACAACTACAGCCGCGTCAGCCGACGCCCCGAGGTCGGACCCCGCTACAACCCCGCACTCCACGATCAGGATGCCCTGCTCGTGGGTTTGGGACTTTACCGCGAAAAGTTCTACTCCGCCAATATGATCTACGGATTCGGACGCCGCGAGTACCTCGCCGCAGGATACAAGGCCGAAGTGACCTCCGGTTACACCTGGGGCGAGTTCTCCGATGCCGTCTACTTCGGAGTAACCTGCGAGGCCGGAGGTTTCTGCCCCATCGGCTACATCATGGGAGGCGCTACGCTCGGAAGCTACATCGACCCGGACAACAAAATGTGGCATCGAAGCGCCGTAGACGTCGACCTGCGCTGGTTCTCGAACCTCTTCCTCTTCCGGCGAAGCCGCATCCGGCAGTTCCTCACGCTCAACTACACCCAGGGTTGGAACCGTTGGGAAGGAAGCGACGAAAGCATCCGATTCACCTCCACGAACGGGCTCCAGGCCCTCAAGGAGTATGCAATCGGCACCAACCGCATGATCCTCAATACCGAAACCGTGGTATTCACCCCCTATCAGCCGCTGGGTTTCCGCATCGCGGTCTTCGGATTCGCGGATTTCGGGCTCCTCGGCTATTCGCCCAACATCTTCAAGAACAACTTCTTCACCTCGTTCGGATTCGGCGTCCGGCTCCGAAACGAACGGCTCGTTTTCAATACCGTCCAGATCCGCCTCGGCATCGCATTCGGGAAACACGGACTTGTCGACTGCGAATATTTCCGGCTCTCGAACCCCACCAGTCTGGAGCAGTACCGCTACCGCCCGACCCGTCCCGAGATCGTCGATTTCGAATAACCCGGAATCCGGAGAGGCCCGACCGGGCTGGATTCAAGTCAGGAACACGGCAAACACAGCAAAACAGGGGGGGGGCAGGCAAGGCTAAAAGCAAAACGAGAGGCGGAACGGTACGAACCGTTCCGCCTCTCGGGACTTTTTATCGCTTAAGGTCTACTCAAAAGCCGCTATTTGCGCGTCCGGACCCGCAGGATGCCCTGTTTGCCGGGCGTCGCGTCGTTGCGGATCAACTCTACGCGCCGGATCTTCCCCGGTTCGATCCGCTCCAGATCGGACTTGGCGGCGGGTTTGCCGTTGATTTCGATCTGATACTCCGACTCGTCGATCTCCGAAAAGTCGGCCATCACGCGCCCCTTGGCCACCGTGACCGAGCCATTGTCGTCGGAACGGCTCTTCGACATCACCTCCGGCCCCGTGACCACCATGCCGCCCCGGCCCCCGACAACCGTATTGTAGGGAACCGACGTTCCGGCATCCTCCGCATCCGTCCTGTACATGACAATCGCCTTTCCGCGGAGATTCAGGTCGTCGAGGTTTTGCAGTTTCTGCTGCGCGTTCTTCCACTCCTCGCTCTCGAAATAGGAGCCCAGCTCGGAGAGTTCCATCTGCGCCCGCTTCCACTCCTCGCTCCGGAAATAGGAATCCGAAGTATCCGAGACCTCGGAGAGCCGCTTTTGCGCCCGCTTCCACTCCTCGCTCTCGAAATACTTCTCCGACTGGGCCAACTTCTGCTGCATCTGCTTCCATTCGTCGCTCTGGAAGTAGTTCCGGAGCTTCTCGGCCGACTGCACCGCACGTTTCGTGATAATCTCGATCACTCCCTCGTTCTCCGGACCGAGGTATTGGCGGTACTTCTCGGGAATATTGCCCTTGTAGACCGACATGCTCCGGATCTGTTGCACGTCGAGATCGTTGAGACTGCCCGAATAGCGCTCCCCGTCGACCACAATCACCGGATTGCCCTCAAGCCCCGAAGTCGAGAGCGACGCCTGCGAAGGGGACCGCGAAATCGAAATGGACATGGTGTTCCCGTTCGGGGAGGTCGTCACCTGCGTACCGTAGGCATTGTTCCCTGAGGCCGCAGCAGCCTCGCCCGGTTTCTTCAGCGTGACGACGATCACGCCGTTCTTCGCCTCCTCGCCGTAGGTGGCCCGCGAAAGCGAATCCTTCAGCACCGAAACCGACGCGATCCGTTCCGGACGGAGCGTGTCGAGGGCCTTTGCGTCGGTTTTCGAGCCGTTGATGATCACCATCGGGCTCTTCTCCGGATCCGTCGTCGCCTTCATCCCGCGGATAATCATGGTATCCGGACCGATTTCCACACGCATTTCGTTTTTTGTAATCCGATTTTGCGTATCTTTGTACGCAGCAGGAACCACATAACGGGTCTCGGCAAAGGCTCCCAGAGCCAGGCCGGCAAGCGGCAGCAGCAGAAGCGCACGCGCTTCGGTCCGCCGCGATGATTTCTTTCGCAACATCATGGTAATACGGTTTTTAAGTTTACTGTGATTGAGGCTGTTGGCGACTGAGTACCACCTCCCGCCAACGGCCTTCCTTATAAGCAGCATCTGATAACTCTTCGCATCGACACCGCTCGCCAGCACGGCGGCATCGGCTTCGTATTCATGGATGGCCCGCAACTCGCGCCGCAACAGCCACATCGCCGGATTGAACCACTGCAGGCACCCCGCCAGGTCGGTCACCAGCAGGTCGACCGAATGGTACAGGCGGATGTGGGCCCGTTCGTGGGTCAGGATCGCCGGGCCGTTCTCCGCCAAGTCCTCCTCGGAAATCACGACGTAGCGGCCCCAACTGAACGGCGTGACGCGCTGCGGCAGGCGCACGAGGATCGTCCCGTCGTCCAGCCGTTCGCGGCGGCCCCGGCGGACCACCCGCATCACCGCGCCCAGCGACCAGAGCGTATGCAGGAAGGTGGCGGCGGCTCCCGTCACGAAAAGCACCCCGACGAGGGTTTTCCAGGGGAAAGGCCGTGCGGCGGGAAGAGCCGTTTCGGAAGCTGCCCCGTCCATCCCGAAAACCGGGACCGCAGGCAGCAGCGGAAGTTCGCGCCAGACCGTAATCACGCACAGCGGCAGCACGAACGAGAGGAGCATCGCCCCCAGCACCACGATGCGGTTGAAGCGGTGGAAGGTCTCATGGCTCAACAGCAGTTTGAAAAAAAGGTAGAAAACCGCCAGGCACGCCCCCACTTTCAGGCTGTAGATCGTCCATTCGTAACACATGGCTATCGGGCGTTTTGGTGTTCGATGCGGTCGATCAGTTCGCGCAGCTCCTCGACCGAGATCCGCTCCTCCTCGACCAGGGCCGAAACGGCCCCGAGGCAGGATTTCTCGAAATAGCGGTCGATGACGCTGCCCAGCGTGCGGCGCGAAAACTCCTGCTCGCTGACCAGCGGATAGTACTGGTAGGTATTCCCGAAGGGTTTATGCCCCACATAGCCCTTCGCCTCGAGGGCCCGCACCATTGTCGAGAGCGTATTGAAGTGCGGTTTCGGATCCGGGGCCAGCGCCACCAGCTCCCGCACGAACAGCGGTCCGTGTGTCCAGAAGCATTGCATCAGCTCCTCTTCGCGGCGTGTCAAACGTTCCATGGTCGTCTCTTTTTCCGGTTCTTTTCTTCGTATCCGGGCGCTTCGTCTCCGCCCTCACCACAAAGGTAACTAAAAAATCTTCACATGCAACTATTTTTCATAGTTTATTAACTAAAAAAAGTAGTTATCAGTTTTTCACTTCCGGATTCCATATATTATATGTATCTTTGAATGATGATACTCCTTGCAGACAGCGGATCGACCCAATGCACGTGGATCGCCGACGACGGCGTCCGGATGCGCACCATGCGCACCCGCGGGATCAATGCCGTCCAGCACTCCGACGAGCAGATCCGCAGCTCGCTGGCCGAACTGCCCCGGCTCGGGAGCGTCACGGCCGTGCGGTTTTACGGCGCCGGGTGCGGCAGGACCTTCCCCGAGACCTCGGAACGCCTCCGGCAGCTCCTCGCCCGCCACTTCGGGACACAGGAGGTCTCCGTCGAATCGGACCTCACGGGCGCGGCACGGGCCCTGTGGGGTCGCGGCGAAGGGATCGCCTGCATCCTCGGGACCGGTTCGAACTCCTGCCTCTGCCGCGGCGGCGAGATCGTCCGGCACGTCCCCCCGCTGGGCTACATCCTCGGCGACGAAGGGAGCGGTGCGGCCCTGGGCCGCACGCTGCTCAACGGCATCTTCAAGGGGCACATCCCCCTCCGGGAGGAGTTCCTCGCCGAAACCGGGCTCTCCTACGAGGAGATCATCCGCCGCGTCTACCGCGAACCCTTCGCCAACCGGTTCCTCGCCTCGTTCGCACCGTTCGCCCGGGCACACATGACGTGTCCCGAGGTGCACGGGATGGTCATCGGGGCCTTCCGCGAATTCGCACGGCGGAACCTGAGCCGGTACCCGGCCGGGATTCCCGTCGCCTGTGTCGGAGGGGTTGCCGCCCATTTCGAAAAGTGGCTCCGCGAGGCGCTTGAGGCAGAAGGGTATTCCGTGAAAACCATTGTCGAATCGCCCGCAGAAGGGCTTGCAACATACCATCATGGAGAACAGAATCACCGAACAGAGTTCGGAATACGATAACCTGCAGCAGATGTCCACCCACGACATCCTCGTCGGGATCAACCGCGAGGATGCCCGCGTGCACGAGGCCGTGCGGGAGGTCATTCCCGTCATGGAGCAGCTGGTCGAACGCATCGTCGAGCGGATGCGGCGCGGCGGAAGGCTCTTCTACATCGGCGCCGGAACCAGCGGACGCCTCGGCGTGACGGACGCTTCGGAACTGCCTCCGACCTTCGGGGTGCCGTTCGATCTCGTAATCGGGCTGATCGCCGGGGGTGACGGCGCCCTCCGCCGTGCCGTGGAGCACGCCGAAGACGATACGGAAGGCGCCTGGCGCGATCTGGCGCCCTATCATCCCGCGGCGGACGACACGCTCGTCGGGATTGCCGCATCGGGAACCACACCCTACGTCATCGGCGGGCTGCGGAGAGCCCGGCAGGAGGGGCTGCTGACCGCCGCCGTGGTCTGCAACCCCGGATCACCCGCCGCGGCCGCGGCCGAATACGCCCTCGAAGCCGTCGTGGGGCCCGAATTCGTCACCGGATCCACACGCATGAAGGCCGGAACGGCCCAGAAACTGATGCTCAACATGCTGTCCACCGCCGTGATGATCCGCCTGGGGCGCGTCGAGGGAAACCGCATGGTCCACATGCAGCTCACCAACGACAAACTCATCGCCCGCGGAACACGCATGGTGGCCCAAAGCACCGGACTCCCGGAGACCGAAGCCCGCGAAGCCCTGCTCCGCTGGGGGTCCGTAAAACGCGCGATCGAACACGCCAACAAACAATAAAACAACAAACGTATGGCCAGACTCTTTTCCGATCGTGAGATCCGTGCCGTGGCGGTCTTCCTGCCCCTAGCCGGTTTGCTGATCGTCGCACTCCTGCTCATGCGCCCGAAGGCCGACCCGGAGGCCGCCCGGCAGATCGAACGCGAGTTCGAACAACCCGTCGCCCCAGACAGCATCGTCATGCGCCCCTTCGACCCCAATACCGTCACGTTCGAAGAACTGCGCCAGCTGGGCCTCTCGAAATACGAGGCCGTGAGCCTGCTGAAATACCGCGCCGGAGGCAAGGTCTTCCGCATTCCCGAAGAGCTGACCCTCTGCTACGCCATCAGCGACTCGCTCTACCGGCGGCTCGAACCCTGGATCCGAATCGGCCGCAAATACGCCATCGCTCCACGCGAATACCGCAGCGGACGCATCATCGCCGATCCGCTGCCCGCGCAACCCTTCCGTATCGACACCGTAACCGCCCGCTACCTGCAGGCCATCGGCGCCCTGACCAAACGGCAAGCCGAATGGTTCATCCGCTGGCGCGACCAGAACGGCATCTATGATTTCGAGGAGTTCAGCGCCTGCTACCTGATCACCGATTCGCTGGCCGAAGCGCTGAGACCCTATCTCATCTACCCGGAACGCAAACCGCATCCCATCGAGCAACCCATCGAGATCAACGCCGCCGATTCGGCGACCCTCCGTTCCGTATACGGGATCGGAGAAAAAACCGTCGTGACGATCCTCAACTACCGCGAACGCCTCGGCGGATTCGTCCGCGTCGAGCAACTCGCAGAGGTTCCGGGCGTCACGGAGAGCAACTACGAAAAAATTTTGAAACAAATTTACTGCGACAGTTGCAAAATTCGGAAAATTGATATTAACTTTGCAAGCCAGAAAACGCTGGGGCTGCATCCCTACATTACAGCCCCGATGTTACGAAAAATTTTGAGACAAAGACAGTTGAAAGGAGGTTGGAGCACCGCTGAAGAGTTGATCGAACAGAACATAATGACCCGAAAGGAGGCAGCACGGCTGGCCCCTTACTTGGAATTCGGGCCGGACAGCGGAACAACCGACAAGTAGACACGCCCCAGGGACCGGCGCATCGGAGATGCGGCCCCCCGCAGCCACAATCTGACAAAACAACGGTTAAAACAACAAAAAAACTGAAAATACTATGATTATCATGCCGGTAAAAGAGGGCGAAAACATCGAACGCGCCCTGAAAAAGTTCAAACGTAAATACGAGCGCACGGGTGTCCTCAAGGAGCTCCGCCGCCGCCAGTACTTCACCAAACCTTCGGTGGCCAAGCGCGAGGCGATGCAGCACGCTATTTACGTCGAGCACATGTACCGCGACGAGGAATAGTCCCGGAAACAACCGGAACGACAAGCGGGGGGGGGAGTGAGGCCTTCCCCTTTTTTGTGTAGGGGGGGGCAGGCAAACAAAGCCTCCCCCTTTTTTTGTGCCGCCCGCTTCCAAGCCCCCCTCCGCAAAAAAACGGCCGTCCGATCCGTTCGGACGGCCGGAGCGTTTTCACAGAACCGGATCAGCGCAGGAACAGCAACTCCCGGTATTTCGGCAACGGCCAGATCTGGTCGTCGACGATCTCCTCCAGCTTGTCGATGTGACGCCGGATCTGATCGAAATAGACCGCCACCGTATCGTGATAGGCAATCGCCTTCTCGCGCTGGTCCTCGATGCGGTTGGCCACCTTCCGCGCGTCGATCATCTCCGCCGTCAACCGCTGGATCTCAGCCGTATGGTCCTGGATCCGCTTGATCAGGCGAATGTCCGGCTCGGCATTCAACCCCGGAATCTGCGACATCTTGTAGACCTTGTCCAGCAGCTCCGCCTCGTATTTCGAGGCGATCGGCACGATGTGGTTCATCGCCAGGTCGCCCAGCACACGGCCCTCGATCTGGATCTTCTTCGTATAGGTCTCCCACTTCACCTCCGTGCGGGCTTCCAGCTCAACCTTCGAGAAAACCCCCATCTCTGCAAACATTTTCAGGCTCTCCGGATCCAGATAACGGTCGAAAATCAACGGCGTGGAGGTCTCGCAGTCCAGACCCCGGCGCTTCGCCTCCTCCTTCCACTCGTCCGAATAGCCGTTGCCGTCAAAACGGATCGCATGGCAGGCCTTGATCATCTGTTTGAGTACTTCGTAGATCGCCTTCTCCTTCTTCATCCCGGCCTCGATCTTCGCATCCACCTTCTTCTTGAACTCCGTCAACTCGCTGGCCATCGCCGTATTGAGCACGATCATCGCCTCGGCGCAGTTGTCCGACGACCCGACGGCCCGGAACTCGAACCGGTTGCCCGTAAAGGCAAACGGCGAGGTGCGGTTGCGGTCGGTATTGTCCCGCAACAGGGTCGGAATATGCGAAATACCGCTCATCTTGAAGACGTTCTTCGCATCGAAACGGATCGCATCGTCACCCTTCGACGCCGCCAGCTTGTCCAGCACGGCCGAAACCTGTGCCCCGAGGAAGGTCGAAATGATGGCCGGGGGCGCCTCGTTGGCTCCCAGGCGGTGTGCGTTCGTGGCACTCATGATCGACGCCTTCAGCAGCCCGTTATGCTTGTAGACCGCCGAGATGGCATTCACCAGGAAGGTGATGAACTGCAGATTTTCGGCCGCCGTCTTGCCCGGTCCCAACAGATTCACACCCGTATCCGTACCGAGCGACCAGTTGTTGTGCTTGCCCGAGCCGTTGATCCCCTTGAAGGGCTTCTCGTGCAGCAGCACCCGGAACTGGTGGCGGCGGGCGATCTTGTCCATGATGGTCATCAGCAGCTGGTTGTGGTCGTTGGCCAGGTTCGCCTCCTCGTAGACCGGGGCCAGTTCGAACTGGTTCGGAGCCACCTCGTTGTGGCGCGTCTTGACCG
>CALUKL010000124.1 GCA_944321195.1 uncultured Alistipes sp.
AGGTTGTTCGACGCATGGCTGCATGTTTTTTAAGGGGTTAAACAAACGTTTGCAGCATGGGAGATATTGCGGCGCAAATCGATGTGGAACAATGCATTGGGCGTAAATCGTGACCTGTTTTCGGCCCGAGGAAAAACAGGTCACGATTTGGTCTCGGACTCGTTGCCTGAGAATGCATTTTCAGGAACCGTACAAAAATGAAAAAGCCTTACATATCATTGATACATAAGGCTTTTTGCTTGTTTTCGCGCTTCCATTTCCTGCGCCCTGGAGCGGAAAACGGGACTCGCACTCGCGCTGCGCTTGAGTGATTCCGCGAATTGTTGCTGACACCCCCGGCCCCAGGAAGGGGCGACTTGAGGTCGCGCGGACGAATCCATCTGCAACCAAGTACAAAGTAACAGGGAGAACCAAAATGGCTCTCCCTGTTACTTTGGAGCGGAAAACGGGATTCGAACCCGCGACCCTCAGCTTGGGAAGCTGATGCTCTACCGACTGAGCTATTTCCGCGTTACGGAGTACAAAGATACTCCGAATTTTTGAAAAGACAAGTTTTCAACCCCTGAAAAATGCCTTATCCGAGTAATTTTTTCAGAGCCTTCAGATTTTCAGAATTTTCCACCTGCTTTCCGTCCGGCGAGTAAAGATCCTCCAACCGGTTGCGGAAATGCTCCTCGACTTTCGAACGCACGATCTTCATCGTGCTGTTTACCAGTCCGTTCTGTTCGGTGAAAGCCTCGTCGACAATGGCCAGTCCTGCCGGGAGCCAACGCTCCGGAAACTCCCCGGCATAGATGCCACCGGTCCGATACTTGTCGATTTCGGCGGCGAGGATGCGGGCAGCGGCTGCCGGGCGCTCCTCCCCGGCGACCTTGTGCTGGTCGAGTTCGCGCCGCAACGCCTCGGCATTCGGCACGACAATCGCCCCCGTGAAGGGATTCTGGTTGTTGTGGATGATGATCTGGTCGATGAACGGCGACTTGTCGACGATCGACTCCTCCATCCCTTCGGGGCTGTACTTCTCGCCGTCCGAGGCGATCAGCAGGCTCTTGAAACGCCCCAGCACATAGAGGAACTCATCCTCCGAGACATACCCCATGTCGCCGGTGTGGAGCCAGCCGTCGCGAATGGTTTCGGCCGTGGCCTCGGGATTCTTCCAGTAACCGGCCATGACGTTTTCGCCGCGGATGATGATTTCGCCCTTCTGACCGCGGGGCAGCTCGCGGCCCTCCCCGTCGACGATCTTCAGGTCGAGCGGGATCAGGATCTTGCCCGACGAACCGAAGCGGTGCCAGTGATACTTCGGGGAGTTGGTCGAGATGACGGGTGTGGCTTCGGAGAGCCCGTATCCCTGGAACATCGGAATGCCGATGGCGTAGTAGAAGCGCTGCAGTTCGGCATCGAGCAGGGCTCCCCCACCCACGAAGAACTTCATGCAGCCGCCGAACGCCTCGCGGACCTTGCGGAACAGCACGGCGTCGAACAGCGCTACGGCGGGCCGCAACAGACAGCGCCACCCTTTTCCGCGGCTGTAGCCGTCCTGGTTGTAGACGTATGCCGTGCGGAGTCCGAGGCGGAACAGCCGTTCGGTGAAGGCGCCTTTGGCGCGGATCGAACTCTCGATGTTCTTGCGGAAATTCTTTGCCAGCGCCGGAACCGACAGCAGGAAATGGGGCTGTACTTCGCGGATGTTGAGCGGGATGTTCTTGAGGGTCTCCATGGGGGTTTTGCCGATCTGGACCGTGGCGACCGAGGCTCCGCAGGCGATCATGATGTAGAACCCGACGACGTGGGCGAAGCAGTGGTCCAGCGGCAGGATGATCAGCGTGCGGTAATGCGACGGGATGTCGATGCGCGAGAGCGACTGCTCGACATTGGCCGTGTAGTTCCGGTGCGTGAGGACGACGCCCTTGGGATCGGCCGTGGTCCCGGAGGTGTAGGTGATCGTGGCGTAGTCGTCGTTCTGAATGGCCTGCCCGATCTTCAAAAACTCCTCCTTATGCTTCGAGAGGTAGTCGCGTCCGAGTCTCCGGAGGGTCCCGTAGGCGGTTTCGCCGGCTTCGAGGGGGATGTGCCCGAGGACGATGACGTGTTCGATCTGCGGGAGTTCGGCGCGGATGCGGCGAATCTTCGGCAGCTGGTACTTCGAGACGAAGAGGGCCTTGACCTCGGCGTGGCGCAGCCGGAACAGGAGGTCGTTCGACTCTTCGAGTTTCACCGAGAGGGGTACGCTGACGGCTCCGGCGTAGAAGAGTCCAAGTTCGGAGACGATCCAGGCGTTGGATCCTTCGGCGAGGATGGCGACCTTGTCTTTGGGGCGGATGCCGACGGAGGCGAGACCTGCGCCGACTTCGAGGGCCAGCTCTTTGGTTTCGGCATAGGTCGTGGGCTCGAACTTGTGGTGCCGTTTTTCGAGCAGGAAGGTCTTTCCGCCGTACTTTTCGACGGAGGACTCGAAGAGGTCGATGATGGTTTTCTTCATGGTTCTCAATCCATTTTCAACACGGAGTTTTTGTTCCGTCGTGCGGGTTTGCGGCTCAATCCATTTTCAGGACGGCGAGGAATGCCGACTGAGGGACTTCGACGTTGCCGATCTGACGCATCCGCTTCTTGCCTTTTTTCTGTTTTTCGAGGAGTTTTCGTTTGCGGGAGATGTCGCCGCCGTAACATTTTGCGGTTACGTCCTTACGCACGGCCTTGACGGTCTCGCGGGCGATGATCTTGGCGCCGATGGCGGCCTGGATGGCAATATCGAACTGCTGGCGCGGGATGAGCTCCTTGAGTTTTTCGCACATCTTGCGTCCGAAGTCGTAGGCGTGGTCGGTGTAGGTCAGCGACGAGAGGGCGTCGACGGGTTCGCCGTTCAGGAGAATATCGAGTTTGACGAGTTTCGAGAGTTGGAAACCCGTCCGGTGGTAGTCGAACGAGGCGTATCCCTTGGAAATGCTTTTCAGTTTGTCGTAGAAGTCGAAGACGATCTCCGAGAGGGGCATGTCGAAATTGACCTCGACGCGGTCCTGCGTGATGAAGGTCTGGTTTTTCATCACGCCGCGCTTGTCGATGCAGAGTTTGATGACATTGCCGAGGAATTCGGCCTTGGTGATGATCTGGGCGAGGATGTAGGGCTCCTCGAT
>CALUKL010000125.1 GCA_944321195.1 uncultured Alistipes sp.
AGGGACAGGAGGGTGAAGCGAACGACGTGGACCATCCGGAGCACGTCGCCACATGCCTGAAACATTTTCTCGGCTATTCGGTACCGGCCAGCGGCAAGGACCGCACACCGGCCAACATTCCGTGGAATGCCCTTATGGAGTATCACCTGCCGGCGTTCCGGAAAGCCCTCGACGCCGGAGCGCACTCCGTGATGGTCAACTCCGGAATCATCGACAACGAACCGGTGCACGCCAGCCGCAGGATTCTGACCGGACTGCTACGCGACGAGTTGGGATTCGACGGCGTAGTTGTCACCGACTACGAAGATCTCGAAAAACTGCATGTCCGCGACCGTCTGGCTGCAACCTCCAAGGACGCCATTTGCCTCGGCATCAATGCCGGGATCGATATGGCGATGATTCCGATCGACTTCCGGGGCTTCTGCCGCGACCTGTGCGAACTCGTGGAGGAAGGGGCCATCTGCGAGACACGCATTGACGAATCGGTCCGGCGCATCCTGAAGCTCAAATTCGAACTCGGACTTTTCGAACGTCCGAACACCCTGCCCACAGACTATCCCCGTTATGGTTGCGAAGAGCACCGACAGGCGTCCTACGCGGCCGCGGCCGAGGCGATCACGCTCCTGAAAAACGACGGCGGCCTGCTGCCGCTCAATCCCACCGAGGGCCGAAAGATACTGGTCTGCGGACCCAATGCGCAGAGCCGCAGGGCGTTGTGCGGCGGATGGACCGTCACGTGGCAGGGACACGGCATCGAACGTCACCCCGAGTTGTGCAAGACCCTCGCCGAAGCCCTCGGCGAGCGGTTCGGACGCCGCAACATCGAGGTCATTCCCGGCGTGAGCTATGATGCGCATGAGAGCCGTTACGACACCGAACACCGCGACCGCTTCGATGAAGCTGTGGAGGCAGCCCGGCGGGCCGATGTCGTCGTGCTATGCCTCGGCGAGAACTCCTACTGCGAGAAACCGGGCGACCTGAACGATCTGGCACTCGATCCCCTGCAAACCGAACTGGCCGAGCGCATCGCTGCAGCCGGGAAACCCGTCGTGCTGGTGCTCTCGGAGGGGCGTCCGCGACTGATCTCGAAATTCTCGGCCAAAATCCCCGCTATCGTGCAGAGCTACCTCCCCGGACCGCAGGGGGCTGACGCCGTGGCCGACGTGATTACGGGAAAGGTCAATCCGAGCGGGAAATTGCCCTATACCTACCCGGCGTTCCCCAACTCGCTGGCTGTCTATTACCACAAGTACGCCGACGAACAAAGCAACACCGACGCTACCTACAAGTATGAGGGCGATTACAACCCTGAATTCGTCTTCGGCCACGGACTGAGCTATACTACGTTCGCATACTCCAGGGCGGAACTGACGTACGAGGGCGATGAGATTGTCATTAAGGCCGACATTACAAACACGGGTGACCGTGCCGGTCAAGAAGTCGTGCAACTCTACTCGTGTGACCTCTACGCCTCGCTCATACCCGACGTCAAACGCCTGCGCAGATTCGAAAAAATCGCATTGCAGCCCGGCCAGACCCGTACCGTGGAGTTCCGGCTCACGAAGGAAGACCTCGCATTCTACAACCTTGAAAACGAACGCATCTTCGAACCCGGCGAGTTCCTCTTCGAAATCGGCGCTTCGTCCGCAGATATTCGGGCAACGCTTTCCTTCTCGATAAAATAGAAGGAATAATGAAAAGACACCTGTTTCTATGAACAATTAGGCAAAAAGGGGCTCCGGACTCGGACGTAATACCTTCCCTCTCCAAGTGCAGCGGAAGAAGAATGCTCGCCGCCAATCTCCTGGAATTACAGCACTTCTGCCACGACGTAGGTGCTTCCTCCGATGAAGATCATGTCTTCGGCAGAGGCGAGTTCCCGGGCGCGAACCAGGGCGTCGGCGACCTGTTCGACGGCTTCACCGTGCAATCCGTAAATGGCGGCCTTGGCAGTGAGATCGGCGGCCGGGAGAGCCCGCTCGGAACGGGCTTGCGTGAAGATGTAATGTGCGTCGTGGGGCAGCAGCGGGAGGATGTGTGCCAGGTCCTTGTCGCGGACGAATCCTATGATGCAGTAGAGTTCCCGGTGTGGCGTCTCCCTGAGCTGTCGGGCGACCCAGGCGATTCCGTGGGCATTGTGTCCGGTATCGCAGATGGTGAGGGGAGCTTCTGCCAGCTTCTGCCAACGCCCCATCAGCGAGGTGTTTGCGGCGGCATTTTTCATGCCTTCGAGGTAGGCGCGGCGGGAGATCGTCAGCGGGGTCTCTTCGTGGAGGAAATCCACGGCGGCGGATGCCGTCACGATATTGTGGCGCTGGTAGTTGCCCTGCAGGTCGAGTTCCACCTCGAAGGCCTGATTGTCGCGGGTCCTGCGGAGCCGGAAGCGCTGGTGTTCTCCCTCGGAATGCTGTTCTTCGCAGAGAAAGGCCTTTTCGGCATAGATTACGCGGGACTTGTTGGCCGCAGCGACCTGCTCGAAGACTTCGTTGTAGCGGTTGTCGGCCTCTCCGACGATCACCGGGATGCTTTTCTTGATGATTCCGGCCTTTTCGGCTGCGATTTTCTGGAGCGTATCGCCCAGCAGGGCGGTGTGTTCGAGCCCGATGTTGGTGACGATGCTGAGGATCGGGACGATGATGTTCGTGGCGTCGAGCCGTCCTCCGAGCCCGGTTTCGATGACGGCGACCTCGACATCGCTCTGGGCGAAGTAGTCGAAGGCCATGGCTGCGGTCATTTCGAAGAACGAGAGTTCGAGTTCGACCATCTTGTCGTGGTGCTTGTCGACGAAGTTGACGACCTTCTGTTTGGGGATCATCTCTCCGTCGACGCGGATCCGTTCGCGGAAATCGACGAGGTGGGGCGAGGTGAAGAGTCCGGTTCGATACCCGGCCTGCTGGAGCACCGAGGCGATGATGTGTGCGACGGAGCCTTTTCCGTTTGTTCCGGCGACATGGATCGTGAAGAAGTTCCGCTGGGGGTTTCCGATGTGTCGGCAGAATGCGGAGATGCGCTCCAATCCCGGTTTGTATCCCGTTGCACCCTGGGTTTCGAAGGCGGGCAGCGACTGGAAGAGGAATTCGAGAGTCTGGTTATAGTTCATGACAGCAAGATGGATTTATTTCACGAGATGGTTCCTTCGTTTGACGCGGTAGGCGACGAAGTAGAGCAGTGAGAGCAGCAGGACATACTCGGCGATTCGTGCGAGATAGTCGCCGTACCGGGTATAGAATGTCATTTCGGAATTGAGGGGTACGTCGGTTGTGAGGATTCCGCGCTCTTCCCAGCCGAGGGTTTCGCCCACATCTCCGCGGGCGGAGATGAATCCGGACTTTCCGGTATTTGCCGAGCGGGCGATGGCGCGGCGGTGTTCGATGGCACGAAGCCGCGAGATGGAGAAGAGGTGCTTGTATCCGGGGGTATCGCCCCACCACCCGTCGTTGGAGATGATGGCCATGAACTGCGCCCCGCGCCGCACGAAATCGCCGTAGAAATCGCCGTAGAGGCCTTCGTAACAGATAGCGGGCCCGACCGTGACGCCGTTGTGTTCGAATGCCGTGCCGTGGAGACCTTTCCCGATCTGTCCGACGACGCCTCCGAGGTCGATGACCAGGAAGCGCAGCACGTCGAATACCCACGTGGGGGTATTCTCGACACCGATAACCAGGCGGCCCTTGTGGTGGAGCTGCATCCTCCCTGCGGAATCGAGCCCGACAGCCGTATTGAAGACGTCGTAATACCCGTTTCCAAAGCGGTCGGGACGGGCCGTTTCGGTCTGGGCACCGGCGGGATAGCTGCGGGTGGTGTTGGTCCCGGCGATGAGCAGGGCGTTCGGATGACGGCTGCGGAGCGAGTCGGTGAGTTGTTCCCAGAATGCTCCCGGGAGTCCGTCGCTCCACGGGGTGTCGCTCAGCGCCGGTTCGCGGTAGTATCCCGGGACGGCGGTTTCGGGCAGCAGGATGAACTGCACATCCTGCGGCACCTGTGCGAGCAGGTCGAGGATGTTGTGCTCCTGGCGCTCCGCATCGCCGTGGAACTTGTCGTAACAGTCCACGTTGGGCTGGATGATGCTGACGCGGGCGCTCCCTTCGTCGGGCTGGTCCCAACTGCTGCGGATGATGAGCGACACGATGACCGGCAGTCCGACAGTCAGGGCCGGGGCGATCCATTTCCGGAGTTTGCGACGCTCCTTCCAGGCCTCGAAGATCAGGATATTGGCCGCCAGCACCCAGAGCGAACCCCCGAATACCCCGGTGTATTCATACCATTGTACGGCCCAGACTTCGTGCGAGAACCCGTTTCCGAGGATCAGCCAGGGCCAGGAGAAGTCGCCGACGGTATACCAGTATTCGGCTGCGATCCATGCCGAGACGAGTGTGACGTATGCGAGGGCTTTGTGCGCCTTTTTGGATACGGTGTGGAAGAGCATGAAGGCGAAGAGGTTCACGGTCGTGGAGACGAGGGTCGCGGCCACGGGTCCGACGGGCGTTGCGAACCAGATCCACCATACGGTCAGGATGTTCCAGAGGACGAAGGCGAGCGCCGCCCACCCGAACATGCCCCACCATTCGCGTCGGGAGTCTCCGTATGAGTCGCTGATCCACAGCAGGGGGACGAGCCCGGCGAAGAGCGTCATTCCCGAGATCCCGAGCCACCCGGGCGCGAGGAGAATGGCCGATAGGATTACCGCTGCAAATCTGCGCAACATGGAAGGAGATTTTTATGAGCGCAAAAGTAGTCAAATGCGTCCATATTTCAAAATATTTCCCGTTTTCGGAGGGCCCGGGCCGTGTGGGGATTAACGATCCAGCACCTCACGGAAGCGCCGGGGCAGCGCGATGTTCTCCACGGTTTTGGCCGCTTCGAACAACGGGGCGATCTCTTCGGGGGTAAATCCGGCGATTCCGCAGCCGATCTCCGTGACGAGAAAATTCAGTTGGGGATTCAGCCTTGCGAACTCGATGAATTCATCGACATAGGGCTTGATGGTTTCGACGCCGCCCTGCATGGTAGGTATGGCGTAGCTTTGGCCCTGGAGGCCGACGCCCTGTCCCCAGACGGCTCCGAATTGCATGAGGGCCAAGTGTGCGGCTCCTCCGGCATGCATTCCGGCGAGGTTGCTTCCGAAAACGAAGATTTCGTCGGGTTGGAGGGCGACGATGTGGTCGGGCGATATTTTCATGGGCGTTTTGTTTTTCCAAAGATAGGGAAAAAGGCGATTCGGGGCAATAGTCCGGATGGAATCACTTTGTTTATTTGGATGGGGCGCCCGTCGGTTTTATTTTCCGGGCTACGGCTTGTAATGAAAAAACCGCCAGCAAATGGTTTTGCGGCGGTTTTTCGTTTGCGTTCCGGGGCCTTGCGGCCTTGGATTTTCGAGCCGAATCCGAGATTTTAACTCGGGACCCCTTCATTACGAGTGAAGTGCTCTACCGCTGAGCTAATTCGGCTTTCAACTGAAAATTAGCTTGTTACGGCATGGGAAAAAGAAAATTCGGGCGTAATGTGTAACATTATGTGTAACACGGCGACCTGTGTTGTTTGCGGTTAAACAATAGTGAAATGGTTGACTGATTGATAGATAAATAGATAAAAAGAAATAGGTCTCGCAAGAGGACTTTATTAGTCTCTTTGCAAAGTCTGTCCTCGGAAAAAATTGATAGCTTTTGTCTCTGTAAACAAAAATCCTCGACTGTATGGCCGAGGATATATCTGTTATAATAGATATGAATTATTTGAGGTCTTTGGCTTTTATCCGTACAACCTTACCATCACGTACAATCACCAATTCCCCGCCCTCTTTTTTTGTTTTTTCAATCAGGCGTTTACGGGCAAGTAAAATCCCTGCATTAATCTTTTCCTGCATTTGTTTGATTTCAATCTCGCTCATGGTCTGTAATGATTTTATAAGATAACGTATCTTCAATTTGAATAGTTGCATTTTTCTCTCCCGATGCAATGATTTTAATTTCTGCGTCTGCCGAACTATTGTCGTATATCGACCAAAAATCGCAAACGGGTGTATAAAGCATTGTCAAGTTGCGTAGCCCGTTTGCATAACGACGGCGAATTACATCCGATGGTATATTGTGACCACCCTCGCTTACCCGTGTCGCAACGCGCTCGATAGCTTGTTCGGGTGTTGGCAGCCAAAAGTAAAGCAGGGTTACGAAATAACCTTTTGCGTGTGCCCGTTCGATAAACTTTACATAGGAACGGGTTGCCAATGTCGTTTCAAAAGCAAAATCCGCACCCTCTGAAAGTAAATCATCCATGCGTTGCAGCATCAACCGACCTGCCTCGATTGCCACGCTTTCGGGATTGAACGGTGATAGACCCTTTGCAATCTCGTCTGCATTGACAAACTCTTTGCAGCCGAGCATTTCGGGTAACACGGTGTAGGATGCAGTCGTTTTCCCTGCACCGTTGCAACCAGCTATGATATACAGTTTCGGCATATCGTATGAACAAAGATAGGCAATTTATATGAATTGTTCCAAATATTTCTTGTTGAAATAGGAACCTGTCTATTATCAGATAATAAAGGACAAACTTGTGCAGAGGGTCTATAAATTAACCCTTTAGCACAAGTCTACCATATTGGCCCTATGAGGCCACATTCTTCGCGTTTATAACTCCATTGTACTTGACTTGC
>CALUKL010000126.1 GCA_944321195.1 uncultured Alistipes sp.
CCAAAACACTCAAAAGCACCAGAGCAAAAAGTGTCAGTTTCGATTTCATAAGCATTCGTTTTTCCGCAAAGGCACTGTTCGCAAAGATAGGAATTGAATCAGGATTTCCAAAATATCCCCCGAAAATCCACCATCCGGGCCAGACTTCCCGCCCCACGGCACAAAAAAAATGCACGGCACGCAACACCCCACTCCCAAAACAGCGAGCCCCGAAGGGTGCCGGATTCGATCCGTCATCCTTCGGGGCTCGCCGGCTATCGTCGGCCGGGCGATTTCCGCGCCCCTCCGCCGGTATTACTCTTCGTCGGGCTCCTTCATCGTGTGGTAGACGTTCACCACATCGTCGTCCTCCTCCAGCTTCTCGACCAGTTTTTCCACCGACTCGCGGCCCTCGGCATCGAGCTCCTTCGTATCGGTCGGGATCCGCACCGATTCGCCCGAGACAATCTCAAGTCCCTTGTCGTCCAGCCACTTCTGGATGGCTCCGAACGACTCGTAGGGAGCGTAAACCGTAATGCCGTCCTCCTCGGGGTAGAACTCGTCGACGCCCAGGTCGATCATCTCCAGCTCCAGCTCCTCGGGATCGGCATCCCCCGCCTTGAACTTGAAGACGCACTTGTGGTCGAACAGAAAGCCCACCGAACCGCTGTTGCCCAGCGTACCCCCGCACTTGTTGAAGTGCATCCGGATATTGGCCACCGTGCGGTTCGTATTGTCGGTCGCCGTCTCCACCAGGAATGCAATGCCGTGAGGCCCGTATCCCTCGTAGATCACCTCCTTGTAGTCGGCGGCATCCTTCTCCGTGGCACGTTTGATCGCACGCTCGATATTCTCCTTGGGCATGTTCTCGGCCTTGGCGTTCTGGATCAGAATGCGGAGGCGCGTGTTGCCCGAAGGATCGGCACCGCCCGCCTTCACGGCGATTTCGATCTCCTTACCCAGTTTCGTGAAGGTCCGGGCCATGTGACCCCAACGCTTCAATTTCCGCGCTTTGCGGTATTCAAAGGCTCTTCCCATAAATTATGAATTTTTTCGGATTTTTTTCGTTCAGACTGCAAAGGTATAAAATTCACAAGAAAAAAACGGAATTCATACCCGAAAATATTCGGCCGCTTTTGCCCCGAAACGGCGGATTTGTCCCGGGTTTTTCCTATTTTTGCAGCGGCTCCGCCCCGCAAAAGCCGATTCCCGGGCCCCGGCAGCGATTGTCCGGCCCCGGGCCCCGGCAGTGACCGGCAGTTCCCCGGGCTCCGGACCCGTCCGAAAACAAAAAGAGAAAACCATGGAAATCAAAAGCCGTTTCGACCATTTCAACATCAACGTCACCGACCTCGACCGCAGCCTCGAATTCTACGACAAGGCACTCGGACTCAAGGAGATCAGCCGCAAGAAGGCAGCCGACGGTTCCTACGAACTCGTCTTCATCGGGGACGGCGAATCGCCCTTCAAGCTCGAACTCACCTGGCTCCGCGATCACGCCGCAACCCCCTACGAACTGGGCGAAAACGAAAGCCACCTCTGCCTGCGCGTGGCCGGAGACTACGACGCCATCCGCGAATACCACCGCGCGATGGGATGCGTCTGCTTCGAGAATCACGACATGGGGCTCTACTTCATCAACGACCCCGACGACTACTGGATCGAGGTGCTCCCGCTCAAAAAATAGACCGGCCATGCAGAACGTCCAGAAAGAGAAACGCGACGAAGCCCTGATGCGCGAGGTCGACGAGGCCGTGCGCACGCTCCGTCAGGGCGGGATCATCCTCTATCCCACCGATACGGTCTGGGGGCTGGGGTGCGACGCGACCAATGCCGGGGCCGTCGAGCGCATCTACCGCCTCAAACGCAGCGAAAACAAGAAGTCGATGCTCGTACTGTGCGCTTCGGCCGACATGGTCGTCCGCTACGTCAACCGCGCCCCCGGCATCGCCTTCGAGGTCATGGAGATGGCCACCTCCCCCCTGACGGCCATCCTCCCCGGAGCCGCAGGCGTCGCCCCGAACCTCATCCCCGACGAAGGGACCCTCGGCGTGCGGATCCCCGACCACGAATTCTGCCGCCGGATGCTCCGCGCATTCGGAAAACCCGTCGTCTCGACCTCGGCCAACATCTCCGGAGAACCGACCGCCGTCGGGTTGCAGGACGTTGCCCGCGAGATCATCGACGGCGTGGATTTCGTCGTGAATCCCCGTTTCGAGGGGAAACCCACCCGCAAAGCCTCCTCGATCATCGCATTCGGAGAGGGCGGGGAGGTCAAGATCATCCGCGAGTAAGATGGCACGGACCCTGACAACACCCATTCAGAAGCGGTTCTCCGACATCGACCCCTTCCAGCACGTGAACAACGTCGCGCAGCAGATGTATTTCGACGTCGGAAAGATGGAGTATTACGAAAAGGTGCTCGGCGCCGACGCCCTGCTGGGCGACCTGCGCATCGTCACCGTCTCGACCTCCACCTCCTACCTGGGGCAGGTCCGCATGGGCGATCCGGTGCAGGTCACAACCACCTGCGAGCGCATCGGGAACAAAAGCCTCACACTCTTCCAGCAGATGCTCGTCGGCGGCGACGTGCGCAGCGAAAGCCGCTCCGTCATGGTCGTCTTCGACTTCCCGAATCAGTGCAGCCGCCCCGTCCCCGACGAGTGGCGCCGTCGGCTGCTGGCCGAATAGTGCGGCAGACGGCCGTCGCTCCGCAGGTTCAGGCCGTACCGGTACCCCACGACCACGAAAATCACCCCCGTGAAGATGAAGCCCGCGGCCGTGAGGTTCACCGCGTTGAAGTGCGCCTGCCCCCGCGTAACGGCCAGCAGCCCGGCAATCAGCGGCTGGATGTAGCGGTAGAGCGCCGTATGCACCGAGGTGAGTTTCTCCGTCCCCCGGTAGAGCAGGTACATCGGAAGTACCGTCCCCAGGATCAGAATGTAGGCCAGTTCGGCCTGCGCCGACAGCGGAAGCCGCAAAAAAGCCGTATGGTCGATGTATTTCCAGAAAAACGGAGCCGTCACCGCCAGCCCGATGATGTAGTACCACCCCATCACCACCAGCGTCCCGAGGCGTTCGAGCTGCGGCTTGATCAGCACCGTGTTGATCGCAATGGCCACCACCGCCAGCAGCACGAAGAGATTCCCCTCGACGCGGCTGCCGCGCGTGAGATCGAAACCCTCGTTGAAGAGCAGGATCCCCGCGCCGATCAGCGCGGCAAGCACCCCGACCAGCCGCCCCGGCAGATAACGGTGCGGATGGAGCAGGTGGTCCATGATCAGCGTGAAGGCCGGGCCCAGCGTCGCTATGACCGACGCATCGATCGGCGTCGTGTAGGACGAACCCCACAGCAGCAGGTACATCCAGCCGTAGACCACCAGCAGCGAAACCGGCACGATCCGCCCCGCATCGCGCCAGCCGATGCGCCGGAAGCCGCGCGTGAAGAGCGCAAAGGGGATGAAAAACAGCGCCGCAGAGAGCACCTGCAACATGAAAATCTGCCGGAAATCCAGATAGTTGCGCGTCAGCGAGACATAAAACGAGAAGTTCGCCCCAAAAAAGAGGTTGGCGAAGATCAGATCCAGGTGATAGCGCGTTTTTCCCACAAATGCACCGTCCGGCAATTATCGCACCGATTTTTTCCCTAACTTTGCCGCGTCTGCAACGCCCCGTTCCGCCGTCACGGTCGGAACCGAGGCAAACGGACGATCCTTCAAAGCGTTCCCGAACATGGACAAAGGAAAACTCAAAGGTCATGCGGCCCTCTGGGTCGCCAACATCATCTGGGGGCTCAACGCCCCGATCGGCAAGAGCGTCCTCATCTCCGCAACCAACCCCGGCGGCGTAAGCCCCTTCGCCATGAGCGTCTACCGCATGGTCGGCGCCTCCCTGCTCTTCTGGGGAGCCTCGCTCTTCCTGCCCCGCGAACGGGTCACACGCCGCGACATCGTGCTGCTCTTCTTCGCCTCGCTCTTCGGCATCCAGCTCAACCAGATGCTCTTCCTCTGGGGGCTGTCGCTCACCTCGCCCATCGACACCTCGATCATCGCCACGATCGTCCCCGTGCTCACGATGGTCCTCGCCACGCTCTTCCTGCGCGAACCCATCACCTGGCTCAAGGCCGGGGGCGTATTCCTCGGCTGCGCCGGGGCCGTGCTCCTTATCCTCGTCAGCCAGCACGGCTCGGGACACACCTCCAGCGTCCAGGGAGACGTACTCTGCATCATCAGCGCCATCAGCTACGCCACCTACCTCACGGCCTTCCGCGACGTCATCGTCCGCTACTCGCCCGTGACGGTCATGAAGTGGATGTTCCTCTTCGCGGCCATCGTCGCCATCGCAATCTACTACCGCCCGCTCGTCGAAGTCGACTACGCCGCCCTCACGTCCCGCACCTGGGGCGGAATCGTATACGTCGTTGTCTGCTCGACGTTCATCTCCTACCTGCTGGTCCCCATCGGGCAGCGCTACCTGCGACCCACCGTGGTCTCGATGTACAACTACGTCCAGCCCATCGTCGCCGTGCTCTTCACCGTAGCCATCGGGCTCGACACCTTCGGCCCCACGAAGGGATTCGCCGCACTCTGCGTCTTCGTCGGCGTATGGCTCGTCACCAAGTCGAAGTCCCGCGCCCAGCTGGAGGCCGAACAGGCGCAGAAAAAAGAGGCCGAGGCCGGACAATCGCAGGAGACGAAATAGCCGCCGGAAAAGAGTCGGCCGGGCAGGGAGACTGCGGGCCAGGGAGGGGCTGGACAAGCCGGACCAGGAAGAAAGCGGGCCGGGCCGGAGTGGAGCGGAGCAGGCCGGAGAGAAGCGGACCGGAGCGTTGCCGAAAACCGCTCCGCCACCATACACTACCCACTGTTACAAAAAAGGGCGGACTCGTGTGGTCCACCCTTTTTTCATTCCATCCAACGGAAGCATCCGCCCCCTCGGCAGCCTTATTGCCCCGCCTTCACAAGGCCCCGTTCGGCCGCCAGACGCTCCATCAGCGCGTAGGCCGCCCCGTATTCGTTCGGGATCTCCCCGTCGAGGATCGCATTCTTGATCACCTCCTTGATCTCGCCGATCACCCGGCAGGGGCCGATTCCGTAGGTCTCCATGATGATCTCGCCCGTGATCGGAGGCTGGAAGTTCCGGATCCGGTCGCGCTCCTCCAGGTCCTTCATCTTGCGGCGGACCAGTTCGAAATTCGCCAGGTAGCGCTTCACCTTCGCGTCGATCCCCGACGTGATGTCCGCCCCGCACAGCGTCATCAGCGCCTCCACATCGTCGCCCGCCTCGAACAGCAGCCGCCGCACCGCCGAGTCGGTCACCAGATCCTCCGAAAGGATGATCGGACGCAGGTGCAGGAAAACCAGCTTCTGCACGAACTTCATGTGTTCGTTCAACGGGAGTTTCAGCTGGCGGAAGATCCCCGGGACCATCTTCGAACCCACCACCTCGTGGCCGTGGAAGGTCCATCCCACACGGGGATCGTAGGCTTTGGTCTGCGGCTTGCCGATGTCGTGCAGGATCGCCGCCCAGCGCAGCCACAGATCGTCCGACCGCCGCGAAACGTTGTCCAATACCTTCAATGTATGGTAGAAATTGTCCTTGTGGGCGTGTTTGCCCCGCCGTTCGACCCCCTTCAGAGCCTGCAGCTCCGGGAAGATCAGCTTCAAAAGCCCGGTCATCTCCAGCAGTTCGAAGCCCATCGACGGAACCGGCGACAGCACGATCTTGTTCAGTTCCACGGCGATCCGTTCGCGCGAAACGATCCGGATCCGTTCGGCATTCCGGCAGATGGCGTCGAAGGTCTCCTCCTCGATCGTGAAGCCCAGCTGCGCGGCGAACCGCACCGCCCGCATCATCCGCAGCGGATCGTCCGAAAAGGTCACGTCCGGGTCGCACGGCGTGCGGATGATGCAATCCTCCAGATCCGACATCCCGTCGAACGGATCGACCAGTTCGCCGAACGTCGCGTCGTTGAGCGACCACGCCATCGCGTTGATCGTGAAGTCCCGCCGCCGCTGGTCATCCTCCAGCGTCCCGGGCGAGACCTCCGGTTTGCGGGAATCGTGCGTGTAGGACTCCTTCCGCGCCCCGACGAACTCCACCTCGATCCCCCCGGCCCGGACCATCGCCGTGCCGAAGGTCTTGAAGACCGAAACCTTCGTCCGCAGCTCCCGGCCCAGCGCTTCGGCCAGGGCGATACCGCTCCCCACGACCACCACGTCGATGTCCGTCGAGGGACGGCGCAGGTAGTAGTCCCGCACGTAACCCCCGACCACGAAGGCCCGTACGCCCTGCTCGTCGGCAAGGCGCGAAATCCGCCGGAATATCGGATTCGAAAGCGGCACGCGGCTATTTGACATGGATTTTGATTGCATCCCGCCACACCAGATAGCCCGGGCCCATCAGATGCAGCCCGTCGTTCGTGTAGCGTTTGTCGAGTTTCCCTTCGTAGTCGGCCAAGGCTCCCCACACGTCGAGGTACTGGACGCCCTTCTCGTCGCACAGCGCTTCGAGGCGCTTGTTCGTCGGGACGATCAGGTGGGCGTGTTCGTAATGGTTCCGATACTTCGAGAAGTCCACGCCGTTCACCGGAAGGATGCTCTGCACGTAGATCTTCGTCCATTTCGACTCCGTCCGGAAGCGGTCGATCAGCCGCGCGACGTTCCGCACGATCTCATCCGGCGAGATGCCCGCCGCCAGGTCGTTCGTCCCGATCATCAGGAAGAGCTTCTTCGGGTGCGCCGCGATGATCGAATCGAGGCGTTCGAGCAGCCACCCCGAACGGTCGCCGCTGATCCCGCGGTTCTTCACGTGGCGGTTCTCGAACAGCTCGGCCCATTCGCAGCCGTCGGTAATCGAATTGCCCAGGAACACGATGTCGCTCGAATGCAGCGGAAGCACGTCGAAAAGGCTCCGGCGCTGGAAGTGATACTCCCCCTGGGCGAAGGCCGCACCCGTCAGCAGCAGGGCCGCGGCAAGAATCAGCAGGCGTTTCATCCTCTTACATTTTTAAGTTCGCGGAGGTAGAGCCCCACGGTATTTTCCAATCCGTAATAGAGGGCGTCGCTGATCAGCGCATGGCCGATCGAGACCTCGTCGGTCCACGGAATGCGCTCCACGTAGTAGCGCAGGTTCTCCAGCGAGAGGTCGTGCCCGGCGTTCAGCCCCAGCCCCTGACGCCGCGCCTCCTCCGCAGCCGCCACATAGGGCGCCACGGCACGCGCGGGATCCTCACGGTACTCCCGGGCATAGGCCTCCGTATAGAGCTCCACCCGGTCGGCACCGCACGCCTTCGCCCCGGCAACCATCGACGGCTCGGGATCCACGAAGATCGAGACCCGGATGCCCCGTTCGTGGAAGCGCCGCGTCACGTCGCTCAGGAACTCCCTGTGTGCCAGCGTGTCCCAGCCCGCATTCGAGGTGATGGCGTCGTGCGCATCCGGCACCAGTGTCACCTGCGCCGGAACGACCTCCAGCACCAGATCCACGAACGACGGGATCGGATTGCCCTCGATGTTCAGCTCGGTCGTCAGGACCCGTTTCAGGTTCCGCACGTCGTCGTAGCGGATATGGCGCCCGTCCGGGCGCGGATGCACCGTAATCCCGTCGGCCCCGAACCCTTCGATGCGCGTGGCCGCCAGCACCACGTCGGGAAGATTCCCGCCCCGCGAGTTCCGGATCACGGCAATTTTATTGATGTTTACACTCAGTTTCGTCATAGTCTTCTCCTCCTTGTCCCGAAGCGCATCCATACAGCGAACCGGCTGCGAGGCCCTCCCTCAAACCATGTCCCGGACCCCGGAAGGGCTTTCCGACAAAAATCCACGACAAGTTTGGATTTTGCTCCCGACTTTTCCTATCTTTGTATCGATATGCCGGTCGCTGCGCCTCGAAAACCGTCTGAAGCAATCCCCGGACGGGCCCGGAGCGTCTCCGGCGTGGTAAAGTTACGGATTTTTTCGAAACTCCGCCGATGAAAATCATACTTTTTTCCCGACCCCGGGTCGCCCACAAACCCGAAGTGCTCCGCGAAATGCTCCGAGCCATCGAACGCCTCGGATTCGATTTCGCCGTAAATGTGGAGTTTGCACCCATTCTCCGACACGCTACCGGATGCAATCTCCCGCCCCGACAAATTTACGGGCCACAGGTCGGCGAGCAGCCTGCCGACGCGCTCATGATCTGCTACGGCGGCGACGGAACCCTGCTCGAAGGCGTACACCGGCTCCACGGTGCCCCGATCCCCGTCATGGGTATCAACGCCGGGCACCTCGGATTCCTCACCAGCGCTCCAAACAGCGACATCGGGCTCCTCTTCCAGCAAATCGCCGAAGGGAAAATACAGACCGAACCCCGCTCGCTGCTCCACGTCGAGGGCGTATTCCCCCAGCAGCCCGATTCGCACCTGGCACTCAACGAATTCACCGTCCAGCGCCACGGAGCCGGCATGATCGTCGTCGAAACCTGGGTCGACGGACAGATGGTCGGGACCTATCACGGCGACGGAGTCATCGTCTCCACCCCGACCGGATCGACGGCCTACTCGCTCAGCGCCGGAGGCCCCGTCGTCGCACCCGCCTGCCGGTGCCTCGTCATCGCACCCCTCGCCTCGCACAACCTCACCATGCGGCCCCTGGTCATCCCCGACTCCAGCGTCATCACCTTCCACGTCCAGGCCCGCCGCTCCGACGCCTTCGTCACCCTCGACAACCGGAACTACCCCATTCCCCACGGCGCCACGTTCTCCATCCGAAGAGCCGAACAGCCGATTTTTCTCGCCGTCCCGCACAATATATCATTTTACGACACGTTACGCAATAAGATGATGTGGGGAATAGACATCCGCGGCTGACCCCCTCCGAAAGCCGTCATGGAACGTACAGCGAATCATTTATCCGATTTTTCCTGCTGTTAACAGATTTTTTCCCTATATTTGTGCCCTACCATGAGCGAATTGAAACGCATACCGCAACACGTCGCCATCATTATGGACGGAAACGGCCGCTGGGCCGAACTGCGCGGACTGGAACGCTGCGAAGGCCATGCGGCCGGGGTCGAACCCGTCCGCGCCTCACTGCGCGCAGCGGCACGGCACGGTGTGAAGTTCCTCACGCTCTACGCCTTCTCCACGGAAAACTGGGGACGGCCCTCGGCTGAAGTCGACGCCCTGATGGAACTCTTCTGCCAAAGCGTCGCCAACGAAGCCCCCGAACTGATCCGACAGGGCGTCCGCGTCCGGATGATCGGCGAACGCTCCCGATTCTCGGAAAAGGTCCAAAAGGCCCTCGCCGAAATCGAGGACCGAACCGCCGAAGGGAAAACAATCACCCTGATCCTCGCACTCAACTACTCCTCGCGCAGCGAAATAACCCGCGCCGTGCGCCGAATCGCCGAAAAAGTCGCCGACGGACAGATCGCCCCCGACCGGATTCAGGAGGAAACCGTCGCGGAAAACCTCGACACGGCACCCTATCCCGACCCCGACCTGATCATCCGAACCAGCGGCGAACAGCGCCTGAGCAATTTCCTGCTCTGGCAGGCTTCATACGCCGAACTCTGGTTCCCCGAGGTCCTCTGGCCCGATTTCACTGAAAGGGAGTTCGACCGCGCCATCGAAGAGTACGCCCACCGGGACCGGCGTTTCGGCCTCGTAAAAGGTAAATGAAGTTATTTGTTTGTTTGACAAGAGAGCATAGATGAACTATTCCGGTAAGATATTCTCGGCTGCAGCCCTCCTCGTGCTGTGCTGCTCGAATATATTCGCCCAGGAGCCCCAGCCCCAGGATACGACGGCCGCTCCGAAACCCGCCATCTCCGAAAACGCACCGATGTTCAAAAGCGCCGGAGATCCCAAACTGTACTACATCCGAAAGATCAATGTCCACGGCGTCAAGTACCTCAACCCCGACGTGCTGAAATCGTCCGCCGGACTGATCGAGGGCGATTCGATCTATCTGCCCAGCAACTTCATCGCAAACGCAATCACCCGATTCTGGAGCCAGCGCTTCTTCTCCGACGTGAAGATCGGAGCCGAAATCGACGGAGACAGCCTCGATCTGGAGGTGTTCCTCAAGGAGCGGCCCCGGGTCTACAACTGGATGTTCGAGGGGATCTCAAAGGGCAAGCAGAAGGAACTGCTCGAAAAACTCAAACTCAAACGAGGCAGCGAACTCTCCGATTACGTCATCGACAAGAACAAGAAACTCATTCGGGACTATTGGTCTGAAAAGGGTTTCCGGAACACCGAAGTGGACGTGCGGATCGACAACGACTCTCTGCGCCCCGGACAGGCCGTCAACGTCACCTTCCTGATCGACCGCAAGGAGAAGGTCAAGATCGGACAGATCAACTTCATCGGGAACGACCAGTTCAAGGACAAACGCCTGCGCCGCACCTTCAAGAAAACGCACCAGAAGTCCATCAACTTCTTCAAGGGCGCCAAACTCAACGAATCCGATTACGAGGCCGACAAGGAGCTCCTTATCGACTTCTACAACTCGAAGGGTTACCGAAACGCCAACATCGTCCGGGACTCGATCTATCCGATCAACGAAAAACGGATCGGGATCGACCTCGAAGTCTCCGAAGGCAACAAATACTACATCCGCAACGTCTCGTGGGTCGGAAACTCCGTCTATGAAACCGACGCCCTGCAGCGCATGTTCGGCGTCAAGAAGGGCGACACCTACGACAAGAAATCCATGCACAAGCGGCTCGGTATCGGCAAGGAGAGCAATCCCGACGAAATGTCCGTGTCGTCGCTCTACCAGAACGAGGGATACCTCATGTCGCAGATCGAACCCGCCGAGACGATCATCGGAGCCGACTCGATCGATATAGAAGTCAAGGTCTTCGAGGGCAAGCAGTTCACCATCAACAACGTCGGGATCTCCGGAAACCAGAGAGTCGACGACGAGGTCATCCGCCGCGAACTCTACACCCGACCGGGCGAGCTCTACAACCGCTCGCTGCTGATGCAGACCATCCGTACGCTCGGATCCATGGGGCACTTCAACCCCGAGGCCATCATGCCCGACATCAAGCCCGTCACCAACGAGCTCGTCGACATCAACTGGCCCCTCGAAGAGCAGGCTTCCGACCAGTTCAACATCGCCGGAGGCTGGGGATCGGGCACCTTCGTGGGATCCGTCGGCATCACGCTGAACAACCTGTCGGTCAAGAACTTCTTCAAGAAGGGTGCCTGGAGGCCCTACCCCATGGGGCAGAACCAGCGGCTCTCGCTCTCGGCCCAGACCAACGGCACCTACTACAAGGCCTTCGCCCTGAGCTTCACCGACCCCTGGCTTGGCGGCAAGAAGCCCAACTCGTTCACCTTCTCGGCACATATCTCCGAGCAGAACAACGCATACTACATCTGGCAGACCGCCACGCAATACTTCCGGACGTACGGTGTCGCCGCCGGTCTCGGAAAGCGCCTCAACTGGCCCGACCCCTACTTCACCTTCTACGCCGAGGCCAGCTACGAACGCTACAACCTCAAGAACTGGACCGGATTCGTCGTCGAAAACGGCAGTTCGAACCTCCTCTCGCTGAAACTCGTCTTCGGCCGCAACTCCGTCGACCAGCCCATCTATCCGCGCCGCGGTTCGGAGTTCAGCGCCTCGGTGCAGGCTACGCTCCCCTACTCGCTCTGGGACGGGAAGGACTACTCCGACCAGTCGATGAGCGACCAGGACCGCTACCGCTGGATCGAATTCCACAAGTGGCAGTTCAAGGCCCAGTGGTTCCAGGGATTCCTCAACAACTCGAACCTCGTGCTGATGCTCAAGGCCGAAATGGGATACCTCGGAAGCTACAACAAGAACAAGGTCTCGCCCTTCCAGCGTTATGAGGTCGGTGGCGACGGCATGTCGGGATACAACATCTACGGTATCGACATCATCGCCATGCGCGGTTACGAAGACGGTGCCCTCGACCCTTCGAGCTACTACTCCCGCGGTTACAACAAGTACACCGCCGAGTTGCGATACCCGGTCATTCTGAAACCCTCGTCGCAGATCTATGTCCTCGGATTCCTCGAAGGCGGTAACGCGTTCGACTCCTGGAAGGAGTTCTCGCCCTTCAAGATCAAACGGTCGGCCGGTTTCGGCGTGCGGCTCTATCTGCCCGTCGTCGGTATGCTCGGTATCGACTGGGGCTACGGATTCGATCCCCCCGCAAACTCCACCACCAAGAGCGGCAGCCAGTTCCACTTTGTCCTCGGTCAGCAGTTCTAAAATCGGCCTGGTGACAATAAATTTGAAAGAAAAGAGTTATATTTATGACAACATCTCCGGAAAACCGGAATCGATAACTTAAAATTTCAGATTATGAAACGGCTGATTTTATTGGCAGCAGGTGTGCTGTCCGCAGGAATCCTCTCGGCACAAAATTACATAGTCGTCAACAGCGAGAAGATATTCAAGTCGATAGACGCCTACAACAACACCATCGAAGAGTTGGATTCGCTCGCCAAACAGTACCAGAAACAGGTGGATGAGAAATTCGCCGAGGTAGAGACCCTCTACAACAACTACCAGTATCAGAAGGCTTCGCTCTCCTCGGCAGCTCGCCAGGCCCGCGAAAATACAATCCTCGCCAAGGAAAAAGAGGCGCAGGAGTATCAGGAAAGCCTCTTCGGACAGGAGGGAACTCTGATGAAAACCCGAATCGCCAAGATCTCGCCGATCCAGAAAGAGGTCTTCGCCGCCATTGAAAACTATGCCAAACAGGTCGGAGCCGATCTCGTCCTCGACTCCTCGAACAACCCCACGCTGCTCTACAACAACCCCTCGGTTGAACGCACGCAGCAGGTGATCGACCTCCTGAAAAAATAAACCGACATCAAAACATTAACTGATAAACGTATGAAAAAAATTCTCAAATTAACACTTGCCATCGCCCTGCTGATGGGGTCCACGTCGCTCTTCGCGCAGAAATTCGGACGCATCAACACGCAGGAGATCATCATGTCGATGCCTGAAACCAAGACCATGCAGACCAACATGGAGGCTTATGCCAAGGAGTTGCAGGACAACATCGAGACGATGAACGTCGAATTCAATACCAAACTGCAGGATTTCCAGAAGAATTTCAACACCCTCACCGACATCGCCAAAGAGATGAAGGAGAAGGATCTCAACGACCTGCAGGCCCGAATCCGCGAATTCCAGGAGCGCGCACAGCAGGAGTATCAGAAAAAGCAGAACGAACTCCTCTCCCCGATCATCGAGAAGGCCAAGAACGCCATCGACAAGATTTCGGCAGCTGGCGGATACCTCGTCGTATTCGACACCTCGACGGGCTCGCTGGCTTACTTCGATGAGGCTACGTTGACCGACATCGCTCCCGAAGTGAAGAAGGAGCTCGGAATCACCGAGACGCCCGCAGCCACCACGACGCCTGCACCTGCCGCCGAATAAGCTGGAGGGGGGGGGCACGAAAAACAGAGGCCAATATACCCGAACGGACGCCGAACCATCAGGTTCGGCGTCCGTTTTCCAAAACACGACCCTTCAAAACAACTCGTAAAATGTTCATTCTTTCGCCTTAAAAGACTTTTCGGCACGCTTTGCCGTTATAGTTCCGTATGACAACACACCCTAACTTACTTAATGAGAAGATGAACAACGAGATCCGGGAAACCCCCATCACCCGCTTTACGCTTCAGGAACTCATCTCCATACACGGAGGTACAAACAGGCCGGGGATAATGGGTGAATGCATCGCCGCCAGCACCAAATCCCATCTGCAGACATTCCGGGATCCATGTCGAATCGATGCGTTCATCATCGGAGTCGGGACCGAAGGCGAATGCTCCGGGCTGCTCAACCTCCAGGAATTCCGGATCAAAAAGGACACGCTGTTCATCTGCGGGCCCAACAGCATTCTCCAGGGCCAGTCCGTCGAACAGTTGACCGTACACACCATCGCCATATCGCCCGACTTCTTCAAGCGCATCAACATCGACACGAAACACCTGCTGCCGCTGCTCCTGCAATTTGCATCCTATCCCTGCCTGGAGATCTCGCACGACGAATGCAAGGCCATGCAGAGTTTCATCGCCCTGATCGAACAGGAACTCAAGGCGCCGGAGAGCGAATTCTCGACCGAAATCATCGGGGGGCTCATCTCGGGAACCATCTACAAGGTCGGCGAGATCCTCCACCGCTACCTTTCGGAGCATCCCGAAGTCGAAAACCCGGCCCACGACCGTGCCAAGGAACACTTCACGCAATTCATCCGGCTGCTCAACGAAAACTACAAACGAGAACGAAGCGTCGGATTCTACGCCCAGCAACTCTGCATTACCCCCAAGTACCTCACCACGCTGATCAAACGCATCAGCGGAAAGTCCGTCTCGGAATGGATCGACAGTTACGTGATCCTCGAAGCCAAAACGCTGCTCAAATATTCGGACATGAGCGTGCAGGAGATTGCCTATTCGCTGAATTTCCCCAACCAGTCGTTCTTCGGAAGCTACTTCAAACGCAACACCGGCATGTCTCCGTCGCAGTACAGGACCCGGCAACAGCACGGATAAACGGCGCAAAGCGGAGCTCCGGAAGCAAAATCCGGTATGCATAGGCCTCTTTTTACGGGCGGACGATTGGTTTAATCGCCCGCTTTTTGTACCTTGCAGGGTAATTCCGCAGCGACGGCCAATCGTGAAAAAATTCCTCAAATATACCCTTCGGGGAGTGCTTGCAATCGTTCTGCTGCTCTTCTGCTGCCTGGGCCTGCTCTATGTCCCGGCCGTGCAGGAACTGGCCCGGCGCAAGGCCCTGGACCCCCTCTCGAAAAGCCTCGGGCTGGAGATCTCCGTAGAGCGGTTCCGGTTGCGCTTCCCGTTGCGGCTCGCCGCCGAGCAGATCCGGATCCTCGACTGCAGCGATACGCTCGTCGACTGCGGACGGATCGCCCTGGAGGTCAACCCCTGGCCGCTGGTCCGCAAGCGGGCGGTTGTCCGGGAGTTCGAAGTCGAACGTCTGGCGGCCCGCTACCGGGATACGGCGACGGGATTCGAGTTGCGAATTGCGGCCGGGCTGTTCGCCATCGAGCAGCTGCGGGCCGACCTGCAGCACGAAAAGGCTGCCGTCCGGCACATCGCGCTGGACAGCGCCGCCATCGTCCTCCATCCCGGAGAGCCGACAGCCGAAGAGAAACCCGACTCCGCCACCGCCCCGCTGCGCTGGGCCATCGACCTCGACACCCTCTCGATCCGCCGCACGGCCTTCGAAATGGGGGCGGAGGGGACCGATCCGGAGTTGTCGGTGCAGTTGGCCGAAGGGGGTGTGGAGCAGTGTCGGGTGCAGCTCGACAGCCAGCAGGTGGCCGTAGTCCGCGTATGGATCGACCGGGGCGACTACACCTATTTCGTTGCACCTCCCGCGGCCGGGACTGCCGGGACGGTCGGGACGGTCGAGACGGTCGAGACAGTCAAAACGGTCGGGACGGTCGGGATTTCCGAGAAAGCGGGAGCAGCGGGAGCGGCAAGCATAGAAAAGACCGCCATGCCGGAAGCCGACGGACGTCCGAACCGTTCGGGAGCGGAAGCAGCGCCTCAACCGGAAACAACGTCCGAACCGTGGAGCATCCGGATCGGGAAGCTGGCGTTAGCCGGGAACCGGGTTGCTTACGGTGTCGCAGGACATCGCCCGGCGGAGGGATTCGATCCCGGACGGATCGTCCTGAACGGGGTCGATCTGACGGTCGACTCGCTCTACAACCGCGGCGGAGCGGTCGCCCTGCAGATCCGGCAGCTGGCCTTCACCGAACGCTGCGGGCTCACGGTAGAACGGACGCAGGGGCGTTTCGAAATGGGACCGGAGGGGATTTCGCTCTCGGGATTCGAGCTCGCCACCGCAGCCTCACACCTGCAGGCCGACCTGACGGCAGGACCCGGGGCGCTGCAAATGGAGCCGACCGCCCCGCTGACGGCCGATCTGACGGCCGAAGTGGCCACCCGCGACTTGGCCCGCATCGCCCCCGCGGCAATTCCCGCACCGCTGGACAACCGGCTGCTCAGGCTGCATCTCGCCACGGCCGGAACATGGGAGGAGCTCGAAAAGATCGGCGTGGAGATCTCCTCGCCTGAATGGCTCTCCCTTACACTGGACGGCAAGGCCCGCTATCCGCTCGATCCGAAACGGCTGGCCGCTTCGGCCCGGTTCCGGGGTGCACTCCGCAATCCGGCCTTTCTGCTGGAGGTCCTGCCCGATACGGCCCTGCGCCGCAGGGTGACACTCCCGGATCGCATTGCCTGGGAGGGTTCGGCTGCGGCCGAGCGCGAGGTCTATTCGCTGGCGTCGGTACTGACGGCCGGGACGGGACGGCGCGATGCAGAAACAGGTGCGGGTGAAAACGGGACCGGCCGCACCGGAACGGAGGGCCGCATCGGGTTGGAGGGACAGTTCGACGCGCAACGGAAGGCCTACGAGGCGACGATTCGCTGCGACAGTTTCCCGGCAGGGAGTTTCCTGCCGTCCGATTCGC
>CALUKL010000127.1 GCA_944321195.1 uncultured Alistipes sp.
ATTCGTGTCGGGAGGGCGGTTTTGTTTTCGATTTCCATTATCTTTGTGAAATGCAGGATGCGGTTCGGCAAAGGGTGAGGCTGGCTTTCCTGTTTTGCACGCCCGCTCCATGATCTTGATAATATGGCAGTAATCAGATTGACCAAGGAATTTTCGTTCGAGGCGGCGCATGCCCTCGACGGTTATGACGGCCCGTGCCGCGAGATTCACGGGCACTCCTACCGGCTTTTCGTGACGGTGAAGGGCTCCCCGCTTCAGGACCCGGAGAACCCCAAATACGGTATGGTGATGGATTTCGGCGTCTTGAAACGCATCGTAAACGAGGAGATCGTTTCGCGCTTCGACCATGCCCTGGTCCTGAAGCGCCCGGAGCCCGGGTCGGAGTTTTTCAGGGTCTTGTCGGCCCGTTTCGGGAATGTAGTGACGGTGGATTACCAGCCGACGTGCGAGAACATGCTGGGGGACTTTGCCGCACGGATCGCTGCGCGACTGCCCGAGGGTGTGACGCTCCACTCGCTGCGGCTCCACGAAACCGCTACGTCGTTCGCCGAATGGTTCGCCGAAGACAATGCCTGACCCCTCCCCTTTCGACAAAACGACGCAATACACAGCTATGAAAAAACTCTTTCTGGTCGACGCCTATGCGTTGATATTCAAGTATTACTATGCGTTCCTGGGGCGTCCCATGCGCAACCGGACGGGGATGAACACCTCGGTGGTGTTCGGCTTCGTGAAATTCCTGCGCGACATTCAGAAGCGCGAACGCCCCGATCTGCTGGGGGTTGCCTTCGATCCCCCGGGCGGGAGTTTCCGGCGGGAGATTTTTCCGGAGTACAAGGCCAATCGCACGGAGACGCCCGAAGATATTCTGCTGTCGGTTCCCTACGTGAAACGGGTGCTGGAGGCGATGTGCATCCCGATCCTCGAAGTCGAGGGCTACGAGGCCGACGACGTGATCGGCACCCTCTCGCAGAAGGGCGCCGAGGCGGGCTACGACGTCTATATGGTGACGCCCGACAAGGATTATGGACAATTGGTTCGCGACCGCTGCCGCATCTACAAGCAGCGGGGTGCCGACGGGAGTATCGAGATCGTGGGGCGCGAGGAGATCCGTGAGAAGTACGGCATCGACGATCCGCAGCTGGTGCGGGATATTCTGGCCCTGTGGGGGGATGCTTCGGACAACATTCCGGGCGTCCCGGGGATCGGCGAGAAGAGTGCCTGCAAACTGGTCCGCGAATGGGGTACGGTGGAGAATATCCTGGCGAATGTCGACCGTATCCCCGGAAAACAGGGCGGGAAGATCGCTGCCTGGGCCGACAACCTGCGGCTGGCCAAACGGCTGACGACCATCTGCCTCGACGTTCCGATCGAATTGCGCGAAGAGGATCTGACGGTCTGCGAACCGCATCTCGATGATTTGCGGGCGCTCTTTGCGGAACTCGATTTCAAGGCGTTCCTGAACGATTTGGCCAACCTGGCTCCTCCCGAACCGGTCTCGGACGGCCCCCGTCAGGAGGCGCAGACCCAGTTGGCGGAGATGGCGCGGGCCAAGTCGGCCGCGGCAAAGAAGGCGGCGTTGGCCGGACAGGGAAACCTCTTCGGTGAGCCCGTGGTTCCGATGGCGGCGCCGCCGGTTCCGGCGGCCGACCTGCAGGCTGAAGCCGAGGCGATGCAGTTCGAGACGGCGCAGACCACGCCCCACGAATATACGCTCGTGGAGAGTGCCGACCACCTGCGGGAGGTGATTGCCGCGGTGGGCCGTTACGAGGAGTTCTGCTTCGATACCGAGACGACGGGACTCGACGTCTTCAACGACCGGATCGTGGGCCTTTCGCTGGCCGTGGAGCCCTTCAAGGCGTGGTACGTGCCCTTCAGGGAGGAGACCGCACGTGAATATGCGGAGATCATCCGCCCGCTGTTCGAGAACGAACGCATCGCCAAGATCGGCCAAAACATCAAGTTCGACCTGATGGTGCTGCGGCAGTTGGGCGTTGAGGTCCGGGGCCGCTTCTACGATACGATGATCCTCCACTACCTGCTGGATCCCGAATCGCGCCACAACATGAACATCCTGGCCGAAAAGTACCTGAACTACCGGCCGATCGAGATCGAGACGCTGATCGGCAAGGGTGCCAAGCAGCTGACGATGGACCTGGTGAACGTCGAGCGCGTGAAGGAGTACGCCGCGGAGGATGCCGACGTCACGCTCCGGCTCAAGCGGGTGCTCTTCCCGCTGGTCGAGCAGATCGGACTGCAGCACCTCTATTTCGAGGTCGAGGCGCCGATGATCACCGTGCTGGCCGACATCGAGATGGCAGGCGTGCGGATCGACACGGAGGCGCTGGCCACCTATGCCGTGGAGCTGAACCGCAAACTGGCGGAACTGGAGGATGCGGTGCGGGCCGAGGCCGGGGAGCCGAATCTGAACATCAACTCGACACGACAGTTGGGCGAGGTGCTTTTTGCGAAGATGCGCATTGCCGAGAAGCCCAAGATGACGAAAACCAAGCAGTTCTGTACCGACGAGGAGTACCTTCAGTCGTTTGCGCACAAACACCGGATCGTCGACCTGATCCTCGAATACCGCGGGGTGAAGAAGCTCTTGTCGACCTATGTCGAGGCGCTGCCGCAACTGGTCAACCGCCGTACGGGACGGATCCATACGTCGTTCAACCAGGCGGTGACGGCCACCGGGCGCCTTTCATCGACGAACCCCAACCTGCAGAACATTCCCGTGCGCGAGGAGATGGGCCGCCGCATCCGCAAGGCCTTCATTCCGTCGGACGACGACCATCTGCTCTTGTCGGCGGATTACAGCCAGGTGGAGTTGCGGCTGATGGCCCACCTTTCGGGCGACGAGTCGCTGATCGCGGCCTTCGAGCATGGGGAGGATGTCCACGCCTCGACGGCGGCGCGGCTCTTCAACAAACCGATTTCGGAGGTGACACCCGAGGAGCGGCGGCGGGCCAAGACGGCCAATTTCGGCATTATCTACGGCATTTCGGCCTTCGGGCTGAGCCAGCGGCTGGAGATCCCGCGCAAGGAGGCCCGGGAGATCATCGACGGCTATTTCGCTTCCTATCCCAGGGTCAAGGAGTACATGGACCGCGTGGTGGAGCGGGCCAGGGAGGAGGGCTTTGTCTCGACGATTTTCGGGCGGCGGCGCTACCTCAACGACATCAATTCGCACAATGCCGTGGCGCGCGGCTTGGCCGAGCGCAACGCCGTGAATGCTCCGATCCAGGGCTCGGCGGCCGACATCATGAAGATCGCCATGATCGACGTCCACCGCCGTTTTGCGGCCGAAGGGATCCGCTCGCGGGTGATCCTGCAGGTGCACGACGAACTGGTGGTCGACATGCTGCGAGAGGAGCAGGAGCAGGTCGTGCGGATCGTCACCGAGAGCATGGAGTCGGCCGCGAAACTGAAGGTGCGGCTCATAGCCGATGCCGGGGTGGGCCGCAACTGGCTTGAAGCGCATTGAGTGAAACCGGGGGCGCCCGCCGGAGAGGGGCGCCCTGCCGTTGAAGGGGAGGGGCTCCGGGAGAGGCGGAAGTCCGGTCTCTGTTCGGGAAGGGATGTCGGGAAACCGGTCTCCGGAAAAAGCCGGACCTTGCTGCAAGGTCCGGCTTTTCGTTGCGGCCCGGCGCGAGCGTCAGAACGAGACGCCGACGCGGATGCCGAAGTTGTTGATCTTGTTGATCTTGTAAACCAGCACGTCGCCGCTGTTGGTGGCGTAGCTGTAGTAGAGAGCCACATGGAATCCCAGCCGGTAGTCGGGGCGCGGGAAGATCGACACGCCGATTTCCGGTGACATATAGAATCCCCAGGTCTCGGAGTATTGTCTGACGACGTAGTAATAGGAGGACATCTCGGCGTAGCAGGCTCCTATCTTCATGCCGACATAGGGTTGGAAGAGGCTGTCGGTAAGCCAGTTGTATCGGCTCGTGACACCGAACGGCAGTTGGAACAGAGCGTGTTTCTGATTGGTGGTCAGGGCGGCGCCGTCCCCCAGGTCGAGGGTCTGGCGGTCGATGTCCTGCAGGTTGGTCTGGTAGGAGATGAAGGGCCCCACGGTGATGGCCGGTGAGACGAAGTATCCGCCTTCGAAGTTCATGCCCCAACCCGATGTTTTGTCGGCGAAGTCGTCTCCGAGAGGCACAGCCATCTGCCAATCGATATTGATGTAGGTGTTGGGGAAGACCTGCGCTTTGCCCGGCAGCGTGGCGGCCAGCATGACGACGCAGAATGCAATGGTTTTGAAGTATTTCGATGTTTTCATGATCGGACAGATTTTGCGTTAAACTATTTTTCCAGATAGGGCGACTGTGCGAAAGCCTGCTCCACGCCCTCGACGGTGCGCTGGAGGTTGAGTTCGGCATCGGAGGTCAGCAGGCCGCCGATGAAGGTGTCCCAGATGACGGGGAGTTTCTTGCCGCTCTCCTGGTCGGCCTGGAGGTCGAGCATCTCCACGAGCAGCGAGCCTGCGGTGTAGGCGTAATAGACGCTGTAGGGATAGTGCCATCCGACCCAGTTGCCCCAGTACCCGGGAGCCCAGTAGTAGGGATAGTACCACCACCAGTAGGGGTTGTCATA
>CALUKL010000128.1 GCA_944321195.1 uncultured Alistipes sp.
GGTTGCGGAACTCGGCCCGCTCGCGCGTCGAGTACGAAATGTCGACGTCGTGGTCGAAGATCCGGAAGGCGAAGGTCACCTGCGCCAGCTCGCGGTCGCTCATCACGACGTTGGGCTGGAAATGACCCTCCGAGGGGCGCATCCGCGGGAAATTGACGCTGTAGCGCGTCTTCCAGTAGCGGCGGCGCAGGTATTGCAGGTGCAGGGCCATCATCGTGACGTCCGTGCGCCACTCTTCCAGCCCGATCAGTACGCCCATGCCGATCTTGTGCACCCCGGCCTGGCCCATGCGGTCGAAACCGTTCACCCGCCACTCGAACTTCGACTTCATCCCCGCCGGGTGGTAGCGGTTGTAGTTCCTGCGGTTGTAGGTCTCCTGGAAGCAGACCACGCCGTTCAGACCCGCGTGGGTGAGCCGTTCGTACTCTTCGGCCGCCAGCGGCATCACCTCGATCGTGAGGTTGTTGAACCACGGGCGGCACGTGTGCAGCGCCTGCTCGATGTAGTCGACGCCCGCGGCCCGCGGGTTCTCGCCCGTCACGAGCAGCAGGTTCTCGAAAGGCCCCAGCTCGCGGATCGCCCGGCACTCCGCCTCGATCTGCTCCTGGGTGAGGATCACCCGCGGAATGGCGTTGTGGCGGTTGAAACCGCAGTAGACGCACGAATTCGTGCAGGAGTTGGTGATGTACATCGGAATGTACATCGAGACGGTCTTGCCGAAGCGCTCCTGCGTGTAGCGGCGGCTCAGCTGCGCCATCGGCTCCAGGTAGGCCGCCCCGGCGGGCGAGACCAGCGCCATGAAGTCGTCGAGTGTCAGATGCTCCTTGCCGAGGGCCGTCTCCACGTCGGCGGCCGTTTTGGAGAGGATCCGCGCGGTGGTCTCCTCCCACTCGTCTTTCTCTAATTCCTCTGAAAACACCTGCGTGTGCGATTAATCGAGGAACGAGGTCAGCGGGCTGCTCGCTTCGGCGTGGCGCGCCGTGGCTCCCAGTCCCGATTCGTAGGCTTCGCGCCCCGCCTCGACGGCCCGCGCAAAGGCCCGGGCCATCCGCTCGGGATCGCCCGCCACGGCAATCGCCGTATTGACCAGCACGGCGTCGGCGCCCAGCTCCATGGCCGCTGCGGCGTGCGATGGAGCCCCCAACCCGGCGTCGACCACGACGGGGACGTTGCTCTGTTCGATGATGATTTCGAGCATCTCGCGCGTGACGAGCCCCTTGTTGGTGCCGATCGGCGCCGCGAGCGGCATGACGGTGGCGGCACCGGCCTCTTCGAGACGTTTGCACAGCACCGGGTCCGCCTGGATGTAGGGCAGCACCACAAACCCCATTTTTGCCAGCTCCTCCGTGGCGTGGAGCGTCTCGACGGGGTCCGGAAGCAGGTATTTCGGGTCGGGGTGGATTTCCAGCTTGATGAAGTTCGTGCCGAAGGCCTCGCGGGCCAGTTGGGCCGCCAAAACGGCCTCCTCGGCGTTGCGGACGCCCGAGGTGTTGGGCAGCAGCTGGATGCCCGGACGACGGATATGGGTCAGCAGGTCGTCCTGCGGGTTGGCCATGTCGACCCGTTTCATGGCCACGGTGACCATTTCGGTCTCCGAGGCGGCAATGGCACGCGACATCAGCTCGTTGGAGCTGAACTTGCCCGTGCCGACGAACAGACGCGAACGGAACGTCCGTCCGCCGATTATCAATTCGTTCATAGTTTGTGATGATTTAGGATTTTCATGATTTTGCGGGTCTCCTCCGCCGGGTCTTCGGCCCCGAGGAGTGCCCCCGAGAGGGCGATGCCCGTGGCTCCCGTGGCGAGGATCGCTGCGACGTCCGCGGCCGTGATCCCCCCGATGGCCACCACCGGAAGCGTGATCCCCGCCGCGCGGCACCGCTCGAAGATCGCCCGGTAACCCTCCAGCCCGAGGATCGGGCTCAGGTTGCGTTTGGTCTCGGTGAAGCGGAACGGGCCCAGTCCGATGTAATCGGCCCCGGCCGCTGCGGCGCGTGCGATCTCCTCGAACGTATTGGCCGTAGCGCCGATGGTCGTCCCGGCGGGCAGCAGTCGGCGGGCTTCCGAAACGGGCATGTCGTGCTTGCCCAAGTGTACGCCGTCGGCCCCGAGCTCGGCGACCAGATGCACGCGGTCGTCTACGAGAAACGTCGCACCGTACTCCCGGCACAGCCGTCCCACCTCGCGCCCCACGCGCAGGAACTCCTCGTCCGGGGCATCCTTCATGCGGAGCTGCACCCAGCGGCAGCCCCCTTCCAGTACGGTGCGTGTCCCGGAGATCTCGTCGTAACGCCCGTTCCGGTGTGTGATGAATTGAAGCATGTTATTCCTTTTTATATTTGTCGATTTCGGCGAGCGTGCGCCGCAGTCCCGCCGCCGAGGTGTCGCGCCAGATGCAGCCCAGCAGCGCCGCTCCCCCGAATCCCCACGCCCGGACCTGTGGCAGGCGGGAGGGTGTCACGCCCCCGAGCGCCAATGTCCGCGTGTCGATAATCCCCTGAGCCGCAGCTTCGCACAGCGCTTCCCCGGAAAATGCCGCACGGTAGCCGCTCTTCGAGATGCTGTCGAAAATCGGACTCAAAAAGCGGTAGTCGGTGTCGGCGGCGTGCTCCGCCAGCTCTCCGGGCGTGTGGCACGAGCGGCTCACCAACCCCCGGAACCCTTCGGGCGGCGCCGGATTCCGGGCGTTGAGGTGCACGCCCCCGAGCCCGTACTCAGCGGCCAGCGGCAGGTGGTCGTGGAGGCTCAGGTGCGGGTAGCACGTCGCGGGCAGCGACTCGATGAGGCGCCGCATCTCCGGTTCCGTGGCTGCGGGTTTGCGCAGGTGGATGCGCTCGATCCCGCCCTCCAGCAGGCGGAGGATCGTCTCCGGCTCCTCGGCCGTAAACTCCTCCCGGGTGATGACGACGAGCCGCATCATCCCCCGCAGACGGCTCGGATGACGGTGATCTTCATGCCCTCCTCGACGGGCGTCGCGGCCCACTCGCCGCGCGGCACCACGCGGTTGTTCACCGCTACGGCGACCCCTTCCGACGGGATACCCTCCCGCGTCAGCAACTCGCCGAGGCTCATCGGGGCCTCGACCCCGATAGGTTTGCGATTGATGAATACTTCCATGCGAAATCCGTAATTTGCAGAAGATGTGCCCGTGAGAAATTACGGTCTATGAACAAGTCCTTTCGTCGGTGTTGCCCGCATCAAGTTCATAGGGTATGATCTCAGCCTTTTCGTGAAAGCGTCCGGACGGCATCGTTTTGGAATCAGCAGGGTCGGCATCGACGCTGCGTCACCATTCCCGGTGTCTGTACCGTAGTTCCTCGAAGGCACCCCTCTTGTGTTGCGCAAATATACGCAAAAAATGATTCCGATGCACCGACGTCGTGAAAAAAGACGCGGCCGGGGTGCTGAGGTCCGTAATTTGGGACGATGGTTTTTGCGGCGCTTTTTGGGTCGATGAAAAGCGCCGCAACCCAAAAAACGCCCGGTTCTTAACCGGGCGCTATGGGCGAAGGTATCAGCGAAGGGTTTCCGAAGCCGTTCTGCGCTTTGGCGATCCTGGATTTCCGTTCAAGGCGGAAATCCAGGAGAGAATGTCATTCGCCGTCAAGCGGGGAATCCATCCGACTGAGAGACTCTCTCCCCGAAACTACTGAATATCCCGGACACAACGAATATTCGTTGCCGATCCGTTGACGGTGATGTGATTAACTTTGTAGAACCACGTAGTACTCGTCCCGTCGTAATTCTTACCAAGAGTTCCGAACGAATAGTAGGTGTTTACATAGGCATAATCTGGCCACCAGTGTGGATTGACATCCGAAGTAATGTAGTTCGCCATCAGGCTTGCTTCGCGGATATTCGGCACCCGATAACCATCGGGGCATGGACTCTCTCCACGCTCGATCATGGATTTCAGATTGCCATAACTCCCCGAGTAGCTTACCAGCGGCCCGGTCTCGAACTTGCTGTATACCCGTGCGGATTCCGCATATTCGTCTCCGGGTTCCAGCTCGCGGGACGTGTAGTAGCGGATTGATTTTTTGTTGATCCTCGACAGGTCGAACTGATAAACCGATGCGTTTGACTGGTTCTCCTCGACGGTCTGGAAGCGTATCGAAACCTCGGGTGTCCGATCCGCGTCGTTGAGCGCCTGGATGGCCTCCTGCTCGGAGGCGGGGTCCATGCCCAGATTGCGGACGCATCGCACCGTATACCGCCCCGGTTTCGTATTGGCGTACTGTTTGTAGGCACTCGTCGACAATCCCTCCTCGGCCCAGAGCATCGCGGGATAGTTGCTTGTCGACCCGTTTCCCCACCGGGTGCTGCTGATGATGTGTCGTCTCCAGAGCTGGGACCCGTATTCATCCACCTCGTCCTTTCCGTATCCGTTGAACTGGTCGTAGAGCTTGGCCTCGCTGGAAAGCCCCTGATCTCCAATGTAAAGCGCTGTCAACTGCTGGAGTGAGGCAAGGTACCACCGAATTTCCGACGCTTCGATAATCCCGTCTCCGTTGTCGTCCCGGTTCCGCATCAGGCACGCATAACGTGCCGTAGCCAGATCGTCGTCGTCCTTGAGGAAAATCAATTCGTGGTCATTCTCCCGATCGTAGTCGAGGTAATCGTCCCACAGCGCATTCTTGTAACTGCCCGTTCCGTCCGTCAACTCCCAGAGCCGGGCCGTATTGTAGAGCCCGTTGGCCCGCGAGTCGTTCCCGTAGTCCGTGTCGACATACGGATAGACCGATTCTACCGCATGCGTTTCGTTGCGGTTGTAGAACCAGAGAAGACCCTCGTTTTCATCGATGGATTCTCCGCCCCAGGCCGTTTGCGTGGATTCATCCTCGGTGTTGTAGATGGTCTGGATCGAACGTTGCCGGATCGTCACGACACTGCCGGTCGTTGAACTGTCTCCGTCAGGACTGAACTTCGTATCGCAGAGGATGTGCATCATCCGGTTGGGCTGATTGACGAACTCCTTCCACAAGGTGGTGCGGACCTCACCCGAAATCGGGTCCCTGTCGTAGTAGAACTCGTCGACGAAGATCGTGGCATAGATCCGATAGCGGGTATAAATATCCGGCCGGTCAGGGTAGAGCCGCTTGAGCTCGGGGTCCTCCTCCTTGCGGAAATCGTTGGTCCGGTTCTGGATGAAACGTTCCTTCTGCTCGCGGATGTAGTCGCAGAATTCGATGATGTCCATCACCTCGTCGGGGTCGTATTTCTGATTCCGGTGGCTGTATTGCTCCGAGGCCTCGATGTCGTTGATCCGGAACGATACCCACTTGTAATCCAGCCCGTTCGGGATCTCTGCACCATTGACAACCTCGGGCATACCCTCTCGTCCGAAGGGGGTCTTGACATACCAGGTGACATTCTCCGAGGTGATCGACGCCTGATCGAAGGCAAAGACTCGCTGGCCATAGTGCGAATCGAAGGTGTAGATCGACTCCTTGGCGATATAGACGTGCCCCGTGGCTCCCGATTCGTTCTCGACCTTCGTCTCGACCTCGACCTGGATGTTCTCCACGCCCTTGATGGTGATGGTGTAGGTATAGTGGGTGTTGCGGTTGACCCGATAGTCGTTCAGGCCGTTGGGGATGCTGCCGATGTCACCCAGGTGGATGTAGTAGGTGACTGCGGCATTGAGCGTCTGGTCCTTGGCTTCGGCCGAGACGTCGACATCCATGGCCACCTCGCCCTTGATAACCAGGTAGGTGGCGGTCTCCGGCGCATTCTCCCAAAGCCCGTCCGTCGTGTCGTAGGCGCCGGTATCGTCCTTGATCCGCTTGTCGCGCTGGTGGTATTCCGTTACGGTTTTTTTGGCTTCGGGGCGGTTCTCGTACATGTAGAACGAGAAGCCGTGGACGGGAGCCGTCACGGTGACCGACGTCTTGTCGCTCTTTTCGTAGGTGAAACTCTCCTCGTTCTGGGTCTCGAAATTGACCGGATGGCTGTCGAAGAACCCCGTATCGGCATCGTGACCGCCCTCCGCGGCGACGGCGTGTTCGAGCAGGAAGCATCCCTTCGGCAGGTTGACCACCTGCCACGATTCGGGTGTGAAGCCCTTGATCCGCTGGGTGGTTGTGGATCCGGAAACATTGACCTGTGTCTCGTTGTCGACGGCCGCACGGACGCGGACCTCGATCTTGGCATCGAGCCGGTTCAGCGGAATGACGACCGACGCCCCGTTCTGGAAGATCCCGGAATCGGAAATGGTGATGTTTTCGGCGCTTCCGGTCATGGTGAACGAGCCGTTGCGCGAGGTGATCTCCTGATTGAGCAGCACCGTCAGCGCTTTGAGTTCATCGATCGTGCGGATGAAACTGAACTTCTCGGGCGAGAGGTTCAGCATGTCGGTGTCGAGGTTCGACACGAGCCAGAAGGTACCTCCCGTCAGTTGCGGAATCTTCATCCGGATCGTACCGTGGGTCTCTCCGCCTTCGCTCACGAGGTTGTTGACCATCCAGCAGTTCGTATTGGCGGCGACGACTTCGTTGCGCGTTGAAAGTTTGTTCTCGTCGTCGAAGTAGTGTCCGTAGACGCGCTCTCCGGCACTGTTGAACAGGAAGACGTAGATGTTCGAGACGCGGGCCTCGGCAATCGGCCCGAGGGTCGAGCGGGTCGTGATGCGGATCTGGTCGTAGTCCGTATGGGTGAAGTCGAGTGTCGTCCATACTTCGCCCTCACCGACCTGTGTCGGGTCGAGTTCGGGGTCCTTGATGCAACTGCCCAGCAGCAGCGAACAGAGACAGCAGAAAAGTATCGATCGTTTCATGGTTCCGGCATCAGTTGAAGGTTATCTCGCCGCCGCCTTTTTTCCAGTCATTGACGACGAATTCGAAGTCGCCCTTGTCGGGGTTGTACGACACCTCGACGAGGACGTGGATGTAGTCGTTGCGTTGGATTTCGTGGACGTCGCTCACCACGCCGCTCGTCTTGTCGATGGTCCGCAGCACGACCTCCTGACGGCTTTTCAGTCCAGTGACCCGAGTGACCGGATAGAGCAAGAACTGCGATCCGGTGTCGGGGCTACTATAAGCCGCAATGTTATTGCTGGTCCCTTGCCAGACATTGATATAGGCCGTCGGATAGTAATTATTCGAGCGGAAGACGAAATAGGTCTGGTTGTTGGATGTGATGCTCAACACTTTGAAGGTGTCGGCCGCCGTGTACTGGCTCTCCTTGCCGACCATGGACAGTCGGGTCCCGTCGATCGAAGTGATCCGCCCGATGTAATCCTCTGTCTGCACGTTCCGCAGGTAGTAGTTCCCGGTGGAAGCATATTCGAGTTCCCAGACGTAATTGTAATAGTCGTTGTTCTCCTTGCAGTTGTCGAGGATCGTCTGGGGCGACGGACTGGTGCCCGTGGTGGCATACGGCTGGTCATTTTGTACGTAGAGGTAACCGCCATTTCTGTGCCTGATCAGAAAATAGGGCCCCATGCTCTGCACGTCGCTCAACGACGAAACGGGCTGCCCGTTGTTGGCGAGTTCATAGCGCGTGATGTCGCCCTCTCCCGTATAGCCGACGTCGATCGTGTAGGTGTAGTTGTTGTCCGGGTCGTAGCTTTCGTAGATCAGGCCGTCGAAAACGGTTTTCGTCCCCTGCTTCCGGGTCAGCACCGTGCCGGGGGTGAACGGCGTGAGGGCATTCCCGCTGTCGGAGACCGGAGCCCCCTTTCCCCGGTAGTTGTCCCCGATCTCGTAGTTCTCGAAGCGGTCCAGCCGGGAGAAGAGGTAGCAGTTCGATTGGGTGAAGTTCGAGCTGAACTCCAGGCTATTGATTGTCAGCGGCAATTCGCTGTAGTTGCACACGTCGATCTGCATCCGGGCACAGGTGCGCTTGAGTTCGGCGTTGTAGCGGTTCACACCCGAAATCAGATGGAGGTACTGGGTGGTGCACAGCGGGATCGAGACATCGCCCGGGCGGATATAGGGGTCGTAGGTTGTCCCGTTCTCCGTTACCTCGGGGATTTCCAGTGCCAGGTTATAGAAGTCGCTGTGGTTGTCCTTGAAATTACTGATACCGACTGCCGAGTTTCCGTCGAAGAGGTCGAGCAGGCTTTTGATCTCCGCGGCGATTCCCAGATCGCCGAATTTGTCCGACTCCGAGTAGTTTGCCGCCGCGAGCAGCACGTAGGTTCCGCGGGTGAGTTTTTCAGCCAATCCGTTCTTCGTGTTGTTGTAGTCGAACGTGACGCGGATGGTTTTTCCCGAGATGAGAGACGGGTCGATCTCTCCGGTTGCCTCATTGACGAACCCGTTTTGGTCGTCGGTATCGTCATAGGCATGGAGAGGGCCGTTGGGGTCGGGGCAGATGTGCCGGTAGGCGACGAGCCGGTCGTCGAGGTAGTCGATCAGGAAGAGCGTGACGTGTTGGATGGTATTGTCGCCGGGATCGATGTTGGCGCGGGTGCCTTCACCGGCGGTGATCAGGGCCGAAAAATCCGTTGTCAGCACGAGACTGGCCGGTTCCCTCACATCCTGCGTCTCTTTTTGGGTGACGAGGTCGCTCTTCTGACAGCCGTAGAGTGTTGCCAGAAGCATTGCAGGGAAGAACCATTTATTGAGATTACCGTACATGGTGGCTTCGGTTAAGTCGTTGTCAGAAGATGATGCTGTGCGAGGATTCGCGTTCGTTCCAGTCGGCGACCGTCAGGGTCAGCTCAAGGTCGGTTTTGCTGATGGACACCGTGTAGGTATATCGTTTTCCGGGGAGGTACTCCGTGCTTTCGGTGAATGTTCCGTCGCCGTTGTCGATGCGTTCGGTCACCTGCGGGATGGTCACCGTGAAGACGGCATCACCGCCGCTCTGGGTCGTGAAGCAGAATTTCAGACTGCCCGGCGACGCCTGCGGGAGGATCAGCACCCATCCGTTGTTTCCGGTGAAGAGGTCCCCGTTGGTTGTTCCCGTAGCGGAGTATGCGGTTGCCGAGGTTGTCGATCCGTGTTCGTCGGTCGAGAACGTGATTCCGGAGTTTTGCCAGTAGTAGATCTTCTCGGTGACGGGAGGGTAGTATCCCAGGCTCCAGGAGATGCTTTCGGTTTCGGTCTCGGAGCCGTAGGCCAACATGCCGGAGGTTGCGAAGTCGCGCGTATCGGCGTTCTGGAAGTAGCACGAAGTGAGTTTGTCTTCGGTTGCGAAGTTGGCCTTGATAATAAAGCGGATGGCGGCCAGTCCGTGGCTGAAGTGCAGGCCGACGGGTTTGCTGAGGTCGACCTGGGGATTGGTTGTATCGACGGCGTTGTAGGCGAGCAGGAGGTCTTCCTGGAGGTTGTGCGTGGGGTATTCGATCACGAAGGTGGTGGCGCTGGTCGACGAGATGACGTTTTCGCTGATCTTCTGGGGGAAGAAGGCGCGGAACTTGTACCTGCCGCCGATGTACCAGTAGAGGTCTTCGCCTTCGTAGTTCCAGTAGCTGTAGGGGTTCCCGTTCGTTTTATTGGCATAGATGAGCCGGGTTCCGCTGAAGAGGTTTTTTATGGTGATTTCGTCACCCTGGAGATCCTCGTAGGTATAGTCGGCCCAGATGCCGATAGCCAGGCCATTGCCGCCTGCGGCCGTGGGGGTGCAGGCCTGTTCGAGGGTGATCCAGTCGGTGGTCTGGCCCTCCTCCGGGGCGGGACCGACGAGCGAGCGGCTTTGGACCCCGGGGGATGTCACGCTGGCGACATCCCATCTGATGGGGCGGTCCCCGGCCGCGGGAGCCGGTTCATCCGTACGATCAGGGTCGTTGCAGCCCCAGGCGGAGGCTGCCAGCAACGGAATCAGATATTTGAATATTCGAATCATACGGTTTTCGGATGTTAGTCGATTTGAGAAGGATTTTCCTGAATGACCTCGACGCCGGAGGTGCTGATGGCCAGCGTGAAGGTATATTGGTGCCCGGCCGAGAGCGACCGTTTGATCTCCAGTCCGAACACTTCCTCGGGGATCCTGTCCTGGGACGGGGCGACGACATCGTAGGCGATTCGCAGCGAGGCATCCAGATCCTGGGGGATGATCCGGCGGGTTTCGCCGATGACCTGGGGTGAATAGCCGACCGGCCAGTCGCCCTCGAAGAAGTTGATTGCTCCCGTGGCGTCCTTGAGCTCCCAGGAGGGGTTCGGCAGCGAGTGGAAACTGCCTTTCAGCTTGACGTTTTCGAGCGAGATGCTGCGGACGAAGATCCGGGCGGTTTCATACTCGGAGACGCCTCTCACGCGGAAGCTGACTTCGCAGAGGGCGGGGATCATCGGGAGCGTGACGACGCCTCCGTTTTGTTTTTTGGACAGATTGGACTGCGGCAGGGTATACCGCAGGTCGCCGGGGTCGGTCGAGGTGTCTACATCGTCGAAGACGACTCCCTGGGAGTTGTCGCATTGAGTGACGGCATCGAAGGGCGCGAACCCGATGCAGGCGAGGTTGTATTGATAGGGGGGCCAGTCGGGTTTCGATTCGGGATACCAGAAAACGCCGTCGCGGAGCAGTTTTTCCCGGTCGAGGAACGGTTCGGCGTTTTCGGACTCGGAGCTCCAGTTCTCGGTCTGGCCGAGGGTCCAGGCGCTGACGCCGAACGAGTTGTTTTCGGTGTTGTCGGGGGTTTCCCCGGCGCGGACCTGAGCGTGCATGACGGGTTCGAAGGCGAGCTGCACGACGGGGTCGTGATGCTCGCGTTCCTCGTTCACGCAACCGGAGCCGACGGTCGGGAGGATCGCGGCAGTGAGGAGGATTCGATAAAACGCTTTTTTCATGCTGTCAGGTCATTTTAGGGCCTGCGGCGGGTATCACCCCGTCCGCAGGCAGGATGCGGAGCTGGAATCGCCTCCGCGGGCGGTTTTAGAGTTCGATGTTGCCTACGTTCACATCATCCCAAGCCTCAACAACCGGGGCGAAGTAGATCTTGTCCAACCCGAAGATGATGTTGTAGGTATAGCGCTTGTTGGGCTCCCAGGCCTGGACATTGGTCGCATGGTTGAGCTGGAAGGTTTCGGTGTGCTGGATTTCACCCGAAGCCTTCGTACCGTACGTGTATTTGATCTCTACGATGGCGTTATTGTTCGTTTCGAACGACTGCGGGAGCAGGATCAGGTCTTCGGCATCGGTCGGCTCGCGGGTCTCTCCGTCATTGGGTACGGTGTAGTCACCCGAGAAGGCCACATAGCTGTTGTTGGCCTCTCCCGTAACGGTCCATGCCGGAGTACGGGTCGTTGTGCCGTCGGTCAGCCCCTCGTTGAAGTTACCGGCATTGGCCACATTCTTGATGGTAATGCTCTTGATCTTGAAGGTGTTGTCGGCATTCGTGTAGTTCTCTTTGGTTCCTGCCTTGAAGACGATCGACGAAAGGGCGTGGTGGAAAACAATGTCAACACCTTTATAGGTGTTCGAAGCGGTTCCGCCGTATTGATTAGTCGACGAGGTGCGGTTGTAGGCACGGTCGCTGTACATCAGGTCATACTGTGCACC
>CALUKL010000129.1 GCA_944321195.1 uncultured Alistipes sp.
CCCGCCGCGGCCTTCTTCGAGATGACGCTCTGCGGCAATTTCCCGGCGAGGGTCTCCGAAACCGGCAGGTAGATGTTCCCGGCACCCGTCACGCGCATCGCCTGGTAGACGTAGCTGCGGCCCGACAGCGGGTCGCGGATCGCACCGCCCAGACAGGTCGACGCACCGCCGAAGGGTTCGATCTCCGTCGGGTGGTTGTGCGTCTCGTTCTTGAACTGCAAAAGCCACGTCTCGGGCTTTCCGTCAACGTCCACCTCCACATAGATCGAGCAGGCGTTGTTCTCCTCCGAGACCTCCAGGTCGTCCAGCAGCCCCTTCTGCTTCAGGTAGCGGGCTCCGATCGTCGCCATGTCCATCAGGCAGATGCTCTTGTGCTCGCGGCCCAGTTCGCGGCGGATCCGCAGGTACAGGGCCAGCGAATCCTCGATCTCCTCCTTCACGAACGACTCCTCGACCGTAATCCCTTCAAGTTCGGTCGTGAAGGTCGTATGGCGGCAGTGGTCGCTCCAATAGGTATCCAGAATGCGCAGCTCCGTCTCGAAGGGATCGCGCCCCTCCCCGCGGAAGTATTTCACCACTTCGTAGAGGTCGTCGGCATTCATCGCCAGTCCCATCCGCTTGCAGTAAGGCTCCAACTCGTCGTCCTTCATCTCCCGAAATCCCTCCAGCACCTGGACCGGCTTCACCTCGGCCTGCTCCATGTCCGTCAGCACCGAAAGGTCCTTTTCGCGCGACTCCACGGCGTTGATATAGTAGTGGCGGATCCGGGCCAGCTCCTCTTCGGTCACGCTGTCATCGAAGAGCAGCAGCTTGGCCGAACGGATGTTCACCTGTGCTTCGGGGTCGATCAGCCGCACGCAGTCCACCGCCGAAGCGGCCCGCTGGTCGAACTGGCCGGGCAGGCACTCCACGGCGATGTATTTGCGGCCCGCAAGGTCGCACGCATCGCTCACCTCGTCGGTCACCACCTCGCCGAAGACCGTGTAACGGCTCTTTTCGAGCAGCTCCTCCGTGAAGCCGAACAGATCGTAGATGTTCAGCAGGCGCAGTTCGCGCAGCGTGAGGTTCAGATTCGTGTTCAGTTCGCGCCGAAGACTCTCCGCCTCCACCCGGAAGCGCGGCAGTTTCTCGACGAAAATACGATAGTTGGTCGTGTTCATTTATTGTGTGGTTTGTCTTGCTCTATGTTCATTTCACGAAACGGCCGGCCCACTGCCGCTCGTACTCCTCGCCCGTTATTCCGACGAAGGTAATATGGCCCATCTTGCGCTTCGGGCGGCTCTCCGTCTTGCCGTAGATATGGACGTAGGTGTCCGGACGGCCCTCCCGCGCCACGGCCCGCGCCGCTTCGAGGTCCTGGCCCAGGATGTTCTTCATCACCGTCGGGGCCACCAGCCGCGGTTCCTGCAACGGCTCGCCGATCAAATAACGCACCAGTTCGCGGAACTGGTTCGTCGTGCACCCCTCAATCGTGTAGTGGCCCGAGTTGTGGGGGCGCGGCGCCATCTCGTTGAAGTAGATCTCCCCGCCCCGGATAAAGTATTCGATGGCGAGAATGCCTTCGTAACCGCACTCTCGCATGAAGCGCTCGCTCTGCGCCTTCATCCGGTCGAGCACCTCCTGCGAGGCCGCCGCCGGGACGATCGACAGATCGAGAATGCCGTCGCGATGGATATTCCGTCCCACGGGGAAGCTCACCACATGCTCCTTGTCGGCGACCATCACGATGCTGGCTTCCGAGTCGAACGGGATGAACTCCTCCAGAATGCAGGGGACCGTCAGCAGCGGCAATGCCCGTTCGATATCGGCCTCACTCTTCAGGACCAACTGTCCGTGGCCGTCGTAGCCCAGCGTGCGGGTCTTCAGTACCGCCGGGAGGCCCAGTTCGCGCACCGCGGCCCGCAGCGACGTTTCATCATCCGCGGCCGCAAAACCCGGAGTTTGCAATCCGTGGTTGCGGGCATTCGTCTTTTCGCGCAGACGGTCCTGCGAATCATAGAGCGGTTTATAACCCTGCGGGATGTTGTATTTCCCGCACAGCGGGATCAGGATCTCGCCCGGAACGTTCTCGAATTCGTAGGTCACCACGTCGCTCATGCGGCACAGCCGTTCGAGCGCCGCGGCATCGTCGTAGGCTGCCACGATATGGTCGTCGCAAACCCGGAAGGCCGGAGCATCCGGCGCCGGGTCCAGCGCCACGGCCCGCACGCCCAGCACATGGGCCTGCTCGGCGATCATCAGCCCCAGCTGTCCGCCTCCGATAATTCCAATGGTCTTCATCTTTTCCGGACTTTTCGTTGTTCCCGTCTCCCCGCGGGTCTGGTTCTCCTCCTGCCCCATCTCCAACTTCTCCTGCTCCTCCCCGCGGGTCTTGTTCTCCTCCATCTGGCGTCTTTCTCCCCCCCCTCGGATCAGTTCAGTTCGGCTTTCAGAACATCGGCGGTCTGTTTGGCCCGGAAGGCTTCGAGCTTCGCCGCCAGCGTCGTGTCCTGCAGCGCCAGGATCGAAACGGCAATCAGTGCGGCGTTTTTGGCTCCGTTGATTGCGGTCGTGGCCACGGGAACCCCCGCAGGCATCTGCACGATCGACAGCAGCGAATCCAGGCCGTTCAGGGCCCGCGATTTCACCGGAACCCCCACCACCGGCAGCGTCGTCATCGAGGCCACCATGCCCGGAAGGTGCGCCGCACCCCCCGCTCCGGCGATAATCACGCCGATACCGCGCTCCCTGGCCGTCTTGGCATATTCGCACAGCAGGTCCGGAGTCCGGTGGGCACTGACCACCCGTTTTTCAAACTCCACACCGAACGATTCGAGCATCGCAACGGCTTCGGACATCACGTCATAATCGCTCACCGAGCCCATAATAACGCCTACTTTCATAGCCTTATCGAATTTACAGATTTGTTCGAAAATCAAAAAAACAGACCGCCACGACATCGCATGTCATGGCGGTCCGGTATCTATCCAAGGACTCCGCAGGCAGGCATCTGCCACCCCCGGGACTGCGCACACTGCATCCGTTGACACACCAACGAATGAAACACAGCGGCATGGCCCTGTCGTCTCTTCCGTTCGCGCCGGGAGAAAGATTCATTCCGCCCCAAGCGGTCCAAGATGCAGTCTGGAATCATCAACTTAACCCAACTGTTAAAACATCGTTACAAAAGTAGCGCTTTTCACCCGACTTTCAAAATCCACGGGCCGAATTAATATCGACAATTTATCCACAATCCGGCCCGGGTCCCACGGCACACCCCGGGTTCCGAACGCCCCCCTGGAGTGAAATCCTCCGCAACAGACAGGAGCTTTCCGCCGCCCATCCCCACAGCCCGCTACCGCGCCTTCGCCTCGCAGTAGGCGCAGCGGCACGTCCCGTCGGGCATCCGGCGGAACAGCTGGTCCACATCCTCCGTCGCCGAAATGCAGCGCCGGTTCGGGCATACCAGTTCGTTGACGATGTACTCCTCGTTGAAAACCGGCGTATGTGCGAACGGCCGATTCTCGTCCGCCCATCGCAGCAGCGTCAGGATCAGCGACATACGCACGAACTTGCCGTTCTCGACCTGCCGGAAGTAAGCCGCACGCGGGTCGTTGTCCACCGCCCGCGTGATCTCGTTCACGCGCGGCAGCGGGTGCAGGATCGTCATGTCCGCCTTCGCCGTGCGCAGCTTCTCGGGATTCAGTACGAAGCTGTTCTTCACCCGGTCGAACTCCTCTTCGTCCAGGAAGCGTTCCTTCTGCACGCGCGTCATGTAGAGGATGTCCAGCTCGGGCATCACCTCCTCCATCGTGCGCACCTCGCGGAACGTAAGCTTCGAGTTGGCCTGCATCTCCTGCAGCATGTAGTCCGGCAGGCGCAGCTCCTCGGGCGAGATCAGGATCACCTCGATACCCTCGTAGCGCGACAACGCCTTGATCAACGAGTGCACCGTGCGGCCGAACTTCAGGTCACCGCAGAAACCGATCGTCATGTGGTCGAAACGCCCCTTCTCGCGCTTGATCGTCAGGAGATCCGTGAGCGTCTGCGTCGGGTGCGAGTGGCTCCCGTCCCCGGCGTTGATCACCGGGACCCCCGCGTACTGCGACGCCACGAGCGGCGCCCCCTCCTTGAAGTGGCGCATGGCGATGATGTCCGCAAAGCAGC
>CALUKL010000130.1 GCA_944321195.1 uncultured Alistipes sp.
AACAAGATACCGCGCGTGCCGGTGCGCGAACAGGATCCGGCAATCCGGGCGACCAACTTCGAGGAGGTCTGCTACGGCTACGACCAGCAGGAGGCGATCCTCGAAGCGTCGCGCTGCCTGCGTTGCAAGAAACCCCGCTGCGTGGAGGCCTGCCCCGTGGGGATCAACATCCCGGAGTTCATCGCGGCGCTGCACGAAGGCCGCGTGCAGGAGGCTGCGGAGATCATCTCCGCGGACAGCTCGCTGCCTTCGATCTGCGGACGCGTCTGCCCGCAGGAGACACAGTGCGAGGGTTCGTGCATCCTCGGCATCAAGGGCGAGCCGGTGGCCATCGGCAAGCTCGAACGCTTCGTCGGCGACTGGAAACTCGAACACGGCGCAGCCCCGAAGGCCGCAGCCCCGCGCAACGGCCGCAAGGTGGCCGTCATCGGCAGCGGCCCGGCCGGTCTGGCCTGCGCCAGCGATCTGGCCCGCATGGGCTACGGCGTGAAGATCTTCGAGGCGCTGCACGAGGCGGGCGGCGTGCTGGTCTACGGCATTCCGGAGTTCCGCCTGCCGAAGCAGCGGATCGTGGCCCGCGAGATCGAGGCCGTGAAGGCCCTGGGCGTGGAGATCGAAACCGACGTGATCGTGGGCCGCACCGTGACGATCGACTCGCTGCTGGACGAGGAGGGGTACGATGCCGTCTTCATCGGTTCGGGCGCCGGGCTGCCGCGCTTCATGGGCATCCCGGGCGAGAACCTCAACGGTGTGGTCTCGGCCAACGAATTCCTCACGCGTGCCAACCTCATGCACGCCTACGACGCCGCCTACGACACGCCGATCTATGTCGGGCAACGCGTGGTCGTCGTGGGTGGCGGCAACGTGGCGATGGACGCCGTGCGCACGGCCAAGCGGCTGGGCGCCGAGGCCACGATCGTCTACCGCCGTTCGGAAAAGGAGCTCCCGGCCCGCGTCGAGGAGGTCCACCACGCCCGTGAGGAGGGCATCTGCTTCCGGATGCTGACCAATCCCACCGAGGTGCTGGGCGACGAGCGCGGCTGGGTTCGGGGCATACGCTGCGTGGAGATGGAGTTGGGCGAGCCGGACGAGAGCGGGCGCCGTTCACCGGTCGTAAAGCCCGGCTCGGAGTTCGAAATCGCGTGCGACGTGGTGATCATGGCGCTGGGCACCTCGCCCAATCCGCTGCTGGCCGCCACGACCAAAGGGCTCGAAACCTCGCGCCGCGGCTGCATCACGGCCGACGAGCACGGAGCCACGACCCGCAAGGGAGTCTTTGCCGGAGGCGATGCCGTGACGGGCGCCGCCACGGTGATCCTCGCCATGGGGGCCGGGCGCACCGCCGCCAGGGCCATCGACGAATATATTCGCTCATTGTGATACCGGGAAGCGGGAAAATGGCTATTTTTACCACCGAAAAAAGAGACTTAAAAAAAGAAGCAATGAAAAACAGCAAACTATGGATCGTCACCCTGGCCGCACTCGGACTGGCGGCCTGCGGCGAACGGGAGGCCAAAACCTTCACGGGCTTCATTACCGACGCCACGATGAATACCGTAACGGTTCAAGATCAGACGTCCGAATCGACCTATACGTTCTCGACCGCAGAGGCCGACCGGAGCGAAGCCCACGGACTGCTCATGGGAGCGCCGGTGGTCGTGGAGTACAAGGGACGGCTGGAGGAGGGTGCCCAGGCCCTGAAGGTGGCCACGAACCCCACCTATGCCGAAGCCGTCGGGCGCTGGATGCTCTACGACCCGGAGAATCCGGAGTTCTCGATGGGTATCGAGATCCGCGTCGAGGGCGAGGCGGCCTCGATCAACTCGGCGACGCTGGTCTACACGGGCTGGGAGCTGCTCGACGAGGCCGGGAAGATTCTGCTCAAGGGGCAGAGCATCGGCAACGGCGGAAGTTTCGACTTCTCCCAGACGGGCATCATCTCGAAGGATGCCGCCGGAAACTACTCGCTGACGATCGAGGGGACGGAGATCGTCTACACCAAAGTATCCGAGGAGGCGGAGACTGCCGCTACGGAAGACGCGGAGGCGGCCGCGACGAAACCGGGCGCAGACGCGGAAGATGCGGAGGCCGCTGCAACCCCGGAAGAGGAGACAACTCCTGCGCAGGAGTAGTCCGAGGATCGGCACGAAAGCAAAACAGCCCGCTGCATTAGTCTGCGGGCTGCTTTATTGTTTTTTAGGGGGGGGGTCACAGCCTCTTACAGCCCCTCAGGATCGCCGGGCGACCAGCCGTTCGACCCGTTCGGCAACGGATTCGGGCGTAATGGCCGTCAGGCAGTGCCAGTCGCCGTAGCGGCAGGGCTTGCTGCCGAAGACCGAGCAGGGGCGGCAGTCGAAATCGGCCTGCACGATCCCCTCCTCCGGGACGCCGTAGCCGAGGAAACCCAATCCGGGATGGGTGGCGCCCCAGAGCGACACCACCGGGGTGCCGACCAGCGCCCCGAGGTGCATGACCAGCGAATCCATCGCCACCACGCAGTCGAGGTTCGAGACGAGGGCCATCTCCCCGGCCAGCCGGACTTTTCCGGATAAGGCCGTCACGTTGGGGAAGGTCCGTTCCATCTCCTCGGCGAAGGCCCGTTCGGCCCCGCCGCCGCTATGGATAAAGACCCGCTCGAAGCGTTCCGAAAGGAGCCGGACCAGTTCGCGGCTCTGCGCTTCGGGGTAGGTCTTGCCCCGGTGGGCGGAGAAGGGGGCGAAGCCCACCCAGCGGCCCTGCTTCTCGCCGAAGGGATTTTCGAGCGTGCGGGGCTCGGCAGGCGCCGGGTCATCGAACACAAAGCCCAGCCGCCGGAAAACATCGCAATAGCGCAGCACGGTATGGCGCAGGGGCTCCATGCCGCGGCCGCCGCAGCGGATGAAGCGGCGTTTTTCGGCGCGTCCCTTGTCGATATGGGCCGTGGGGATGCCGTGCAGCCGCATCGAAAGACGGAAGGCCTGCGAGCGCAGCACGTCGTGGACATCGGCCACGGCATCCACGCCGAGCCGTCGCGCCTCGGCGGCCAGGCGCCACATTCCCCGCAGGGAGTGGTGCACACCCTTCGTATCGACCTCCAGGATCTCGACCCGGAGCCCCTCGAAGAAGGGACGGAAGAGTTTCTGCGTCGCCACGGTGACCTTCAGGTCGGGGTAGGCCGCGAGCAGCGCCCGCAGGGCGTGGGGCAGCATCGCCACGTCGCCCATGGCCGAAGTCCGCAGGACCAGCAGGTGACGGGGCAGACCGCCGTTATTTTTTCTGCCCATAGAGCACGGGGTTCAACGACGGGTCGTTGTACATCTTCATCTGCTTGTAGGTCTTCATGTATTTGCGCCCCGCCTCAATATCCTCGATCAGCTCCTCGATGGCCCGCGAAAGGTCCGTCTGCTGCGTGAGCAGTACCTCCAGCTTGCGGCGGCACGCCTCGCGGTGCGCCTCGTCGACATCCGTACGTTCGGTCTCCCGCGCCATGTGGTAGATCTTCTGCGCCAGGATCAACAGCCGGTCGATGGCCCACGCCGGGGTCTCCGTATTGAGCCGCGCATCGGCCGCCGGACGGATCTCCTTATATTTGTCCAGCAGGTAGGAGTCCACATACTCCACCATGTCCGTGCGGTCCTGGTTCGACTTGTCGATCCGCCGCTTGATCCGGAGCGCCTCCACCGGGTCGATCGCCGGGTCGCGGATGATGTCCTCCAGATGCCACTGCACGGTGTCGATCCAGTTCTTGTGGTAGAGCAGGTGGTCGAGCGTACCGGGTTCGTAAGGGTTCTCGATCGGGTGGTCCACATCGTCCCAACGGTGGTAGTCCTCGATGGAACGGTTGAAAATGCGGTTCGCGTTTTCGGTAAACATAGCTTCGGTTTTAGGGGAATATTGTTATTTTCAACGGAAAATTATACCTTTGTCGGTAATCATCAAACAAAGATAATGAATATTTCCAGAAAAGCAATACTCCTCGCCGGGATCCTCCTCGCCTGCACGGCCCAGCTCCCGGGCCAGGTGCGCCAGACCCGCGAAGAGTACATCGACCGATACATGCACATCGCCGTGGCACACATGGAGCGCTACGGAATCCCCGCCAGCATCACCATGGCTCAGGGAATCCTCGAATCCGACTGCGGAAACAGCCTCCTGTCGATGAAGTCCAACAACCACTTCGGCATCAAGTGCAAGACCAACTGGAAGGGCGAACGGGTCTATCACGACGACGACGCCAAGGGCGAGTGCTTCCGCGCCTACCCCACCGTCGAAGCCTCCTACGAGGACCATGCCGAATTCCTCGACTCGCAGCCCCGTTACGATTCGCTCTTCGCCTACGCCTCCGACGACTACAAGAGCTGGGCCCGGGGCCTGAAGGCGGCCGGTTACGCCACGGCCCCCGACTACGCCCAGCGGCTGATCCGCATCATCGAGGAGAGCCAGCTCTACCTGCTCGACCGACCCAACGGCCAACAACTCTACGCCAAACGGTTCGGCCTGGAGCGCAATCCCGAAGAGTGGTTCTCGTCGCAGTCGAGCGTCGAGGAGGTCGCCCGCACCGAAACGGCCGTCGACCCGGACAACTACCGCGTGACGATCAACGCCCACGAGGGCTACAACGTCTACATGACCAACGGCGTGCACTACGTCACGGCCAAGGAGAACGACACCTATGAGAATATCGGCCGCAAGTTCCGCATCTCGGCCCGGAACCTGCGGAAGTTCAACGACCTGAAGGACAAGCAGGCCCAGCCGATGACCGGCGAGGTGGTCTACATCGAGCGCAAGAAGAAGCGCTGGGAGGGCAATGCCCGCCACCACATCTGCCGCCAGGGCGAGACGGTCTACGCCGTCGGGCAGTCCTACGCAATCCGGAGCCGCTCGATCGAACGCCTCAACAAGCTCAAACCCGGCGAACGGCTCGAAGAGGGCCGGCAGCTGCGGATCAAATAACCTCCGGCCGCAAAACGCAAGAGAGCGCGGCTCCCAGCCCCGGACCGCCGCCCCGGCAAAACAGGAAACAACGACAGACCAGATACCAGACCATGGAAACAACCCCCTTGCGGGCCAAGATCCTCGATACGATCGTCCGCAAATCAACCCTCAAACAGAAGGTGTTCGACAATACGTTCGCAGCCTTCAACCTCTTGAAAGAGACCCTGCTGGAGATCGCCGCCGAGATGGACGACGAGCTCGACGGGAAACTCGACCGCCGCGTGCGGCTCGAATACCGAGACCGCGGGAAGTTCGAAGCCCAGCTGCAGGTGGCCAACGACCTGCTGATCTTCCAGATGCACACCGACGTCTTCGAATTCGACGCCAACCACCTCATCTGGCAGAACCCCTACGTGCAGGCCGACCAGGAGAACTCCTACTGCGGACTGATCAACATCTACAACTTCCTCTCCGATTCGTTCAAGTTCAACCGCAACGCCGACGAAGGATACCTTATCGGGCGGATCTTCATCAACCGCGAACGCCGCTACTTCGTCGAGGGAAAACAGCAGACCTCGATGCGGGCCATGAGCTTCGGAAAGGCCGAAATCGACCGCGACGCGCTGGTCGACGTACTGGAGGCCGCCATCGCCTTCTCGCTGAACTTCGACCTGCTGATGCCCCCCTACGAGGAGAACAAACGCGTCACGGTCGACCAGTTCAACACGAAGATGGACAACTCGAAGTTCGTCACCGGCAAGCGCCTGGGCTACGACTTCGAGGTCGAGGACATTTAGCCCGACAGCTACAACAGAAACCGAGGAACAGCACTACACGATGAAGAGATTGACGACACGGAGCGCACGGCGTGCAGCCCAGGGGCTGTTCGCAGCGGCGCTCCTTTTCACGGCCGGCCCCGCCGCAGCCGAAGGAGAGTATGCCGAGATCGCCCGCCTGAAGGGGATGAACCAGACGGTGCGAGGCATCCGCTCGATGAACGACGGCGAACACTACACCGTCCTCGCGGGCAACGACATCCGCCGCTACGCCTATGCCTCGGAAGGCCCGGGCGAAAGCCTGCTTCCGTCACCGACGCCGAATCTGGCGATCTCCGACTATACGCTTTCGCCCGACGAGCGCTCGATCCTCATCGCCTCGGGACGGCACCCCATCTACCGACACTCCTACACCACGAGTTACTCGCTCATCCGCGACGGACGCGTCATCCCGGTTCTGCGCGACGCCGAGGCGCCGCGCGACGCTTCGTTCTCGCCCGACGGACGCCGCATCGCCTACTCCGACCACAACGACCTCTACGTCTATGACATCGAGACGCAGCGCACGCGCCGCATCACCGACGACGGACACTGGAACGAGGTGATCAACGGCACGACCGACTGGGTCTACGAGGAGGAGTTCGGCATCACGCGCGCCTACGCCTTCTCGCCCGACGGACAGAAACTGGCCTATCTGCGTTTCGACGAGAGTCAGGTGCCCCTGATGGAGATGATGCGCTTCGACGGGAAACTCTACAACCGGGCCTACTCGTTCAAATACCCGAAGGCCGGGGAGGCGAACTCCGTGGTCCAGTTGTGGATCGCCGACCTCGCAACGGGTGCGAAAACCCGGATCGACACCGGACCCGAAACCGACCAGTATATCCCCCGCATCGGCTGGACACCCGACGGACGGCCCTGGTACTACCGGCTGAACCGCCGCCAGAACACCTTCGAGATGGTGGTTTGCGAGCCCCACGGCGCCCAGCGGACGGTCTATGAGGAGCGCTCGCAGCAATATGTCGAACGGGTCGACGACAAGACCGTGACGTTCGTCGACCGCGACCGCTTCCTCGTGCGGCAGGAGAGCCATACGGGGTACATGCACCTCTACCTCTACAGCCTGCGCCGCGGCCTGCTCGAACAGGTGACCAGGGGGGCCTGGGAGGTGACCGACGTGGTGGGAACCGACGGCAAGCGCGTCTGGTACCTCTCGACCGAGACCTCGCCGCTGCGCCGCAACCTCTACAGCGTGCGGCTCGACGGGAAGGACAAACAGCGGCTCACGCAGGGCGAGGGCTACTACACCGTCTCGCCGAGCAAGGGGATGAAGTATTTCATCACGACCTTTTCGAACGCCACGACCCCCAACCTCACCGAAGTCCGCGACGCCGCGGGACAATGGCTCCGCACGCTGGCCGACAGCCGCGAGCTGCGGGCCGAACTGATGGCTGCGGACCGGCCCGTCAAGGAGTTCTTCACCTTCGTGACCGAACGCGGCGACACGCTCAACGCCTACCGCATCCTGCCCCGCGGGTTCGATCCCGCGAAGCGTTACCCGGTACTGCTGACGCAATATTCGGGTCCCGGTTCGCAGTCGGTGGCCGACCGCTGGTCGATGGACTGGGAGGATGCCCTCACCGAAAAGGGCTACATCGTGGTCTGCGCCGACGGCCGCGGCACCGGATTTCGGGGCGAGAAGTTCAAGAAACTCACCTACGGACGGCTCGGCGCCCTGGAGGTCGAGGACCAGCTCTCGACGGCCCGCTACATGGCTGCACAGCCCTGGGTCGACCCCGACCGGATCGGGATTTACGGCTGGTCCTACGGCGGTTTCATGGCCCTGAGCTGCGCCCTCAAGGGACACGGGCTCTTCCGCATGGCCATCGCCGTGGCTCCCGTCACCTCGTGGCGCTACTACGACACGATCTACACCGAGATCTACAACAACCTGCCGCAGTTCAATGCCGAAGGGTATGACAAATACTCCCCGATCCACTTTGCACAGATGCTCGACGACCGGCGCACCCGGTTGCTCATCATCCACGGCACGGCCGACGACAACGTGCATTTCCAGAACACCGTGGAGATGACCCGCGCCCTGAACCGAGCCGGGAAACAGTATGACATGATGGTGTACCCCGATCAGAACCACTCGATGTGGCCCGACGCAACAGCACACATAAGACAGAAGATGATTGACTACACCCTGAAGAATTTATGACGCACTCCCTGCAACTCGAAACGCCCGTCGGACCGGTCACGGTGACGGCCTCGGACGATGCCGTCACCGGACTCTGCTTCGGGACGGAGCTCCCGGAGGATTCGCTTCTCTGTCGGGAAGAGGATGCCACGCCGCTGCTGCGCGAAACGGCCCGGCAGCTCCGCGAATACTTCGCCGGCAAGCGCCGCGACTTTACGCTGCCGCTCGCGCCACAA
>CALUKL010000131.1 GCA_944321195.1 uncultured Alistipes sp.
GCATCCGGTCCGAAATCTCCGGAAGGAGCTCGGCAACCATCACCATCCGCGTGAAGTTACGCTCCAGCGAATCGAGCTGCATGCCGATCTGCAGATGCAGGCTGTCCTGCGCCAGCCGCATCTCGAAGATATCCTTCGACCAGCTCACGCTGTTCGAAAGCTGCTGCGTCTGCCCGCTTACCCGGTCGTTCACGTCGGCCAGCACCTCGGCGATCGATCCCGTGGCATAGGCGTGTTCGACACCGTTCACCTGCAGGTACTCCAGCCACGCCAGGGTCGTATTGTCGCTTTCGGCACCCTCCGAAACGGGATTTTCCGACAGATAGGACGCTACGAAACGCTCCATCAGCGGGTAACGCTCCCCCGAGAGCGCCTGCCGGGCGAGTTGTCCGATCCGGTGGTCGAGGTGTGCGGCCGTCGCCCGCGCGATGGGGCTCTGCGCCCCGAACAGCAGCGAATCGGGTGTCGAGGCAAAGTAGCGGTCCATCCGCCGACAGAGGATCCACAGGTCGGCCAGCGCCACATCGGGGATGCCCTGCATGGCGGCCGTCAGACCGGCCTGCGTGGCGCGGATCTTCCACCGCACGGCAGCCACCCGCACGCCGAGGTCCGGCGACAGCGACACGATCGAATCGGCCGCCCGGGTCACCTCGCCCGAAAAATCGTAGTAGAAGGCCCGCGTCAGGGTCCGCACGTTCATCTGCTCCTTCGACAAGGGGTCGCCCGTCGAGACGGAGACCTTCAGCAGCGAGCACCCCGCCAGCAGCAGCACGCTCAAGAAGGCCGCAAGCGCTTTCATCCGTTTTTTCATGATTCCCGAGTTTTCCGTTCCGCACGCAATTATCGATCCAGGCTCTCCACCCGTTCGCGGATATAACGCACCGCCACGCAGTGCCCCGCCAGGGGCATGTTCCCGTGGTCGAAGCCGTCGAATTCGAGAAGCCGGACGTCAGGATGTCCCACCACCTGCATCATCCGCCAGAAGTAGGCGTTCTCCTCATAGCGGCCCAGCATCTCCAGCTCGCGGTCGCCCGAAAGCAGCAGCATCGGAGGAGAGTCCGCCCGCACGTGGTTCAGCGGAGCCAGGTCGTCGACCAGCGGCTGCGTATCCGGAAGCCCCAGCTCGGCCCGCCGCGCAAAGTGCGTCACCACCTGCCCGCTGTAGGGGATCAGCGCCGCAAAAACCTCGTCGGGGTCCAGTCCGTAGGGCTGCAGCCAGCGTTTGTCAAGGCCGATCATCGAGGTGAGGTAACCCCCGGCGGAGTGTCCCGCCACGAAGATCAGACGCGGATCGCCGCCGTAGTCGGCAATGTGGCGGACCACCCACGCCGCAGCCGCCGCGGCATCCTCCACGCACTGCGAGACCTTCACGTGCGGAACCAGCCGGTAATCCACCCCCGCTACGGCAAAGCCCTGGTTGCAGAGCGCCGCCGGGATTTCGCGCCGCCCGGCCGTCAGCCCCCCGCCGTGAAACCAGATCACCGTGGCAAAACCCGGACGGTCGGTCGGGTAGTAGAGGTCGAGGCGGCACAGCGAATCGGCCGAAGCCGGGTCTGCGGCATCGCGGTAGGCAATCGCACGCTCCGTGCGGTAACCGCCGCCCTGCGCCCGGAGTGTCGGGCAGCTGAGAAGCATGACGGCAAAAACAAGCAGCAAACGTTTCATGGTTCGTCGGGTTTTGAGGGATAAAGGTAGGCAAAATCCCGCAAAAAACGTTATCTTTGCCCAAAATAGAACACGCCCGGCAAAGACGCCCCGAAACCGGACCCTGCAGCCGATTTCCGTTGCCCTTCCGGAGTGCAACCGCAAAAATACAAGAGTCATGAAGATTGCCTGTCTACCATTCAACCCCATACAGGAAAACACCTACGTCCTCTGGGACGATACGAAGGAGTGCGTCGTCATCGACGCCGGGAACTCCAACCCCCGCGAGGATGCCGCCCTGGACAACTTCATCGTCCAGCACGGGCTCAAACCCGTGCTGGCGGCCAATACCCACGGACATTTCGACCACACGCTCGGCGTCGAACACCTCAAGCAGCGCTACGCCATTCCCTTCGCCCTCTCGGCCAAGGACCAGTTTCTGCTCGACAACGCCGCCACGAGCGGTTCGGTCTTCGGCGTGAAGACCGGCGCCATGCCCTCCGTCGACCTGGATTTGGACCAAATGTCCGAAATCCGCTTCGGGAACTCCCTCCTGCAGATCCTCCGCACCCCGGGCCACTCGCCCGGACATGTCGTCTTCTACAACCCCGAATCGAAATCCCTCTTCTCGGGCGACACCCTCTTCCGTGAATCGATCGGACGAACGGACCTCCCCGGCGGCGACTATTCGTGGATCATGCGTTCGATCCTCGACGTGATCGTCCCCCTCGGCGAGGAGGTCCACGTCTATCCCGGCCACGGTCCCGAATCGACCATCGGCCACGAACTCCTCTACAACCCCTTCATCGTCGAGGTCCTCAACGAGGAGGTCAATTACCGCGGCTGATGAAATCTCTGATCCATAAACTTCTCTACCGCACACTCCCGCTCGAAGGTTACCTCCGCGCCGTGAGCAGCCTCTTCTTCCTCTGGCAGCGCCTCGGGATCGGACGCTACGCCCCCGCCACGGAGTATGTCTACCACCTCCCGCGGCTCGTCCGGCCCGGTGACACGTGCATCGACATCGGCGCAAACCTCGGGTACTATGCCCGCACGATCTCCCGCCTGGCCGGGGTCGAAGGCCGCGTCTTCGCCGTGGAGCCCGTCGCGCCGGTCCGCAAGGTCCTCGCCCGCAACCTCCGCCGCTGTCCCAACGTCGAGATCCTCCCCTGCGCCCTCGGCGCCGAGGAGCGCGACATCGTCATGGGAAACGACTCGGCCCGCGAAACCGGATACCTCGGGACCGGGCAGAACTTCGTCAACGACGCCGGAACGGCTACCGACGTGACCTTCACCGCCCGGATGCGGCGCGGCAGCGAACTCTTCGCCTCGCTCCCGCGGCTGGATTTCATCAAGTGCGACATCGAGGGGTATGAGCTGGTCGTCATGCGCGAGATGCGCCCCCTGCTCGAACGCTTCATCCCCACGGTTTTGATCGAAACCGGCGGCGAAAACCGGCCCGAAATCATCCGCCTCTTCACCGAACTGGGGTACGAGGGTTTCACGCTCGAGCACGGGCAGGAGGTTCCCCTCACCCCCGCAGCAACCAAAGACATCATTTTCAGACATGCGCATTGACATCATATCCTCGGTCCCCGAACTGATGACCTCGCCCCTGAACGAGTCGATCCTCCGCCGCGCCCAGGAGAAGGGGTTCGTAGAAATTGTCGTACACAATCTCCACGACTACGCGCACGACCGCCGCAAAACCACCGACGACTATCCCTTCGGCGGCGAGGCCGGCATGGTCATGAAGTGCGAGCCGGTCTTCGAACTCGTCGAAAAACTCCAGGCGGAGCGCTCCTACGACGAGATCATCTACACCTCGCCCGACGGCGTGCGCTACGACCAGCACGAGGCAAACCGCCTCTCGACGCTCGAAAACATCATCATCCTCTGCGGGCACTACAAGGGCATCGACCACCGCATCCGCGAGCATCTTGTCACGCGCGAGATCTCGATCGGCGACTACGTCCTCACGGGCGGCGAACTGGCCGCCTGCATCATCGCCGATTCGGTCGTGCGGCTCATCCCCGGGGCGATCGGCGACGAGGCCTCGGCACTGACGGACTCGTTCCAGGACAATCTGCTCGCACCGCCGGTCTACACCCGTCCGGCGGAGTTCCGCGGGTGGCGGGTTCCCGACGTGCTGCTGTCGGGCAACTTTGCCGAGATCGAGAAGTGGCAGGACGAGCAGGCCTTCGAGCGCACCCGACGACTGCGCCCCGATCTGCTCGAAAAATAGGGGGGGGGCGTCCGGCGATGGATTCCCGGTCAAGCCGGGAATGACGCAAAGCAAAACGGAAACGACATAAGATGCCCGAGAACAACATAAGGATGGCAGGAACAGCACAAGACAGAGCAGCAATGGCTTGGAAACATACGACATGAAAACCTTATGAAATACTACCTTATTGCCGGGGAGCCCTCGGGCGACCTCCACGGCGCAAACCTTATCCGCGGCCTCCGGAAGGCCGACCCCGAAGCGCAGTTCCGCTTCTGGGGCGGTGACCTGATGGCCGACGCCGGCGGCAAGGCCAACCTGCGAAAACACTACCGCGAAACGTCGTTCTTCGGTGTCGTCCAGGTCCTCCGCAACCTGGGGACCATCCGCCGCCAGATGCGCGAGTGCCAGGAAGACATCGCGGCATTCGCGCCCGATGTCGTCATCCTCATCGACTACCCCGGATTCAACATGAAAATCGCCCGCTGGGCTCACCAACGCGGTCTGCGCACCTTCTATTATATCGCCCCGAAGGTCTGGGCCTCGCGCGAAGGCCGCATCAAGGGCATTCGGCGTTACGTCGACCGGCTCTTCGTCATCTTTCCCTTCGAGTGCGACTACTTCCCGAAGCACGGGATCAAGCCCGTTTTCGAGGGCAACCCCCTGGTCGACGCCCTCGAAGCCCGGCGGGGGACGCTCCCCGCGCCGGAGGAGTTCCGCCGCCGGAACGGGCTCGACGGGCGTCCGGTCATCGCCCTGCTGGCCGGAAGCCGCCGCTCGGAGATCCGCAAGAACATGCCCCTCATGGCACGGCTCGCGGAGCGGTTCCCCGGGCATCAGTTCGTCGTCGCCGGCGTGCCGTGGCTCGACCCCGCGCTCTACGAGGAGCACATCGCCGGAAGCCCGATCCGCTACGTCTGCGACCAGACCTACGAAACCCTCGCCGCGGCCGAAGCCGCCGTCGTGGCGTCGGGAACCGCCACGCTCG
>CALUKL010000132.1 GCA_944321195.1 uncultured Alistipes sp.
CCTCGCAGAGCGAGGACCTTTGTCGGACAAACCGCCGGTTGTCGGACAAAGGTACACCTCGCTCCCGTCAGGCGACGGGTACAGTTTCGGCATCCAAAAAGAGCGTCTACGCTCTTGAAAGAGCATCCCCGAAACAAAAAAACACGTGCAGATTCTCCACCGCAATATTACGAGGATCTTCAGGGATTAAAAAGCGTGGTTGTCGGCCATGCAAGGCCTCCGGAAGACACCGAGAACCAATCCCTAAAAACCGCATTACCTTGCGGGCAGATAGATTCAAACCGACACATGACGGCATGGATATTCGATTAAAAAGAGATTTCTCCAAATAAATATTTCCGGATTTACAGATTTCCGGAAATCTGGATTTCTGGATTTCTGGAAATATCCACCCGAACGGAGATTCATGCACATTCATGGATATAGAGTTGAAAATCCAACACGACCAATCATTAACTCCTCAAATCTTCAAACGATGAAAACATCCGATCAACAAACATCCGGTTCCCGGAACATCTCCATCTGCAATCAGAAGGGAGGTGTCGGCAAGTCGGCTCTTACGACGCTTCTCGCCAGCTATCTGCACTACATCTGCAAACGCAAGGTGCTGGTTGTCGACTGTGACTATCCTCAATGGTCGATCTACAATCAGCGCTCCCGCGAATTAGAGATCAAATTTATTGGCTCTTATTTTGAGATAAGAAATATGTAATGTATCTTTGCTTTGTAGCAAGGGAAAGTATTGGGGTGTAAAATTTCTCCAACAAATCAGTGACCCGACAATGAAGGATCAGCTACAACACATTGATATATAGAGGTAAATAATCATAGGTTCGAATCCCGTTTTCCGCTCAACAGAAAGAGGAGGGTTAAAAACCCTCCTCTTTCTGTTGATGATGGTAGGTGGTTCGCTGCCCGCGACCCTCGGCATTCCTTTCAGGGGAGAGGGGGGGGGCACGCTCTTCGCCTCCCCACCAAAAAACAGGAGGGCCTGTCAGGTCCTCCTGTCGCAGAGAGAGAAGAGAGCCGAAAAGGGTCGGCAAGCCCGTAGAAAATGACAACGATTCATCCGACACTGCAGGGCCCCGGTACCCCGGACCCCCGCACCACTCAATTACCGGTTCAGACGCTGTACCGCACTGCGGGCATCGCCCGAACTGTTGAACCGGGGCTGTATGACCATCGTCCCCCGGAGGTCGATCGCGCCCCAACGGCCGTCCGAAACCTGCACCACCGCCAGATTCCGGTTGAAATCCGAAGCACTCCGGAATCGGGGCGTAATGGCCCAGCGCCCGTAATGATCCAGATAACCGTACAGTCCCGTCGCCGGATCCTCCTGCGCCCAAAGTTCAAGCCCCGTCATACGGCCTTTGGTAATCGACTGCATGGCCTCCGCCGCGTCGCCCGAACTCGAAAAAACGGCCGGTATGACAAACTGCCCCGAAGGATCGATCACTCCGTAACGACCCCCGAGCCGTACCCGGGCCATGCCGTTGCTACCGAACGACTGCACACTCTCGAAACGAGGAGGGATAACCCACATCCCCAGATCGTTGATATAGCCGTAAAGACCCGTTGCAGGATCCTCGGCCGGTGTATAACGGCGCCCCGCCTGGCCGGGCACCCCAACCGGAGCGGCCAGCCCATCCGATACCGAACCCGATGTCGGACCCGACAGCAGTCCCGTGAAGGCCGGGCCCATGATCGAACAGGAGCTCAGCAGACCGCCGACAATCAGATACAGAAAAATTCGTTTCATGGTGATTTATCGATGCAGAATGTAGTTGCGGACCAGTTTGCAGGGAATCAGCAGCAGCATGGACGGCCGGTATTTGACAAATGTGGCGCCGCGCTCCCCAGATCGTCGGATGCCGCAAACAAGAGATGCACTCCCGTGACGGCAGCCAGAAACAGAACAGCGAATTTCTTCATAAAAGGGTTTTGATGGTCTTGGCGGTACTGATACAAAGATATTCGCAGCCGTCAAAAACTGCGGATCAATACGTCAATTGTTGCGTCAATGGCACAAAAACCCCTTGAAACCCGTTTCTCAGGCGGTCGGAACGGTGGATTTCCCGCACCCCCGGTCAATCCGATAGCGCGTGGGCGTGCAGCCGTAACGGCGGATAAAGAAGCGACGGAAGGTCGACAGCGAGTTGAATCCGCAGCTCTCCGCAATGGCCTCGATGGTCAGTTGGCACTCCGGATCGCCGAGGCGTTCGGCAACGGCTCGGATCCGGTAGTCGTTGACATATTCGTAGAAACTCGTGCCCAGCGTATGGTTGAGGTAATCCGACAGGTAGGTGCGGTTCGAGCCGAGGCGCTGCGCCACTTCCCCGATGGTCAGACGGGGATTGAGCCAGATTTTCCGCTCGTCGAAGAGGCGTTCGAGCTCCGCGGCGAACTCCGGACGCACCGGTTCGGGCTGCGGGTCCGAGGCCTGTGATGCGGGGGCATCGGACAATACGAGGGGCTGCTGCCTGTGGATGTTGTAGCAGATCACAACCCACAAAAAGCCCGAGGCGACATTGTAGATGATGTCGGCCGGAATCGAGACCTGGAGGGCCGAGTAGGCCCAGACCGAGAGAAAAAGAATGAAGAAGACAAGCAGTTTCCAGAGCCACTCCAGATCGAGATTCTCCGTATTCGAGAAGTTCTCCCGCAGCGTGCGGTTGTAGGCCGGGATGGTGTGGAAGAGCTGCGTGATCACCCACAGGGAGTAGGCGAGGGCGCCGAGGATGTCGAGGTGGAAGACGACATCCGAAGGGTAGAATGCGAACAACGCCAGCACGCCGAGAAACGGCAGTTCGTGACGCAGCGCCCGGCGCCAGGCAAACCACCCCGGCGCGGTCAATTCGAAGAGCAGGAAGGCGCAGGTCGGGACGGCCAGAATATCGATGCAGATGCAAAGGCGTTCGAGATAACGGTCGGGCATGGCGTTATCGATCAGCAGCATGTCTTTCAGGTGGAGCAGGGACCAGAAAAGCAAAACTCCGCCCAGAAGCCGATGCAGCCGCCGTTTCCCTCGGTTGGCCACGAAGTAGACGCCCATCGCCAGCAGAAGACAGAAAATTACGATTTGCGAATAAAGACGCCACGAGACGGGCATTATGTCGAATATCTGGACGTTCATGGGCTGGATTTGAGGAGAACAAATATACGCAAAAAGTCCGACGAATCCAACATTTCAGTCCGTCGATTATGCTATTCCGGAGAAACCGTACCCGCAGACCGGAATCCCGTCCCGGAGCGGCAGATCGAAGCGTGGGAGGAGGGGGGCTCTCCGGAAGGTGCATCCCGACTTCCGAAACGGCCCGTGCGATACGGAACATCCCCTTCATCAGTAAAAATGGTAAGAATTACCCATATATCGTTACGCCGTTTTGCACCGAATGCGGTACCTTTGTCATACGGAAAACCGGAGACATCAAAGGAATGAAAAGACACGAAGGCTTGATAAAATCGACGGCCTGCATGCTGGCCCTCTCCGTTCTGTTTTCATGCGGCCCGACGCGGAGTGAGCATGCCGACCACCAGCAAAATACAACGCATATGGAAAAAGTGAATCTCGGAAACTTTCCGGCTCTCTACCCGAAACCGCTGACAGTGGTCGGTGCGGAGGTCGAAGGGAGGGTCAATTGGCTCGTGGTAGGGCATACGGGGATCATCGGTCACGACCGGATTCTCGTGAGCATGAGCAAAAGCCATCATACCAATCAGGGGATAAAGGATTCCAAAAAACTATCCATCAACCTCGTCAGCCGCGAAATGTTGCCCAAAGCCGACTATGTGGGCAGCGTGAGCGGCGCGTCGGTCGATAAATCGAAAGTATTCGAATATCATTGGGGAGAGAACGGCACACCCGTAATCGATATTTCGCCGCTGACGATGGAGTGTGACGTGGTGGAGATCTACGAGACCGAAGGCTTCGACAACTTCATCTGCTCGATTGCCAATACCTATGCCGCTCCCGATGTGCTCGACAGCAACGGCAAACTCGACTATACGAAGCTGAAACCCGTGCTGTTCGAGTTCCCGACCTATTCCTATATCGCCACCGGAGAGATTATCGGCAAATGCCTGAACTTGGACAAACAGCCGGGAATGTGCGCCAAGGAGCCGATGACCGCCGACGGTATCGTGCGGCTGTCGAAAGTAGAGGTTTACCCGCAGTACCTCGACGAGTATATGGAATACGCGACCGAGGTGGGCGAAGTCTCCCTGCGTACCGAACCGGGCGTATTGACGATGTACGCCGTCAGCGAAAAGGAGAATCCCTGCAAGGTGACAATTCTTGAAACATACGCAAGCCGTGAAGCTTACGAGAAGCACATCGCCTCGGAGCATTTCCAGAGATACAAGCAGGGAACGCTGCACATGGTCAAATCGCTGGTATTGTCGGACCAGACGCCGCTCAATCCTGCCAACAAAATCAATAATTTCATACAGTAAACGGTTATGAAAAGCATCCTTTTATTTTCATTATTCGGCATTTTAACACTCAATGTTATGGCACAGGAAAAAATCGTACAGACAGCCGGGCGCGACCAGTTGGGCGAATTCGCCCCGAAATTCGCGGAGTTGAACGACGACGTTCTCTTCGGCGAGGTCTGGAGCCGCACCGACAAGCTCGGTCTTCGTGACCGAAGCTTGGTAACGATTACCTCTCTTATCAGTCAAGGCATCACAGACAACTCGCTCGTATTCCACCTCCAATCGGCCCGCAAAAACGGAATCACCCGCACCGAGATCGCCGAAATCATTACCCATATCGGTTTCTATGCCGGGTGGCCCAAGGCTTGGGCGGCGTTCCGTCTGGCCAAGGAGGTATGGGCCGAAGACACCCCCGGCGAGGATGCCCGGGCTGCCTTCCAGCGCGAAATGATCTTCCCCATCGGCGAGCCCAACACCGCCTATGCGCAATATTTCATCGGGCAAAGCTACCTCGCGCCGATCTCCCGCGAACAGGTGAACGTCTCCAACGTGACGTTCGAACCCCGCTGCCGCAACAACTGGCACATCCACCGCGCCTCCAGCGGCGGCGGACAGATGCTCATCGGCGTGGCCGGGCGCGGCTGGTATCAGGAGGAGGGGAAACCCGCCGTGGAAATCCTCCCCGGAACGGTGATCCACATTCCGGCGGGCGTCAAGCACTGGCACGGTGCCGCCGCCGACTCCTGGTTCGCACACCTCGCCTTCGAAATCCCCGGGGAGAACACCGCAAACGAGTGGCTCGAACCCGTCACCGACGAAGCCTACGACCAACTCTCAAAATAAAGACGGACACCCATGTATAAACTCGTTCTGGCAGGCGTGTCGGCCCTCTTCATGGCAGCCGCAGCCTGCGCACAACCCAATCAGACCATGAACAGCACACAACCGAATCCCAGGATCCTCGTCGCCTGTTTTTCGGCAACCGGCACGACCGCCCGCATCGCCGAAAAGGTGGCCGCCGCTACGGGTGGGACACTTTACGCCATCACCCCGGCCGAACCCTACACGGCGGCCGACCTCGACTGGACCGACAAACGCTCGCGCAGCTCGCGGGAGATGAACGACCCGAAGGCCCGGCCCGAGATCGGCGGGGAGAAAATCGACATGACCCGTTATGAGGTGATTTTCGTCGGGTATCCCATCTGGTGGGACCTCGCTCCGCGCATCGTCGAGACCTTCCTCGACCGTTACGACCTGGGCGGGAAGACCGTCATTCCCTTTGCCACGTCGGGCGGCAGCGGAATCTCGAACAGCGCCGCAGCCTTGAAAAAGGCCTATCCCCAGGCTGCGTGGCGGCCGGGACGGCTGTTGAACCGGGCGGGCGATGCCGAGGTCCGCGCCTGGGTCGAACAGGTCCTGAAAGTGGAAAATTGAAAATGGAAAACAGGGAATTCCGATCCGCCATTTCCCATTCCACACACCGCCCAAAAATCGCACACCCCACGAAAAAACCGGAAGGTCTGGCACCTCCCGGTTTTTCGCATTTCACGCCCTCCGCACGGATCAGAAGGCGAAGAGGTCCGGCAGCTCCTGGTCCCACTCCAGCGTATTGATGTTGAAGAGCGTCGTCCGCGAGGCCCCGGTTCTTCAGCTCGTCGAGCAGGTTCTTCGGCAAGCAGGGTAGGTCCGATTCCGTTCCCCGGAACGGCCCCGCCGCTACGCCAGTCGCGAAGCCAGGATGTGCAGCGGGTGTTCGCAGGGCTTCGAGGTCGACATCTCGATCTGCCATTTGCAGGTCTCGCAGTCCGTGGCCACGATGTCGGCCCCCGACTCCTCGATCTGGCGGAACAGCGGAGCTCCGATGGCCTGCGAAACCCCGTAGTTCTCCTTCTTGAATCCGTAGGTTCCCCCGATGCCGCAGCACTGCGAATCGAGCACCGTGACCTCCACGCCCGGAATCATCCGCAGCAGCTCGATCGAATAGTAGCTCCAGCCCATCTTCTCCATGTGGCACGGCGTGTGGTAGGCCACGCGCAGCGGGGCAGTCTCCTTGAACTTCAACCGGGCCTTGCCCGACTGGATCAACCGGTAGAGGTAGCGCGTGGCCAGCTCGATGCGGTCGCGCACGTCGTCGTTTTCCAGTCCGAGCAGGTGGGGATACTCGTCGCGCAGCGTGAAGGTGCAGGTTGACGAGGTGGTGATCAGGTCCAGGTCGCGGCCCTTCACCGACGTGCGGATCGACTGCAGGTTCGTCGCGGCCTGACGCCGCGCCTGCTTGTAGAGCCCGTTCGAGATCAGCGCCACGCCGCAGCACTTCTCCTTGTCGAGCAGTTGCACACCGTAGCCCAGGGCGTTCATGATCCGCAGCAGGTCCTTGCCCAGTTGCGGGTTGTTGTAGTTCACGTAGCAGCCGTGGAAGTAGGCCACCTGCTTCGGGAAGGCCTCCTGTGCCGCCGCAGCGTGCTTGCGGTACCACGACGTGAAGGTCCCGTACGCATACTTCGGGAAAACGCGACGGTGATCGATCGCCATCACCTTGTCCATCATGAAGCGGACGGGTTTCAGCTTCACGGCCGTATTGACGATCGGCGCAAAGGGCGAGGCCAGCGTCCCCACGAGGTCCGTATTGGCCAGCACGAAGTTGCGCAGCGACGTGTTGTGCTGCGGCCCGTACTTGATGCGCGCCGCCTGGATGATGTCGCCGATACGCACGTTCGACGGGCACGCCACCTCGCAACGTTTGCAGTTCATGCAGTATTTCAGGGCGTTGTCGAAGAAATCGGGCTGTTTGAGCCGCAGACGCTCACCGTCCGGACCCGCCTGTTTCGGACCCGGGTAGTCCGGATTCGCCGCAGCCACCGGGCAGTACACCGTGCAGATCGTACATTTGATGCACTGCTCGAAATTATTCTCGCTGACGCTGTTCTGCTGGATATTCATGATTGATTGCTATTTAACATATCATCATTTTTATTATGCTTTCGGCCGCCGTTGCTCGCGGCCACGGGCCGCGCATTCAAATCTGACCCACCCCCAAACCCCCGCCTCAGGCAGGGGCTTTATGGGAAAGGCCTTTCCGACTGTGGAAAGAAGAAGCCTTCGGTCCGCCTGTTTTCCCTAATTTTCAATCTTCAATTCTCCATTCTCAATTCTCGAAATGTTTTCCGCCACGAGGAGGGCCGAAAGCATCGAGACGCCCGCACCGCAACCCTCCTGCACCGGATGGAAGCCTGCAAGCCCCGCTCCCGCACAATACAGGTTTTCGAGCACTTTCCCCTCCTTCAAAACTCGCAGCGAGGAGTCGGTCTTCATGCCGAAGGCCTGATAGGCCTGCCGGTCGAAGAAACGCAGCGTGTACCACTCCGCGCGATTGGCCACATACTCCGTATCGGCCCCGAAGACCGGCTCCACGATCCGGTCGGGAGTCGCCTGCAGCCCCTTGCTGAAGAAACTGCCCGTCGCCAGCACGAAATGCGCGGCCTCGAAGGGAATATTGCCGTGGTTGGCCGTGAAGATACGCTCCACGCGGGAGCCCTCCGGCTCGGCCGACACGACGCTGTCGCCCAGGAAATATTCGCCGCCCAGCGCCCGGAAACGGTGCTGCAGGGCCTGCTGGGCCCGGATGCCCGGAATCGACGGCGGAAGGGTCGGCAGCAGGTAGATCGGATGCCCGGCCCGCGAGCGCAGGAACTCCAGCGAATCGTTGCGCACAAGGCCGATCAACGCCGGAAGGATCAGCGCATCGCACGTCGGAGCCAGTCGCCGCAACTCCTCGGCCAGGGCCTCCAGATTGGCCTCCCGGTCGAAGACCCGGGCAATGTTCGCCGAACGCATCTCGCTCGGGTTCTTGCGGATCTGCTCCAGATCCGGATGGTTGAAGCTCCCGAAACGGCACTCGATGCCGAGTTTGCGGAACTCCTCGGCGATGAACTCCGGGTAGAAATCCAGAAATCCCTCCACGTTGACGATGCACACCGTCCTGAAGGGAAGCCGGTCCACTTCATCGGTCGTCAGATAGCCGTCGATGGTCAGCCACGTGGCCCTGGCCTTGCCCATGGGCGTAATCCGGAAGTGGTTGCGGCGGCTGTCGCCCGCAACCCGGATCCCGGCCCCGCGCAGCAGCTCCGCAGCCTCCTGCGCATAACGCGCGCAGCGCTCCGCCCCGACCCTGGAGTAAGGGTGCGACGGGGCGATCTTCTCCAGGACGGCAATCCCCGCCACCGGGTCCGTTACGGGAGTGCCGTCGGGCAGGCTCCCCAGCAGATCGAACGACCCCGACGAGAAGTGGATCGCACTCTGACCCTGCGAGACAATCGCGCAGCGCTGTCCCGCTTCCGCCAGGCGGATGCCGCACGTCATGCCGGCCAGTCCGCCTCCGATGATGACTGTATCGAATCTCATTCCGATGCTGTTTTTGCTTCGTCCGACAATCCGCACACGCTCTCGTAAACCCACGTCATGTACTCGCTTTCACGCAGCGTGTCGCCCCAGGCAATCGGGGCCATGCCCTTCCAGCGCTCGTTCAGGAACGACACCAGATCGGCCTTCGCCTTCCGCGCGCAGACCGGGTCCCTGCGGCCCATGAGCCCCGCGGCCCGGCAGGCGCACAACTCGCCCTGGCAGGTGCCCATCCCGACGCGCGTGCGGCGCCGCAGGTCCACCAGGTTGTTCACCGCAAGGTTCTCCAGCGCGTACTCCACCTCACCGATCGAGACCTCCTCGCATTCGCACACCAGACTGTTCTGGATCGACGTCCGGCTGTCGATCTTCACCGCCTGGTCGCCGTGCCGCGAGATCGACGAACGGCGCTGGGCGATGGGTTTGTTGCGGATCTTCCTCTCGACCTCCCGGCGGTCCTCCGTCGAACCCGGCAGGGGAATCTCCGCCGTGCGGCACCGCTCCGGGTTGCCGATCTTCCGGCAGACGAGGTCCGTGGCCCACTCGGCCATCAGGCGGTAGGTCATCAGCTTGCCGCCCGTGATGGTGATAAATCCCTCCATGCCGTCGCGTGTGGCGTGGTCCAGCAGCACGATCCCGCGGCTCACCGTCCGGCCGCTCGGGTCGTCGTCCGAAGCCACCAGCGGCCGCACCCCGGCATAGGCCCGCAGGATGCGCGTCGTGGCCAGCGACGGCGCCAGCTTCTCGCCCTCGCGCAGCAGCAGGTCCACTTCGTCGGGCGTGATGATCATGCGGTCGATCTCCTCGTAGGGGACCTTGCTCGACGTGGTACCGATGAGCGAGATCGTGTCGCCCGGCACCAGGATGTCGGCATCGGCAGGCTTGCGGCAGCGGTTCAGCACGAGGTTGTTCACCCGGTGGCCGAAGATCAGCAGCGCACCCTTGGCCGGGAGCATGTTGACCGTGATGCCGACCTTTGCGGCGATGCCGTGGCCCCAGATGCCGCCCGCATTGACGACCACCTGCGCATAAAACTTCAGTTCGCAACGGTTCCGGTGGTCGTAGGCCCTGACGCCGACAATGCGGTCCTGTTCGCGGAGCAGCTCCACGACTTCGGTATAGGTGCGGATCTCGGCGCCGTGGGTCCGGGCATCGAGGATGTTCGACGCCGTAAGCCGGAAGGGGTCCACGGCGCCGTCCGGAACCCGCACGGCGCCGATCAGCGTCGGATTGGCCGACGGTTCCAGCCGCAGGGCCTCCTTGGGGTCGATCACGTCGGCGCGAATCCCCGCCCGGCGGCAGGCTTCCACGAAAACGGACTGGTACTCCAACCCGTCTTCCGGGAGCGAAATAAACAGCCCGTCGGTCTCCTCGACACAATGGGAGGCAATTTTCCGCAGGATCATGTTTTCACGGATGCACTCTTCGGCCGATTCGCGGTCCGTCACGGCGTAACGGGCTCCGCTGTGGAGCAGGCCGTGGTTGCGGCCCGTCGCCCCGGTGGAGATATCGGAGCGTTCGAGCAGCAGCGCCCGGATCCCACGCAGCGAGCAGTCACGGGCCATGCCGGCTCCGGTCGCTCCGCCGCCGATGATGATGACATCATACGCATTGTTCATAGATCGGTGAATTAGGTGCGACAAATATAGGGACACTTCCGACAAAAACAAAATAAAACGAAATAAAAAATAATTTATTTGCTTTCGAAACAAAATACTATCCTCTGAAAATCCCGAATAAAAAGGAAAACAGTTGTGAATCACAAGAAGAATACAGACTGCACGAAACCTTCAAAAAAAAATCCGGAACCGGACGCGGACGCCCGGCGCCGAAGCCCGAAAGCGCCGACAACATCCGATCGGGAGAGATTCGGAGAAAGATCGACAAACCGCCAAACGTCTTTTTCACCTACCTTTGCCGAAAACCGAATCCCACATGAAAATAGTCGTCAATCTGAAATATGCCGGACTGGAGCCCTGGCTCCGACAACTCGCCGATCCCGGCTGGTTCGAGCGGCACGGCACGACACTCCACGAAGGGCGCAATACGATCAAATGCTTCGAAACGGAAGGGGTGAGGCTCGTCGTCAAGCGCTACGGCCGACCCTCTCCCGTCAACCGGCTGATCTACGGAACGCTGCGGCGAAGCAAGGCCATGCGAGCCTACCTCCACGCCGGGCGGCTGCTCAAACTCGGCATCGATACCCCGGAAATGGTCGCCGCCATCGATATTCGCCGCCGGGGATTCCTGAGCGACAGCTATTTCGTTTCGGTATGGTCCGGCGGAAAGCCCATGCGGCCGGTCACGGAACGGTATGCCGAAGTCCCCGGAGATGCGCGGATTCTGGACGCCTTCGCGGAGTTTCTGTTCCGCGTCCACAACGCCGGGATCTTCCACGAAGACCTGAATATCGGCAACATCCTCTACCGTCCCGCGGACCAGGGTTATCGTTTCGAACTGCTCGACACCAACCGCATGTCGTTTCACCGCAGGTTGTCCAAACGCCGGCGCCTGGACAACCTGCGGCGCCTCTCCTGCCCGGCCCCTGCCTATCTCCGCATTCTCGACCGGTATGCCGAACTTGTGCACTCCGATCCGGCGACCCTCCAGTTCTGGGGCGTGCTCAAACGCCTGCTGTTCGAATTCCGCCAGCGCTGCAAACGGAACCTTCGGAAAAAAATCCGGGAGACCCATCCTTCCGGAAATTAGTCCGCACCCTCCCGGTCCACCCGCCCGGCAGGACAATCCCCGCGCCGTTCCCGCTCTCGAAAAGACCCGCAACGCCCGGCCGAAGCCCCTCCGGCCGGTTTCAAGCGGAAAAGGGCCCCCTTGAGGCCGAAAGTGTGAATTTTAGCACTTCCGGCCTCAAGGCGTTGTAAATCTTCGAGATTTTGCCTACTTTTGGGCAACTTTTCGGACCCGAAGGGCCGGAAAGCCCACAGACCCGGAATCCCGGCATACCGCAACAGAGACAAGAACCAAAATACCGCAAACAATGAATCAGCTGAACAATCGTGGGTCCGGCGCTTCCGGACATGCCGCGGGAGGATCGCCCCGCGGGCTCGAACGAGGTGATATGGCACTACTCGGCCAACCCGATCATCAGCCACGAC
>CALUKL010000133.1 GCA_944321195.1 uncultured Alistipes sp.
CTGGATCATCCCCACGCATTCGGGAACGAGGTCGCGGTTTTCCAGCACCTTGAAGAAGATTTGCGACGAGATGTTGTAGGGGAAATTGCCGATGATGCGCACCCCCTCGGGGAAGCGTTCCCGCAAATCCAGTTTCAGAAAATCGCCCTCGATCAGCCGGGGCGTGAATTCCGGATAGTGGGCATGGAGGTATTCGACGCTCTCGGCGTCGATCTCGGCTCCCCAGGTCACCATGTCGCCGCGCCGCAGCAGGAACTGCGTCAGCACACCCATCCCGCACCCCACCTCCAATACGGCAGCGGGCGCTTCGGATGTTCCGCCCGACAGGGCGTCAGCAATCTTGCGCGCGATGTTCAGGTCGGTCAGAAAGTGCTGACCCAGGGCCTTTTTGGCTCGAACCTCCGTCATTTCCTCGTGCGGCGTCCGCGTTTTTTCTTCTCACTGCGCTGCCGTGCGCGCTCCTCGCGGGCCATCCGGCGCTGCGTGAGACGGAACGTCCAGAGCAGTCCCACGAATCCGATCCCCAACAACAGCACCCAGAACCAGACGGCAATGCCGCGCTCCATGAATTCCAGTGCATAGATGATTCCGGCGATGGCCAGCACCATGCCGACCAGACGCACCACCTGCATGAAACTGATTTTCATAATCACTTCTCCTTTTCAGCGGTTTTACGGATACGATGGTGCAAAGCTCCGAAGGTCATCGCCCCCGAAGCCAACGCCAGCAACAAAGGGAGATACCACAGATTCTGCCCCTCGGCGACGGAGACCCGCCAGCCCGAAATCACGGCGCCGAAAAAGAAAACTACGGCCAATACGGCCATCACACGGTCGATCGTACGCATCGTCTACGGAATTTGATGTTTGTCCACCTCGTCGAGGTGCCTGCGTTTCTTTTTGTGGAATTCGTTGTAGACCATTCCGGCAGCCGCGGCCACGAACATAATGCCGATGATGAAATCAATGACATGCACACAATTGGAGTGTGTAACCTTCCAATAGACATTAAGCCCGAGCCACACCAACGTCAACACCAAAAAAATTACAGCAAGGGTAAAAGTCTTTTTGTTCATAGGCGCAGATGTTTAGGTTATTCTATTCAGCACCCGGATTCCCTCGGGATTCCGGTCCGGGTGTCGACCCGGCATTCTCTCCCGTTCAGCTCTCCCGTTCAGCTCTCCCGTTCGGCTCTCCGGCTTGTCCCCGGTCCCGGTTCGCCTTCTTCGGCCCCTCGGTTCGCCCCCTCCGGTTCTTCGGCCCCTCGGTCGCCCCCTTCGGTCCCATCGGTTCGTTCCTTCCTTCGGCCCCTCTCGGAGGCCCCGGGTCAGTTACCCTGCTCGCAGATGAACTTGATGCGGACCAAACGGATCTCCTCCTCGGTATAGTCGGCGCCCAGCTCCTCAATGGCGGCATCGAGCGAGTCGCTCTCGGCATCCTCCTTGAAATAGAGGTAGATGTCCTCGATCTTGTCCTCGTCCATGAACTCCTTCAAGTAGTAGGAAATGTCGAGTTTCGTGCCAGCATTGACGATGGCTTCGATCTCGGTCAGCAACTCGTCGAAATCGAGGTCCTTGGCACGCGCAATGTCCTCGAAATCCATCTTGCGGTCGATGGACTGGATGATGAAGATCTTGTTGCCGGACTTGCTCGCGACACCCTTGACGACCATGTCCTGCGGACGGATGATCTCCTTCTCCTCGACATAGGCCTTGATGAGCTTGATAAACTCCTCGCCGAATTTGCGGGCCTTGCCCACACCCACGCCCGTGATGTTTTGCATCTCTTCGAGCGTGATCGGGTACTGCATGGCCATATCTTCGAGCGAGGGGTCCTGGAAGATCACGAACGGAGGCAGTCCGTGCTGTTTGGCTACCTTCTTGCGCAGGTCCTTGAGCATGGCGAAGAGCTCCTCGTCGGCCGCCCCGCCCTTGCCCATCGGCGCCACGGCCTCGGCCTCCTTCTCCTCCTCGTCGTAGTCGTGGTCGAGGGTCACCGTCACGGGGTAAGGCATGGCGATGTAGTTTTCGCCCTTCTTGTTGATGGAGATGAGTCCGTAGTTTTCGATGTTCTTGTCGATCAGCCCGAGGATCAGCGCCTGCCGCAACACGGCGCCCCAGAAGCGGGCATCGTGCTCGGCCCCGGCTCCGAACCATTTCGAGGTATTGTGTCCGTAGCTCTTGATGAGGGCTGTATTCTTGCCCACGAGCACGTTGATCAGGTAGTCGACCTTGAACTTGTCGCCGATGTCGCGCAGGGCCTCCAGGGCCATTTTCAAGGCTGCACGCGCATCGACCTTGGGTTTGGGGTTGCGGCAGTTGTCGCAGTTTCCGCAGTTGTCCTCGGTGTACTCCTCGCCGAAATAGTGCAGCAGGGTTTTGCGGCGGCACATCGAGCTCTCGGCATAGGAGACGGTTTCGAGCAGGAGCAGCTTCCCGATCTCCTGTTCGGCAACGGGTTTCCCCTGCATGAACTTTTCGAGTTTCTGAATATCCTTATAACTATAAAAGGCCAGGCAATAGCCCTCTCCGCCGTCGCGTCCGGCGCGCCCGGTCTCCTGGTAATATCCTTCGAGCGACTTCGGGATGTCGTAGTGGATCACGTAGCGCACGTCGGGCTTGTCGATGCCCATTCCGAAAGCGATCGTGGCGACGATCACCTCGACGCGCTCCATGAGGAAATCGTCCTGGTTGGCGGCACGTGTCGCGGCGTCCATACCGGCATGGTAGGCCCGGGCGCGGATACCGTTGGCAATCAGGAGTTCGGTCAGCTCCTCGACCTTCTTGCGGCTCAGGCAATAGACGATGCCGCTCTTACCCTCGTTCTGCTTGATGAAACGGATGATGTCGTGGTCGACGTTGTGCTTGGCACGGATCTCGTAGTAGAGGTTCGGGCGGTTGAACGACGACTTGAAGACCGAAGCGTCGGACATGCCGAGGTTCTTCTGGATATCCATCTGCACCTTGGGGGTTGCCGTGGCCGTGAGGGCGATCAGCGGGGCCTGCCCGATTTCGTTGATGATCGGGCGGATGCGGCGGTACTCGGGCCGGAAGTCGTGGCCCCATTCCGAGATGCAGTGGGCCTCGTCGATGGCATAGAACGAGATCTTGATCTTGCGCAGGAAGGCGACGTTGTCCTCCTTGGTAAGCGATTCGGGGGCGAAATAGAGCAGTTTGGTCTTGCCGTCGAGCACATCCTGGCGAACCTGCGCCACGGCGGTCTTGTTGAGCGACGAATTCAGGAAGTGCGCGATGCCCGACTCGGCCGAGAAGGTGCGCATGGCGTCGACCTGATTCTTCATCAGGGCGATGAGCGGCGAAATGACGATCGCCACTCCGTCCATCAGGAGAGCCGGCAGCTGGTAGCACAACGATTTGCCCCCGCCCGTAGGCATCAGCACGAAGGTATCCCTGCCCTCCAGCACATTGCGGATCACCGCCTCCTGATTCCCCTTGAATGACGAGAAACCGAAATACTCTTTCAGTTTGTCATGCAAGAGAGAAGAATCGAACTGTTTCATTTCGCCGTTTGTATGCATTAAAAGAAAATTCAACGTAAAGATAAAAAACTTTTCGGAAAAAAGCATAACTTTGTGAAAATTTTATACTGTACATCATGCGCCTTTACACCAGCGAACTGGTCAAGAAATACAAGTCCCGGACGGTGGTCGACCATGTGTCGATCGACGTAAACCAGGGCGAGATCGTCGGGCTGCTCGGCCCCAACGGCGCGGGCAAAACCACCACCTTCTACATGATCGTCGGCCTGATCAAGCCCAACGAGGGGCGGATCTTCCTAGAGAGCGACCAGGGGCAGGTGAGCGAACTGACCGGGCTGCCGGTCTACCGCCGGGCCCAGTTGGGTGTGGGTTATCTGGCGCAGGAGGCGTCGGTATTCCGCCGCCTGTCGGTCGAGGACAACATCCGCGCGGTGCTGGAGATGACCGACTACTCGAAAGAGTACCAGGCCGAACGTGTCGAGGCGCTGATCGAGGAGTTCCGGCTCCAGAAGGTCCGCAAGAGCCTCGGGATCCAGCTCTCGGGCGGCGAGCGCCGCCGGACCGAGATCGCCCGCGCCGTGGCCATCAACCCGGCGTTCATCCTGCTGGACGAACCCTTCGCAGGCGTGGACCCCATCGCCGTGGAGGACATACAGTCGATCGTGGCGACGCTCAAGCACAAGAACATCGGCGTGATCATCACCGACCACAACGTCGACGAGACGCTGGCCATCACCGACCGCACCTACCTGCTCTACGAGGGCAAGATACTCAAGACCGGTACGGCCGAGGAGCTGGCTGCCGACCCCATGGTGCGCAAGGTCTACCTCGGACAGCACTTCGAACTCAAGAAGAGCCACCAGCTGACCCAGGAGATGAAGAACCGCAAGGGCGAGGAGATGCGCCAAAACGCCGGCGACGATACCCGGAAGGCGTAAAAAAGTCTGGTTTAGGTTAGGAAATATGGACAAAACGGTTCCACCGGGCCGCGTCAAAGGCACGCTGACGCCGCCCTGCTCGAAAAGTTATGCACAGCGTGCCCTGGCGGCAGCCCTGCTCTCGGAAGAGCCCACGGTGCTGCGCAATCTGGAGTTCTGCGACGACACCCGTTCGGCGCTGCGCTGCATTGAGACGCTCGGCGCCCGGGTCGAACAGGTCGACCCCACGTCGCTCTCGATCAAGGGAGGGCTGAATCCCCGGGGCAACCGCCTCGACGTCGGGGAATCGGGGCTCTCGACACGGCTGTTCACCCCCGTGGCCTCGCTCTGCCCGACACCCATCGCCATCGAAGGCCGCGGGTCGCTGCTCAAGCGCCCGATGACGATGATGCTCGACCCGCTGCGGCAGTTGGGCGTCACGGTGCGCGACAACGGCGGGTTCCTGCCCATCGAGGTGTGCGGGCCGATCCACGGCGGAGAGGTCGAAGTCGACGGTTCGGTCTCGTCGCAATTCATCACGGGGCTGCTGCTCTCGCTGCCGCGGGCCGAAAGCGACACCACGCTGCACGTGCGCAACGCCGTCTCGACCCCCTATCTGGACATGACGCTCGACACGGCCGAACGCTTCGGCATCGAGATCAACCAACGCGACTACGAGGAGTTCTACATCCCGGGGCGCCAGCACTACGGCGCCACCTACTTCAGCATCGAGGGCGACTGGAGCGCTGCGGCGATGCTGCTGGTGGCGGGCGCCACGGCCGGGGAGATCACCGTTCGCAACGTCTCGACGCTCTCGAAACAGGCCGACACGGCCATCTGCACGGCCCTCGTGCGGGCCGGTGCCGCGGTGATCAACGAACCGGATGCCGTCACGGCGGTCCACCGCCCGCTGCAGGGCTTCGAATTCGATGCCACGAACTGCCCCGACCTCTTCCCGGCGCTGGCGGCGCTGGCGGCCGCGGCCGACGGGGTGAGCACGATCCGCGGCACGTCGCGCCTGGAGTACAAGGAGTGCAACCGCGCCGAGGCGATCCGCGAGGAGTACGGCAAACTGGGCATCGAGGTCGACACCTCGGAGGAGGACGTGATGCGGATCCGCGGCGGAGCGATCCACGCCGCCCGAACCCGGAGCCACGGCGACCACCGCATGGCGATGTCGCTGGCCGTGGCGGCGCTGCGTGCGGACGGGGCCGTGGAGATCGAAGGGGCGGAGAGCGTCGCCAAGAGTTATCCGAGATTCTTCGAGGATCTGGAGCATGTCCGGGTGTAAAGGGGTACGAAAACGAATCGACGATGAATCAATACGGAGTAAATTTCCGGCTCGCCATCTGGGGCGAGTCGCACGGGCCGCAGGTCGGCATCACGATGGACGGCGTTCCGGCGGGCATTCCGCTCGCAGAGGCCGATTTCGAGGCCGACCTGGCGCGCCGCCGCAGCGGGGCCGCGGGCACGACCCCGCGCCGCGAACCCGACCAGCCGACGATCGTCTCGGGAATCTGGAACGGCCGCACGACCGGCGCGCCGCTGACCGTGACGTTCGCCAATACGAATACCCGCTCGCAGGACTATGCCAATGTCGAGCGCCATTTCCGCCCGTCGCACGCCGACTGGGTGGCCTACCGGAAGTTCGACGGCTGCAACGACCCGCGCGGCGGAGGCCATTTTTCGGCCCGGCTGACCGTGGCGCTGGTCGCCGCAGGGGTCGTGGCCAAGAAGATGCTGCCCGAGAGGGTGCGCTTCACGACGCGCCTCACGGAGATCGGCGGCTGCACCGACCCGGCGCGCTTCGACGAGGTGGTACGCGCGGCCGCCGCCGACCGCGACTCGGTGGGCGGCGTGGTCGAATGCCGTGTCGAAGGGGTTCCCGCGGGGCTCGGCGAGCCCTTCTTCGATTCGGTCGAGAGTTGTGTGGCCCATCTGCTCTTCTCGATCCCGGCGGTCAAGGGGGTGGAGTTCGGAAGCGGGTTCGCCGGAAGCCGGATGCGAGGGTCGGAGAACAACGACCCGATCGTCGACGCCGAAGGGCATACCCGGACGAACCACGCCGGAGGAATCAACGGCGGCATCACGAACGGCAACGAGGTGGTGGTGCGTGCGGCGCTGAAGCCCACGCCGAGCATCTCCCGCCCGCAGGAGACCTATAACCTCACAACCGGACGGGTCGAAGCGCTGGAGATCCGCGGACGCCACGACGCCTGTGTGGCGCTGCGGGGTGCGGTGGTCGTCGAGGCCGCCGTAGCCATCGCCCTGGCCGACCTGATGAAGCGATGACGTACTCTTCCGGTCCAGAGACCTTCCCGATCCGCCAAATGCCTGCCGCCCTGAAATGACCTGCCGCGAAACCATCGACTCGCTCACCGAACGGCTTTCACCGCTCTACGACCCGCGCGAAGCCCGGGCCATCGCCCGTGTGCTGGTAAGCGAACGGGCCGGGATTCCGGTCTCGGCGCTGCTGACCGATCCCGGAGCCGAGCTTCGGATCGAAGGGCTGGAGCAGGATGCCGAACGGCTGGCAGGCGGGGTTCCGCTGCAATACGTCGTCGGGACGGCCGAATTCTACGGACGCCGGTTTGCGGTACGCGAAGGGGTGCTGATCCCGCGCCCCGAGACCGAGGAGCTGGTCGACCGCATCGTGCACAGCGAACGCGACGCACAAAGCGCCCCGTCTCAGCAGGCCGGAGAAGCCCCCGGCACCATCCGCATTCTGGACGTAGGAACCGGCAGCGGCTGCATTGCGGCCTCGCTGGCGCTGGAACTCCCCGAAGCGGAGGTTTTCGCCGCAGAGATCGCGGACGAGGCGCTGGCCGTGGCGGAGGAGAATTTCCGAAGGCTGGGCGCCCGTGTGACGCTCCGACGGGCCGATGCCCTCAACGGTCTGGAGGCGCAATTCCCCGAAAAATTCGACCTCATCGTCTCGAACCCGCCCTATGTCCCGGCAAGCGACCGCGCGGCGATGCACCCCAACGTCCGCGACCACGAACCGGCCGTGGCGCTGTTCGTCCCGGACGACGATCCGCTGTGCTTCTACCGCGCCATCGCACGCGCCGGGCGGCGGATGCTGCGGCCCGGGGGGCGGCTCTGGTTCGAGATCTACGAACACGCGGCGGAGGCGATGCGCGAAATGCTCGCCGGGGAGGGATACACCGATACGATCGTCTACAAGGACCTTTTCGATAAAGACCGGATCACATGCAGCCGACGGAAGTAACGAAAAAACGCGAAAAACGCACCAAAACGCCCGAACAGGCCCTTGCGTCGCTGATGCGGCTGTGCGCCCGGGCCGAAAAGTCGGAGAGCGACGCCCGGCGTCTGATGCGCGGCTGGGGGCTCTCGGAAAAAGACGCCGAGGGGGTGCTGGCACGGCTCGTGCGCGAGCGGTTCATCGACGATGCCCGCTATGCCGAGGCTTTCGTGCGCGAAAAGCTGCGGCTGAGCGGATGGGGCGAGTACAAGATCCGCACGGCACTCCAGCGCAAGGCAATCCGCCGCGAGGTGATCGATGCGGCACTGGCGCAGGCCGACCGGCAGGCAATGGGCGAACGCCTCGCACAACAGCTTGCCCGCAAGGCCCGGACGGTGAAATACGCCACGCCCTACGAACTGAAAACCAAACTCATCCGATACGGGCTTTCGCTCGGATACGACTACGAGGCGGTACTGGATACGGCCTCGTCCCTCGTCAAAGATACGGACTCATGCGACGAATTCTGACCCTTTTCCTGCTGCTGGTCCCTTGGGCCGAGGCTCCGGCCCAGCGGCTCGATCCTGACGACTATATCTACCCGATCCTCCAGGAGTCAAGGCTCTACTCGGCCAATTTCGGCGAACTGCGCCCCGGGCACTTCCATGCCGGAGTGGACATCAAGACCGACGGCGAAGTGGGTCGTCCGCTCGTCGCCGTGGCCGACGGTTATGTCTCGCGTCTCTCGGTCTCGGGCGGCGGCTACGGTCGCGCCATCTACCTCACGCTGCGCAACGGCACGACGGCCGTCTACGGCCACCTGCAACGTTTCCGCGACGACATCGAGGAACATGTCCGCACGGAGCGTTATGCCCGCCGCTCGAACGGCGTCAGCCTCTGGTTTGAGCCCGATGTCTGGCCCGTGAAGCAGGGCGACGTGATCGGCTACTCGGGCAACAGCGGTTCGTCAGGTGGCCCGCACCTGCACTTCGAGATCCGCGACACCCCGACGCAACGGCTCTACAACGTCGTCCGCGAAGGGGTCATCCGCCCCTCGGACAACCTTCCGCCCCGCATCATGCGGGTCCACTACTTCGAGATCGACACCGTGGGCGGCGTTCCGGTTCGCAGTACGCCGGAGAGCTACGCCGTGGTGCGCGACGCCGGGGGTCACTACCGTCTGACCCGCAACGAACCCGTCGGCGTAGGGCGCAAGGGCTACTTCGTGGTTGAGGTTTCAGACCGCCGCAACGGCGTCTATAACACTTTCGGGGTGTGGCGCATCACGGCCAGCCTCGACGGAAAGCCCTACTTCGAGTACCGCATGGACGGCTTCACGCACGATTTGTCGCGCTGCAGCGACGCCGTGAGCTGCTACGCCCTCAAAATCGGCTCGCGCAACGAGGTGGTCCGTCTGGCCCAACTGGCCGGAGCCCCCGATCTGTTCTATCCGGTAATGGAGGAGCGCGGCGTAATCCGCACGGCGGCAGGTGACCGCCATCGCATCCGGATCGAGGCCGAAGATGACTGCGGAAACAGCTCGTCACTGGAGTTTTCGATCGAAGGCCGCGGGGAGGAGTTCCACGCCACGGCCGATTCGGCTGCCGTGGCGCTCTTTCCGGGTCGGAATTCCGTCGTGAGGGCCGATTCCGAAGCCGAAATCCGCATCCAGCAGGGATCGCTCTACGAACCGCTCTTCCTGCATCCCGAACGTCTCGACACGCCTCAAGGCGGATCGGGCGTCGTCGTGCTCTCCCCGGCCTACCGGTTCCTCGAGGCGACAACCCCGCTGCGGACTCCGGCGCTCGTGACAATCCGCACGCAGGTGCCCCGGAAGTTGCAGCTCCGCACCGTACTGGCCGGTCGCGGCCGCAAGGGCGGACTCTATCACGTCGGAGGAAGCTACTCGAACGGTGCCGTCACGGCCGTCACCCGCACGACGGGCGATCTGGTCGTCGTGGCCGACACGCTGGCACCTGCGATCCGGCCGCTCTTCACCGAAGGGGCGAACCTTGCGGAAGCGGAGGCGTTGCGGTTCCGCGTCTCGGACAACTTTTCGGGGATTGCGGCCTGGACGCTCCGCATCGACGGCGAGTGGGTTCCGTGCGACCGTTTCCCGATGAAGGGGACGCTGGCGCACCGCTTCGACACGCCGGCCACCCGCCGCAAGCACGCGATCGACCTCACGGTCCGCGACGGCTGCGGAAATACGGCCCGTTACACGGGGACATTCGTCCGGTAGACCCGGAGGCAAAGCCTACTCCAGCGCCGTGTAGACAACCATCGATTCGGGATCGACGCGAATCCGTTCGCCGGAGCGTCTGGTCAAGACTGGCCATGAGGTACTTGCGCGACCCCCAGTTTCCGTAGGGCCCCGGCCACATGTCGTAGCCGGCCTTCGAGGAGATGAAGAGTTCGTCGCGGTAAGGCCGGAAAGCGTGGTCCATCAAGCGTCCGAAGTTCTCCTCGGCCGTTCCGTAATCGGGGCCGTAGTTGTTGGCCAGGTCGAAGTGGACGTGCAGTTGAAATCGCGGAAAGGTTCCTCGCGCTCAAAGAGTCTGCGCTTTACAGTGGAGGCGTCGGAGCACGACGGCTTCATCACCGAAGCGGGGCGTTGGACGCTGAATTTCGACACCGGGAAGAAGATCCGCGGCATCGGGGAAAACATCAACCGGGACCCGCGTCCGGGCAAGAACCCGAAATACACGTACGACTACCTGCTTCCGAAGCTGTCGGCCAACGGCGTCAACTTCATCCGCACGTGGCTGCAGTCGTCG
>CALUKL010000134.1 GCA_944321195.1 uncultured Alistipes sp.
GCGGAACCGGGCTGCGCGGCCTGACGGGCATCTCCACCCAGGTGGGGAAGATCATCCGGCCGCTGTTGTTCGCTTCGCGCCGCGAGATCCTCGAATACGCCGCCGCGAACCACATCCCCTACCGCGAGGATTCGTCGAACCGCTCGACCAAATACCTGCGCAACAAGATCCGCCTGGGGCTGATTCCGCGCATCCGCGAGATCAACCCCAAGTTCACGAGCCTGATGTGCCGCAACCTCGCGCGGCTGACCGACGCCCAGCTCTTCATCAACCACGGCATCGAGCGCATCCGCGACCTTGCGGTGACCTCCGCGGAGGGGATCGACACGATCCATCTCGACCGCATCGACCCGGCCTTCCCGCAGGAGTTCGTGATCTACGAGCTCCTCAGTTCGGCCTACGGATTCAAGGGCGACGTGATCGACGCCCTGTGCCGCGCCCTCGGGCAGGGAGCCTCCGGACGCCGCTTCTATGCCCGTGACCACGTGGCGGTGACCGACCGCGGCAGGATCCTCGTGGCGCCGATCGCCCCCGAGGACGACTGTCTGACGACCGTCGAAAAGGGCGCCTCGCGCAGCTATTGCGGAAATGCCGTCCTCTACTTCGAATACTGCGACATCGACACGATCAAGAATTTCGGCGTCCCGGAGCAGATCGCCCAGGTCGATGCCGACCGCCTGCAGTTCCCGCTGACGCTGCGCCGCTGGAGGGAGGGCGACTGGTTCATCCCCTTCGGCATGACCGGCCGCAAGAAGGTCAGCGACTTCCTGATCGACGCCAAGGTCTCGCTGCCCGAAAAACAGCGGCAGTTCGTGCTGTTGTCGGGCGACGACATCGTCTGGCTCGTCGGCCGGAGGATCGACGACCGCTACCGCCTGACCTCCGGGACCGAAAACGTGTTGCGAATCACCAAAGAGATCGTCTGACATGGCCAAAGGCACGTTGAAATTCAAGGACTCGGTCGCCGAGTACGAACGGCTCACGGGCGAAATCGCCGCCCGCAGGTTCGCCGGCATCTACCTGCTGATGGGCGAGGAGGGGTACTTCATCGACGCTGTGGCCGAACAGCTCGCCGCGTCGATCCTCGACGAGGCCGCCCGGGCCTTCAACCAGATCACCGTCTACGGCCGCGATTCGGATGCGGGGCAGGTCGTGAACCTCTGCCGCCAGATGCCCATGATGGGCCAGTACCAGGTGGTCATCGTCAAGGAGGCCCAGCAGCTCAGGAACCTCGACAAACTCTCGCTCTACACGCAGAAACCCTCCCCCACGACGATCCTCGTCATCTGCCACAAGGAGAAGAATGTCGACAAGCGTTCGGCCCTCTACAAGGGGTGTGCGGCCAACGGCGCGGTCCTCGAATCGGTGCGGCCGCGCGACTACGAGATCGCGGCGTGGTTGCAGCAGTTCATCCGCCGCCGCGGGCTGGAGATCGACCCCAAGGCGCTCGCGATGCTTACCGACCACCTCGGGACCGACATCTCGAAGATCGCCAACGAACTGCAGAAACTCACCGTCTCGCTGCCCGAAGGCACGCGGCGCATCACCGACCGCGACATCGAGGCCAATATCGGCATCTCGAAGGATTTCAACAACTTCGAGCTCTGCAAGGCGGTCGTCACGCGCGACATGGCGCGGGCCCTGATGATCGCCGACCACTTCGCCCGCAACCCGAAGGACAATCCGCTGCTGGTGACCGTCATGGCCCTGTTCAACCAGTTCCGGGACCTGTTCGTCGTGAACTACCTGCGCTGGCTCGCGCGGCGCCGGAACCAGCCCTTTCCGCCGGACCAGGAGCTGATGCGCATCCTGCGCAAGAGCAACACCTTCATCCTCGGGGAGATCAAGCAGAACGCCGCACTGTGGGACAACCGCAAGGTCTTTCAGGTGCTGGGGCTGCTGCGCGAATACGACGCCAAGAGCAAGGGAATGGGTTCGGGCGGCGCCTCGGACGGCGAGCTGCTGCGCGAGCTGCTGTTGAAAATCTTCCTGCTGTGACAGACCTCTACCTCTACCAGACGGTACATGTGGCCCGCGGCCGGGCCCTCCACGTCGCGGAGCACGCCGCGGTGCTCGACGCCGCGTCGCGCGAGTGGTTCGGACGCCCCTACACCCCCTCGCCCGGGGCGCTGCGCACCCGGATCGAACTCCTTGCCGAAAAGGAGCACTATCCGACCGCCGTATCGGGATTCGTCCGCATCGAACTGCGGCCCGACGGCGAAGAGCGGCTCCTGCCCGCCGGCATATCGCTCTACGACGGCTATGCCTACCGGAGCGTGCAGCCCGCAGCCGTGACGGTACATTACGAAAATCCCTTCACCTCCGCTCCGACCTCGGTTCGGGAGGCTGCGGCGGCCTGGGCCCGCCGGGTCGCAGAACGGGCCGGAGCCGAGGTGGCCATACGCTGCGACGCCGCGGGGATTTTCCACGAGGCCGAGGATGCCCCGCTCTTCGCCATCGTGGGGCGCACGGTGCTGGCGGCACCGGGACCCGAAAGTGTCGAGCGGGCCATCACCCGGCGGGCCGTGCAGGCCGCCGGGCTGGAGTACCGCGAAGAGCCGTTCGGGATCGGAGAGCTCCGGGGGGCGCCCTCCGCAGGCGCGGCCCGCGGCGGGCTGTTCAACGGAACGGCGGATCATGAAGGTCTCTTTGCGGGGGTGGGAAACCGTCGGATCGACGAACTCTTCTTCACCGACCACCGGGGCATCACGTCGCTGTCGCACTGCAACGGATTGCCGCTGATGACCTTCCTGGCCGAGCGGATCGCTGAAAAACTTCTTTAACAAGACTTTCACAATTTATATAACTTATCTCAAAAAATTTTCTTTTATTTTTGAGAAAATAAGATTTATTCTTAACCCGTTGGCGGAATTAAGTCAGCGCATACTTGACTCTTCCAATGGGCTTGTTGTTTTTGTAGTTAATGTATTGTAGGATTGTAAGTGCGCTGATTTTCCCGATAATCCGGGCGAACAACCCATC
>CALUKL010000135.1 GCA_944321195.1 uncultured Alistipes sp.
GAGATCGTCAAGGGGGCCGCTTCGTCGCTCTACGGGTCGAATGCCATCGGAGGTGTGGTGAACATCATCAGCCGTGAATCCCGGGAGCCGTGGTCGGTCAACCTGAACGGCCGCTACGGCGCCCACAACGAGCAACGTTACGGCGGCTCGGTCGGGTTCAATCAGGGCCGGTTCAACTCGATGACCAACGTGCAGTATACCTCGATCGATGCCATCGATTTGTCGAAAGGAACCAACAACGCCGAGGTCGGCGATTACAGCACCATCTACGGCAATTCGTCGCTCAATGTCAAGGAACGGCTCGTATTCACGGCCTCCGACGAATTGAAACTGACCGCACGGGCTGGGTACTTCTTTCGCGAGCGCGACGCATCGGAGAGTATCAGGGACCGCTACCGAAGCTTCTCGGGTGGATTGAAGGGCAACTGGGCCATTACGCCGTCCGATGATCTGGAACTCTCCTAGGCCTTCGACCAGTACGACAAGAGCGACTATCTGGTCCCCACGTCGCGCGACGTGCGCGACTACAGCAACGTGCAGCACACCCTGCGCACGCTCTACAACCATACCTTCTCCGGGAAACACATCCTTACCGTCGGCGGCGACTACATGCGTGACTACCTGATGTCCTACCAGTTTACGGACAACGGCAGCCATACGCAGCATACGGCCGATGCCTTCGCACAGTTCGACTGGAACCCGCACCGGAGGTTCAACCTCATTGCGGGCCTGCGCTTCGACCATTTTTCGGCGGCAAGCCTCTCGCATCTTTCGCCGATGCTCGGCGTGATGTACAAGGTCGAAAACTGCTCGCTCCGGGCCTCCTACGCCGGAGGATTCCGTGCGCCGACCCTCAAGGAGATGTACATGGACTTCTACATGGGCAATATCTTCATGATTTACGGAAATCCGGAACTGAAAGCCGAGACGAGCCACAACTTCTCGCTCTCGGCCGAATACATGGCGGGACAGCACAATTTCACCGTAACGGGATTTTACAATCTGGTGGACAACCGCATCACCACGGTCTGGAACCAGGAGTTGGCCGGACAGGTCTACACGAACATGTCACCCCTGCAGGTGGCCGGAGCCGAGGCCAATGCGTCGGGACGATATGCGTGCGGCATCTCGTGGCGCGTGTCGTATGCCTACACGCACGAGATGATCGAGCGGGGAGAGCCCCTCCTCTCCTCGACCCGTCCCCATGCGGCCACGGCGCGCCTGGCGTATGACAAGCAGTGGAAGAACTACGGTCTGAACGTGTCGCTGTCGGGACGCTGGCTGTCTGCCGTCACATGCGACGTCTATACCGAACTGACCTCCTACGAGGAGACCGTGCGGCAGACCTATCCGGGCTATACGATCTGGAAATTGAGCCTTACGCAACATCTGTGGCGTGGGATGGGCCTCACGCTGGCCGTCGACAACCTCTTCAACTACCGGCCCGACTACTATTACAGCAATTCGCCCACGACCATCGGTACGACCTGTTCGGTGGGCCTTTCGCTGAATATCGAACAATTTTTCAAGAGCAAATAAAAAATGAAACAGAAGATACCAATGATCTGGGCAGGCGTGCTCCTGCTTGCCGTCGTAACGGGCATTATGGTCTGGAATCGCTGGTTCTCGGCCACGCACATCGCTTTTGTAAATTACCAGGCCACAACGCTCGGCCAGATCGCCCGAGCCAATGACCATCCGAAAATCCGCCTTGCTTCGGTCGAACCGTCAGAGTTCGGCCGATTGGGGCGTTACGACGTGGTGCTGATGAATGGCATGGGTCTCCGCATCACGGCCGAAGAGCGGGCCGCGCTACAGCATGCAGCCGACCGGGGGCTTACCGTTGTCACGACCATGGCGACCAATCCTGCCAACGAGATCGTCTCGGCGGACTCTGCGACGCTGGCGGCCGTCAAGGGCTACCTGAACGGCGGCGGTCGGAAGAACTACCGCAACCTGCTCACCTGCCTGCGCCGCACGGTCGACGGCAAGCGACTGGACACGGACGAGCCCGAGCAGCCCGTGGTGCGCGACCTGAAGCAGTTCTACCATGCCGATCCCTCGGATCCCGAGGCGGAAGAGCTGGATTTCGACAGCGTGGAGGCTTACGAAACCTTCCTGTCGCAGCACGGCCTGCTGAAACCGGATGCTCCGCGGGTGATTGTGACGGGACAGATGGGCGAGCCGACCGATCTGATCGCGGCGTTGGAGCAAACCGGCAACAGGGTCTACCCCCTCCGCAACCTGTCGGCCGCAATCCGGAACGGACAGGCCGACTCGATCCGTCCGTCGGCCGTCATCAATATGGCGCACGGACGCCTGGGCGATGCCATCGTGGAGTACCTGACCCGCCAAAACATTCCGCTCTTTGCACCGCTCAACGTCAATCGGCTGGTCGACGAATGGGAGGCCGACAAGATGGGCATGAACGGCGGTTTCCTGTCGCAGAGTGTCGTGATGCCCGAGATCGACGGCGCGATCCGGTCCCAGGTGCTGTTCGGGCATCGCCTCGACGGCGAAGGGCTGCAACAGGTTCATGCCATTCCCGAACGGCGGGAGCGGTTCGTCGAGACGGTGAACCGCCATATTGCCCTGCAACGCAAACCCAACAGCGATAAACGCATAGCAATCTACTACTACAAGGGCCCCGGGCAGCATGTCCTGACGGCCTCCGGTATGGAGGTCGTGCCTTCGCTCTACAACCTGCTCGTGCGGCTCCGCGGCGAAGGTTACCGCGTAGAGCATCTCCCCGCGACGCCCGAAGCCCTGGCGGCACTCATCCAGCGGCAGGGCGCCCTGTTCAACGCCTATGCCCACGGCGCCAAGGCCGAATTCCTGAAAAACGGCCAACCGGCGCTCATCTCCTCCGAGGAGTATGCTGCCTGGACTTCCGAGGCTGTCCGCCCCGCACTGATGGAGGAGGTCCGGGCTCTCGACGGCGAATTCCCGGGCAGCTATCTGTTCGATGACACCGGGCGGCTGGCGCTGCCGCGCATCGAACTGGGCAACATCGTGCTGCTGCCGCAGCTGGCCGCCGGGGCGGGCGACGATGACTTCGCCATTGTCCACGGCACCGATGCCGCACCACCGCACGCCTACATTGCCTCCTATCTTTGGGCCCGTTACGCCTTCCGGGCCGATGCCATCGTCCATTTCGGCACGCACGGCAGCCTGGAATTCACGCCCCGCAAACAGGTGGCCTTGAGCGGCAGCGACTGGCCCGATGCGCTGGTCGGGTCCACACCGCACCTCTATATCTACTCGATCGGCAACGTCGGCGAGGGCGTCATTGCCAAGCGCCGCGCCTATGCCACGTTACAGTCATATCTGACCCCTCCGTTCATGGAGAGCGGCGTGCGCGGCATCTATCGCGACCTGAACACGGCGATCCAGGCCTACAACGACCTGCTCTACGCCGACGGACAGCCCGATACACGGGCCGCGGCGCTGCGCGTCAAGCGGCTGACCGTCGAACTGGGTATCCACCGCGAACTGCGGCTTGATTCGTTGCTGACCGAACCCTATACCGAGGCGGAGATCGCCCGCATCGAGTCCTTTGCCGAAGAGCTTGCAGCGGAGAAAATCACCGGCGAGCTCTATACGATGGGCCGGCCCTATTCGCCGGAACGCATCCGCAGCAGCGTCTTCGCCATGTCCACCGAACCGATTGCCTATTCGCTGCTGGCGCTCGACAAATTCCGCGGCCGGGCGGATGCCGGACTTGAAAAACACCGCACGCTCTTCACGCGCCGCTACCTCGAACCGGCCCGCAAACTGGTCGGACGCCTTTTGAGCGGAGCGCAGCAGCCGACCGATGCTTTCATCTGCTCGACGGCCGGCATCTCGGCCGCGGAATTGGAGAAGGCCCGCGAAATCCAGCAGTCGCTCTCCGCTCCGCAGGACATGATGGCACGGATGATGGCGCTGGCCTCTTCGGGTGCGCCGATGCAGCATCCGGCCGGCATTCCCAAGTCGGGCAAGGGGGCTTCGAAACACCCTTCATGGATCCCGAAGATCGGCAAACGGCCCGCAAACACCGGGCAGGCAGAGGAGAAACCCGCAGCCATGTCGGCCGATGCGATGGCCGCCATGATGGGCCTCGGAAAGGAGTATTCGAAAGAAGAGCGCGAATTTGCCCGGGTGGTAACCGAACTCGAACGCACGATCCGCAACGTCGGCAACTACCGGCGGGCATTGGAGCAGAGCCCCGAAACGGAACTCTCGTCGCTGGTCAATGCCCTGAACGGCGGTTATACGGCTCCTTCGCCGGGCGGCGATCCCGTTGCCAACCCCAACACGCTGCCCACAGGCCGCAACCTTTACGCCGTGAACGCCGAGGCAACGCCGAGCGAACAAGCATGGGAGCGCGGTAAGGAGCTGGCCGACGAGACCATCCGCATGTACCGCGAACGTCACCACGATTCGCTGCCCCGCAAGGTGAGCTACACGCTCTGGAGCGGCGAGTTCATCGAGACCGAAGGGGCGACCCTCGCGCAGGTGCTCTACATGCTGGGCGTCGAGCCCGTCCGCGATGTTTTCGGACGGGTGAGCGACCTGCGGCTCATCCCCTCCGAGGAGCTGGGCCGCCCGCGTATCGACGTCGTCGTGCAGACCAGCGGGCAGCTGCGCGACCTGGCGGCTTCGCGGCTGTTCCTTATCTCGCGGGCCGTCGAAATGGCCGCAGCAGCAAAGGACAGCCACTATGAGAACTATGTAGCGAAGGGTGTCGTCGATGCCGAGCAGGCACTTATCGACAAGGGCCTCTCACCGCGTGAAGCTCGCGAAGTGTCGACCTATCGGGTTTTCGGCGGCGTCAACGGCAACTATGGCACGGGCATTACCGGCATGATCCAGAGCGGCGACCGTTGGGAAAGCTCCTCGGAGATCGCAGCGGTTTACCTGCAGAACATGGGGGCCTACTATGGCAGCGAAAAGGCTTGGGAGCAGGTGCAGCAATATGCCCTCGAAGCGGCGCTGACCAACACCGACGCCGTCGTGCAACCCCGCCAGAGCAATACGTGGGGCGCACTGAGCCTCGACCATGTCTACGAATTCATGGGCGGCATGAAACTCGCCGTGCGCAACGTCACGGGGCGGGAACCCGACGCCTACCTGAGCGACTACCGCAATCGCAACCGCGTGCGGATGCAGGAACTCAAGGAGGCGATCGGCGTCGAGAGCCGCACGACGATCTTCAATCCGAACTACATCCGCGAGAAGATGCAGGGCGGGG
>CALUKL010000136.1 GCA_944321195.1 uncultured Alistipes sp.
GAAGATCTACGTGGAGAACTTCCCGGCATTCATCATCGTCGACGACAAGGGCAACGACTTCTTTGCCGATTTCAAGCATTGAAAATCCGCCCTTCGGAGATACTAAACGGCAACGCTTTGCGTTGTATTTTCGGACTTGCGGCCGTAAGCGGGGTCTCCGGGTTTCCGGGGGCCCTTCGCGGCGGTCGGCAAGGGGCATGACAATACTTTTTCGGGTTTTCCGGCTCGGGATCCGTCATGGTTGCGGACCGGGTTTCGGAAGCCTGATGAACGGACCTATCGCTTTGATTCAATGAAAGCTTTCTTTGCGAAATTATCGCTGGCGGCACTCTTCGCACTGGTGGTCTTCCCGGCCTTTGCCGACGAGGAGGTCACCTTCGAGGCCAACTCCCCGCTGACGGTCTCCCTGGGCGGGGCCTTCCGCGTGGAGTTTGCACTCAATGCCAAGCCGGACCGGGAGACGTTCGAGGCTCCGACGTTCGAGGGTTTCGACGTGCTGGCCGGTCCTGCGGAATCCACGGGGTCGTCGATCCAGATCATCAACGGGTCGATGACCAAGAGCGTGAGCCACACCTATACGTTCGTGCTGCTGCCGCAGGCGGCGGGTACGGTGACGATCGGAGCCGCGACGGTGAAGGTCGACGGCAAGGTCTACCGGACGCAGCCGCTTCCGATCGAGGTGGTGGACGAGGGTGACGGAGGACGCCAGCAGCAACAGCCGTCGCAGGGCCGGGGTGCCGGAGACGGGGGCCGCTCCGAGGCTCAGCACCAGATCGGCAAGGATGATATTTTGCTGCGGGCCGTCGTGTCGCGCACGTCGCTCTACAAGAACGAGCCGCTTCACGTGACCTTCAAACTCTATACGCGGGTTCCGTATGTGAATATCGTTCCCGAATCGGCCCCGTCGTTCAACGGTTTCTGGTCGCAGGACCTCACGGATCCGAATGCGTCGCGCGTGGACCGTGAGACCTACAACGGCAAGGTCTACGAGACGCGCGTACTGCTCGATTACCTGCTCTACCCGCAGCAGGTCGGGACGCTGACGATCGATCCGGTGGATATGACGGTCGTGGCGCAGGTGGTGATCCAGAGCCGGAACGCCGATCCCTTCTTCGGGACGGGACGCGAGGTACTGAACGTGCCGCGCAAGGTGCAGAGCCAGCGTACGACGGTGACGGTCAAACCGCTTCCGGATGGGGCTCCGGCCAGTTTCTCGGGGGCCGTCGGTTCCTTCACGATGGATACGGAGTTCCCGGAGGAGCGCCTGGCGGCCAATTCGGGGGCGAATATCCGGGTGAAGATCTCGGGTCGTGGGAACCTGACCTTCGTGCAGGCCCCGAAGCTGCAGCTCCCGACGTCGTTCGAGCTCTACAACGTGAAGACCACCGAGTCGATCAACGCTTCGTCGTCGGGGATCTCCGGCTATCGGCAGTTCGAATATCCCTTCATTGCGCGGGCCGAGGGCACCTATGAAGTGGAGCCCGTGGAGTTTACCTACTTCGATCCGCAGCGGATGCAGTACATGACGCTGCGTTCGAAACCGTTGTCGCTGGAGATCATGCCCGATGCCCGCGGAGGCGGCGATGCGGTGGTGATGCAGGGCCGCGGCATGTCGAAGGAGGAGGTGCGGCTGCTGGGCGAGGATATTCGCTTCATCAAGCTGGGCGGCGCGCAATTGCGTTCGGTTACGGTGCCGTTCCTCTTCAGTGCGACGTACTGGATTGTGCTGGCGGGGATCCTGGTGTATTTTGGGGTGACCTATGTGTGCCTTCGGCGTCAGATCCGGGAGTCGCAGAACGTGGCGCTGGTGCGGGGCAAGCGGGCGAACAAGGTCGCCGTACAACGTTTCCGGGTCGCCAAGCGCTACATGGAGGAGCAGAACCGCCATGCCTTCTACGAAGAGATGCTGCGGGCGCTGTGGGGCTACATGAGCGACAAGTTCAACATCCCGATGGCGAACCTCACGAAGGAGAACGTCCGCGAGGAGTTGCACAAGCGGGGCGTCTCGACGGAGGATTCGCAGCGCTTTACGGATATCATCACGCGCTGCGACGAGGCGCAGTACTCGCCGGTGGAGTCGACTCGGATGGGGGATGTCTACTCGGAGGGTGTGAACCTGATTTCGCAGATCGAATCGGCAATCAAACGGTGATCGAACTATGAAACGACTATTTTTGATACTGCTTCTGGCCTGGGGTGCCGGCGAGGTGCTTGCTCAGGGGGCCGATCCGGAGATGACGGCCGATACGGCGGCGGAGGCGGACAGCGTGGCGTATCCGACGGACGGAACGCCGGTGCCGGTCGGCAAGGCGACCCCCGCCCAGTTGTGGGATCTGGCCAATACGGCCTATGTCAACGGCGACTACCACACCGCGTCGGAGTATTACGAGGCGATTGGCGCCCTCGGGTTGAGTTCGGTGAAACTCTACTACAACCTGGGCAATACCTATTTCAAAGAGGGGCGCCTCGGCAAGTCGATTCTCAACTACCGGCGGGCATTGCGCCTGTCGCCGGGCAGCGACGACATCCGTTACAACCTGGGGGTTGCCGAGGCGCGCACGAAGGACAACATCGAGGCGATCCCGGAGTTTTTCCTGACGACGTGGGTGCGGGGTGTGCGCCATACGATGAGCTGCACGGCGTGGAGCCTCTTCTCGCTGGCGGCGCTGGTTTGCACCCTGTCGCTGTTCCTGACCTATCTGCTGGCACGCCGTTTGTCGTTGCGCAAGACGGGTTTCTACGGAACGCTGATCGCCTTTGTGCTGTTTATCCTGACGACGTGGTTCGCGCTGGGTGTGCGGCGTGAGATGCTCGACGATTCGCAGGCCGTGGTGATGTCGCTCTCGACGGCTGTGAAGAGCTCCCCGGACAAGTCGGCCACGGACCTCTTCGTGCTGCACGAAGGAACGCTGGTCGAGATCACGAACCGGCTCGACGACTGGTGCGAGATCACCATTGCCGACGGCAAGAAGGGGTGGCTGGAGTCGAAAACCATCGAGACGATTTAGATGTCGCGGCTCTTGCAGGATGTGGTCGGGGAGTTGTCGAAACTCCCTGGTGTGGGGCGGCGCACGGCGTTGCGGCTGGCGATCCACCTGCTGCGGATGGATCGGGAGTCGGTGGCCGCGATGACGGAGAGCATCGACCGCTTCCGCAACGAGGTGAAGTATTGCACGCGGTGCAACAACCTCTCGGACGAGGCGGTCTGCCCGATCTGTGCGGACCCCGAACGGGATCACACGACGATCTGCGTCGTGGAGCAGGTGGCCGACGTACTGTCGATCGAGAATACGCGCCAGTACCGGGGGCTGTATCATGTGCTGGGGGGTGTGATTTCACCCATGCAGGGCATTTCGCCCTCGGACCTGAAGATCGACCTGCTGTGCGAGCGGATCGAGGCGGGGGGCGTGCGGGAGGTGATCCTGGCGATCTCGACCTCGGTGGAGGGGGAGACGACGCTCTTCTACCTGATGAACCGCCTGCGGCACTATCCGGACCTGAAGATCACGGCGATTGCCCGGGGTATCGGCTTCGGCGACGAACTGGAATACGTGGATGAACTGACGATTGCGCAGGCGCTGCGGAACCGTCGGGAGATCGAATAGAGAGACGGAATTTTTAAACAGATAAACGTTATGGAATTTCTGACAAACGAGAAACTCACGATCGTGGGTGCAGCCGGCATGATCGGCTCGAACATGGCACAGACGGCACTGATGATGCGCCTGACGCCGAACATTTGCCTGTACGACCCGTTCGGCCCGGCGCTGGAGGGTGTGGCCGAGGAGCTGTACCACTGCGCCTTCGAGGGCGTGAACATCACCTGGACGACCGACATCAAGGAGGCGCTGACGGGTGCCGCCTACGTAGTATCGTCGGGCGGTGCGGCGCGCAAGGCGGGCATGACGCGCGAGGACCTGCTGAAGGGCAACGCGCAGATCGCCGAGGAGTTCGGCAAGAACCTCAAGGCCTACTGCCCGGATGTAAAACACGTGGTGGTGATCTTCAACCCGGCCGACATTACGGGTCTGATTACGCTGATCTACAGTGGGCTGAAGCCTTCGCAGGTGACGACGCTGGCGGCGCTCGACTCGACGCGCCTGCGTTCGGAACTGGCCCGTTACTTCAAGATTTCGCCCGACGAGGTCCGCAACTGCCGCACCTACGGCGGTCACGGCGAGCAGATGGCGGTTTTCGCCTCGACGACGCTGGTGGCCGGCAAGCCCCTGTCGGAGTTGATCGGCACGCAGATGCCCGAGGCCGACTGGGCCGAACTGCAGCAGCGGGTGATCCAGGGCGGCAAGCACATCATCGACCTGCGGGGCCGCTCGTCGTTCCAGAGCCCGGCCTACGTCTCGATCTGCATGATCGCTGCGGCCATGGGCGGCAAACCCTTCGAGTATCCGGCCGGGACGTATGTCCACAACGGGGAGTTCAACCACATCCTGATGGCCATGGAGACCGAGATCACGAAGGACGGTGTACGTTACAAGGATGTGAAGGGCACGCCCGAGGAGCACAAGAAGCTCAAGGAGAGCTACGAGCACCTCTGCAAGCTGCGTGACGAGGTGATCGGGATGGGAGTGCTGCCCGCCATCGACAAGTGGGGCGAGCTGAACCCGAATCTGAAATAATCGCGCGAGCGAGCCTATGACGAAGCCCTCTTCCCCGAGCGGGGAGGAGGGCTTTTTGTGTGAGGGCATCGGTGCAGGATTCGGAGTGTAGTGCGGCAATCCGGTGCGGTCCCGGTGTGGGGCGCTCTTGCGTGCGCCCCGAGGTGTTATGGCTTGGCCTGGAAGACGGCGCGCAGTTCGCCGTCGGAGAGGATCAGCAGCATCGGGCCGTCCATATCGTAGTGGGTGGCCGATTCGAGCGCCTCGATGAAGGCCTGTTCGCGTTTCAGATCGGGGCAGGCCATGCGCGTGGCGGCCAGCGGCCCGATCCTGAGCGAGCGTTTCTCGTCGCTCCTGTAGGTGCCGGAGAGGCGGTTGCAGGCTCCCACGCCGG
>CALUKL010000137.1 GCA_944321195.1 uncultured Alistipes sp.
ATTATTATTACAGATAACGACACAAACATCATTACCCAAAACTTGATGAGTAATACGATCTTTTAATGCTCGCCAACACAAAATAACCGTTAAGCCACGCTCGACTACTTCCGAATCCCCTACTGAACCCCCGTGTCACCTTCCGGGAATGTTACAAGGGCTGAAAATATCAGATTGGGCACCGGGTCCAACCGTTGCATATAATATATTGATTTATAAACATTTATACACGTCATGACATTCTCAAAAACGATAAAAAAATCCGCAGGTTCGTTTCCAATTCGGTTGCAAAATCCGGGAATTTTTCGTAACTTTGTAACAACCAAGTGGATACAAGGGAAAACAGCGAAAATAGGTTGTGGCCTATTCGGTGTATCTAAAAAATTTTACAATATTAACACGTTGACATATTGGCTATTACGATATCGGTTCAGTTATCGTATTCTCCACCAAGAGGGGGGGGGTAGCGTGAAAAACCTCCCGAATCCCTGCAAACACCGGTTTGCAGGGATTTTTATTTTGTCCGAAATGCAGAAAAAGGCATCGAAAAGATCCGAAAAAGCCCAAAGTTCCAATCTTGAAGACATTGACCGCCGCAGAAGCAGATTTCTGCAGCGGTCGTTGTTCGCAAGTACAGAACAGAGGAGGGTCGGCTCCATCTTCCCGAAAGGCCGAAACTACAACGGATTATCGCAATCGGATCCTCATCCATGTATCCGAATCGGACGGATCAGCGAAAGTAAAAGTATCCCGTACATCCTGATCCTGCAAAACCGCATTGAACCGGAGCTCATCTCCTGAATGAATCCCCAGCAGCGATAAGGGAATCGCTATTTTCAAGTGCCGATTCGGGTCTTCAGGCCCTGAAAGCGGCTCCTCAACCCATTTGACACCCTCTTTCGAACCGGTCAATCCCGACGCTTTGATCCTCAACGAGAGCGCATCCAGCTTCATATCGATCGAGAAATCATCCGAACACGCCTTGTAATCCACATACAGATAGAAAAACGAATCATCATGGCTGGCCCGGAAGAAAGCACAGGACGGCGAATCCCCTCCGATAAACAGCGATTGATGCTCCAACCAGTTCTGTGCATTATCATCGGATAAGGTGTTCTCGTGCGGCGCATCGATACGATGATTGAGGTAAAACACCCCAAGTTGAATCCCGGCATCACAATGCATCGCACCAATAACCCGATGAGCATCCAAAGGCTCCAGGCTTCCCCAAAATCCCTTTCCGGCAAAGGGCTGGAACCAGTCCAGATCCCAGGACCGCCCGTTGAAACGACGGCCCTCGCAGTCTCCGATCTTCAAACTGAAAATCCGATTGATATTACAGGATACAAGCGTTTCACCCGACGGGAAAACCGACACATAGCCGGCACATCCTTCAACTACATTCGTCTCACGATCCGCAGGTCCTGCACTCGTTTCTCCGAGAGGCTGCCAGTCAAATCCCCGATTCCGGACAACCGACATCTTATAAACGCTCTTCCCGGAAGGACCTTCCGGTTCGAGCCGGGCCTCCAGGAATCCGAAAAGCGTCGTTCCGTCTTTCAAGAGTCGGAAACAGGGCATCTGATCCGTAAAAATCGCTACGCCCTCGTCGTCGTATTTGTATTGGCGGCAAACACGCATATGATTCTCCCAGGTATGGCCATTGTCCACAGAGGTTATGACCGATGTCCCGGAGTTGCGGGTAGCCGGGTGGCAATCGGTAAAATAGCATTGTACACGGCCATCCGGCAACTGCAGCAGATACGGTTCCCAGTTGGTCCCTTCGAAGATCACCTGCTCGTCGGACCAGGTTCGTCCGTGATCCCGGCTGCGCTTCAGGGCAATTCCGCATCCGATGCCGTATTTATATCCGGCCGAAGCCCGAAATGAACAGGCTACCAGCAGATCACCATTGGCCAGGACCACGGCATCGGCCGTCGAATAACAACGCACGTCGGAGCCTTTCGACGTCTCGATTTTTCGGGGTTCAAACAACAGCCGTCCCTTACTCCAGTTTTTCAGATCATCACTCGTATAGCAATAGATTCGGGAAGCGATCTGACCCCCCTGACAAAAGAGGATGTAACGACCATCCGCCATCTTCTTGATCCGGGGATATATGGCGGTCCGATCGGTCTGAAGATACGAGGCCGGAATCAGTTGCATGTATTCATAAACGGGTTCGAGCACACTGTGCCGTTCCTCCCCGGCATGCGAATCATGTGCAGGCATCACGGCGCCCTTTTCCGAAGCATCCATCGAAAAGGGCAGCAAAAGGACAAAAGCCGCCAACGGCAAAAACAAAGACCGGTTCATAAGCAAATAAGCAAGGGGATTCCGGAGAGGAAATTTCCTCTCCGGGATTTGACAAATTTACTGAATTTTCCCAAGATAATAGTTGGCCCAAACGTGGTCGTTACGCTGGCCCAATGCTTTCCGGAAACATTCCTTGGCTTTAGCATCCTTTCCAAGCGCCTTATACCCGATTCCCTGCATATAATAGGCCCGCGAATTCACATCCTGAGGATACTCGCCATAACCGAAACTCTCGAAAAAACGTTGTACATAATCCGTCACACCGGCTTCTCCGTTGCGGACAATCGCTCGGAACATCGCTTTCACATCGGCCTGCGGATCGAGTTTCTTCATGGCAAGGCCCTTTTCATAGTTGTAGATGCAATCGGCATCCTTGACTTCGACCCGGGCCGCCATTTCAAAGTATTTCCGGGCATTGTCCGGATCCCCGACCTTCTCATAGGCCATGCCGATATTGTAATAGACCTGGGCATCCCGCGCATAATATTCCAAATGCGCATAACCATGATTCGCGGGATATTCGTTGGCCATCAACATATATTCAAGCCCTTTCGGATAATCACCCGACTTCCAGGCGGCAAATCCGGAAAGCATACAGGCATCGACATAAATATCGTGCAGATCTTCAATATGCTCCCGGCGACTGTAGAATCGCGTCAGCAGCGGTTCAAGCACCTCTTCGTACTCTCCGTGAAGAATCCGCTGCCGAATGGCCTTCGTCTCGGAATCATAACGTTTTTCATAGAGTCGCTCCCGTCCAGCAAAGAGTTCGTAGCGATCTTTCAAGGGGGCGTTGATGAGTTCCATGATTTCATCGCACTCCGCCAGGAAGATGGCATTTCCGTCCCGGTCGGCATCGATGGCTTTCCGATACCACTCAATTGCGGCGGGATAATCCTCCTTGAAGAATCGGCAACCCCAGCCGAGATTTCGCAGAGCCATGGCAAAATCGGGCTTGATCTCAACCGCTTTTTCCCAACATTCCATCGCCCGGGCCGGTTGTTTCTGGAAATAGAGATTGCCCAAATAATACCACGTATGGGCACTCGACGGCAAATACTCCAACGCCTTTTCATACACCGCAACGGTCTCCAGCCGGAACGGATAGACATAATCCACGGAGGCGGATTCCGCACTTTCGAACAGAGCCTTCGCCGTCGCCTTATCGCCCTTTTTGTCGGCCAAAAACGCCCGGTAATAGGCAACGGTCGGATAGGAGGAGACCGCCTCGTTGCCGGACAGGATGTCGGCCGCGTCCTCGTAAAAGCCATTGTTCAAATAATACAGTCCGAGTTCCAGATAGGACTCGCTTTCATCCCGAAGCAAGCGGACAAAGGCCTCTTTCGGCTTCTGCCCCAGTTTCATCAGCTCATGGGTGGCATAGTAGTTAAGCGGGTCCACCGAAAGCACCTCGGCGGCAAGTGCGGATGCCTCTTCACACCGGCCGCTGTATCGCAACAAGGTCGTCAGCAGATTTTTGGCATCCAGATTCATGCCGTTGTAGTTGACAGCCATCCGTGCCTCCTGCATCGCCCGGACCGGATCACCCGAAATGGACGAAATCTCCGCCAGTTGGAAATAGGACGCCGAGGCATACTCATAATCCCAGGCCGCCCGGTATAACGTATCGACGGCATCCTCGTAACGTCCTTCCGCCTTCAGGACCAACCCCAGATTGTACATCGATTCGCCGTCGCTGACCCGGGTCTGATTGGCGGTCTGCCTTTCGAGCGCTTTCCGAAGATATTTTTTGGCTTGGGCATAATCACCCTGCTTGCGGTAATATATGCCAAGCTGGGTATTGGCCCGTACGTCTCCCGGATCCCGGCGTATCACCTCGAAAAAGTAGTCGTTGGGATCGACATGGGCGTTGTGGAACTGAAGGTTCCGCATTCCGAGATAGTAGAGTTCTTCGGTATTGGCAACCCGCTTCGGGTCCGGATTCAGCGGGGTGACCGGATCCGGCAGCGGTTTCGTCCGGTCCAGTTTGTACGGATGATAGCTGATCAGTTCATTCCCAGCCGCATCGTACAGGTACATCGTCACCTCCGAAGGTTCCGAAACCTCCGTTTCCGGCACCTGGGTGTCGATGGCAAAGGGACGGTCCGGAGCAATATCGGCCTTCGTTTCATACAACGTCTTCCCGTTTCGCCGCACAACGATCCGGGCATTCCGTTGAATCTGAGTAACATTTGCAGCCAAATGCAGACGTCCGTCGGGATTGATCTCCATGTTGACCGTGGCCTTCTCATTGCCCCGATTCACATGCTGCAGGTCCCGAATGCCATACCAATAGGCCGTAAACTCCTTCATCTCATACGGGTTGATCCAACAGTAATCGGGCTGGTTGTCCGAATAAGCCGCCGTCATCAGCTCAACGTAGGGACCGTCCTCATCGGTCAAGGTCTCGCAATCCCAGGCATGACCGTAATTCATGTGCCCCCAGGTCCAGAATTTACCACCCTTGTTGATATGGCGGTTCCCGGCCAGCATCGTTCCGGCATTCCGGCCATAGTCGTAACCCGCGATGAAATCGTCCTGAAGGTCGTATACGAATACCGACCCGCCCATCAGCGCCGGAAGATTCTTCCAATAACTGACATCCTTGCCGACGTAGTCCGGATTGTCGCAATACGGAGCATCGGGAACAGGCCATCGCATGAAACTGTTTTTGTGATGGAAGGTCCCGAATTCGGTGTTTTCCGGGAAAACGATCTGATAATTCTCATTGGCGTGTGTCGCAACGTTGTTCCAATGGAGCATGGAGTTCCGATCGGGGCTGTTGTTGAAAAAACGGCCCTTCACTTCAATATAGGATCTGTCGGGATAGAGCGTCATGCCAATGGCCCACGACATGCGGTGGCGCTTTTCAATCTCCCCGACCCAGATCGTCTTGGAACCGTCTCCGTTGTCTACCAGCCTGTAATCGATCGGATACTGGCTGGTCGCCCGGTGATGATGGAAGACGTTCCACTCGACACCGCCCGAAATCCAGGCCCCGAGCATTCCGACATTCGCAGGTTTGATAACGTGCTGACGATAGAAGATCTCGTACCCGTTCGTCTTGTCCGTGGCGTAAAACAGCCGTCCGCCGATGTCGGGGAGCACGCAAACCTTCAGGTAGTCGTTTTCAAGATACAAGGCCCGATATACGGTATCGGTCTTGATATCGGTCGGATTGTCATTCATCGCATAGGGATAAACCCCACGTTTGGCACGTTGATAGGCAAAATCCCGTTCAAAAAGAGGCGCTTTCTCGGGAGGATTCACCCGATAAGCCGGAATGGCGAGGGTTCCCTCCCACAATTTCACAGGTCCGTTCTGAGCTGGAATCGTACCACAGACAAAAAGTGACAGCACCGCACATGCAATTCTTTTCATGTTGTTCATTTTCTCGTTCGTATTTCAGTCCTATTCGATCTTGATACAGCGGATCGAGCACCCGGCAGCCCGATCCATCCCGGTCCGGTTCAAATTGGCGTTGTTGTAATAGAAATAGTAGGAGCCCGTTGCTCCGGGAACATTGGTCCACAAATAACCGCGATATTCCAGGTATTTAACGACATCCTTATTCTTATCCAGATAGCCAGTCGTCGGGAAATACGAAGTCGTTCCGCTTCCATCGACATCGAACATGTGTCCGTATTGATTGTTGCAGTTTCCCTTGTCCTTGTCGGTCAGACCGGCATAGGCCAACTCTTCCGGCACGCGGTATCCTGCAGGGCACGGGTCGAAAACGGTCTTGACACCCGTTCCCTCCTCGATCGTTCCGTCCGCATTTCCCCACAGGGCATTGATGCGGCCCGCAATCTGCCAGTCGTTGGCAGCAAGCAGGCGAGTATCCGGATGTTGCGTAGCATAAGCGATGGTCCCGGTTTCGGCGGTCGCTTCGAGAACCTGTTCCAGAGCGCTCGGTTCACTCTCATAAGGACTTCCGGAGGGACGCTGGGCCGTCAGATTCCGAGCCAACGGGTCTTTACGCCCCCACTGATAAAAGAGTCCGTAGGAGTTGGGATCTTTTTGTGCGGTAGAGGTTGCACCCAGATTCCGGTCGAGCATGTGGAAGTTGCCCAAAGCCTCGTTTTTCCAGGCGATGTCTTCGGCATCACTGACCCAAACGTGATACGACCAGAGAATCGTCCCCTCGGAATCGCATACGGCAACTACGGCATTGCCCTTTTTCCCGGTTGTCGGGACCCGGAGTGTCGTATTGTCAAGCGAAGGGGTCGAAATCACATCTCCGGATTCATCGGTCGCAGGCTGTTGCCAGATAATCCGAGACCGGGCCGGGAGTCCGACTGCAGCTCCGGAACTGTTGAGGCATTTCAGATTCTCATGCGTAAGTTTTTCATCGAACGTGTAATAGGGGGTCACGTCTATTTCGACTTCTCCGGCCCCTGTCGTCCGGTAACAGTTTGCTGAACCGTAATAGAGCGTTAAGAGCAGTGGTTTCAAAGGTGAAACGACTCCGGCGGTTACGGTTACGGCCTGCCGGGTTGCAATCTCATAACAGCGGCCCTCGGTATCGGTAATGACGAACTCGAAACCGTCGTAGGTCGCAGCCGGAAGGAAAATGACGAATCCCGTATTTTTCGTCAAGTCCCCGCCGGAAGAGATATTGGCACCGTCACCGCAATTCACCGTTACGGAGGCATGATCGCCGCCCGATCCCAATGTAACCGTACCGGATTCGAGGTCCACCGAAGCCTGCCCCGTGATCTGTTCGCCTCCGGAGGCCGTCATGACCACGGATTTGATCTTGATCCCAAGCGATTGATAGTCGTTAATCTGCAATTGTACGCCGCCACAAAGATTCTGGAACGAGAAGGCATTGTCTTCCGATCTCGCAACCATCGGCAATGCCGAAATGCCGGTCCCTCCGCCAAGCGCCGAATTATAGGATTGCTCCGCCAAGGCCGAGAAATCGACCGTGAGCGAACTCGCTTCAAGGGTCCCGGACGCCGCCGCATCGGCCGGATAAACGGCATAGCGAAGCGCGTCATTTACAACCGTCTGTTCGTCCTCCGGTAAAAAAATCCCGGTGCGGGTATTGTCCGATGCCGTCGTGTAAACGGCCCCTTCAGGAACGGTCGCGCTGAAAATACGAATCCTGTCCCCGGAATTCCATACGACATTCCGGGAGAGATCCAACGAAGTCCGCGACAGGGGATTCAATATGCCGATAACAGACTCCGCTTGTAGAGATTCGGGAACCGCATCGGTCTCTTCGTAATTTGAGCATGATCCAAAAACGAAGGACAGCGCGAAAATAGTCAGAATATGACGAGTTTTCATGAACTTGAATTTTTGAGTCGTTTATTTCCACGGATTAATCTCTTCCCCATTGTTCCACTGGGGGCCCTGACCGCTGTCGTTATCGCCCGGTTCGGGTTCGGGTTGGGGTTCGGAAGGCTCTTTGAGCTCTACCGGCAGCCATTTTTCATAGTTGGAAGACGTCAGTCCCGAGAATGTATCGTCGCCGACGGCATCGTGCAATACGGCGTTGAAAAGGATGCGATCCATCGTCGTATTGAGCTTGCTGCGGGGGATGGCGACAACCAGGACGTATCCACGGTCGTTTTCCGTTTCATCGAAGGTGCCGAGCACGGTTGCGCCCATCTGAAGGTCCTGATTCCCGCATACCAGCGTACCGCTTGCGGCATCTGGGGTGATCGTGACGATCAAAGGATCTCCCGTGGCATTTCCGCTCTGAATCATGAGTTCCAGACCGTCGGTCCCGGAGAGGTTCTTGTCCAGCCGCTCCGCAAGGCAATACAGATTCTCGGCATCATACGCAAAACGGAATACGGCCTGGGCTTCCGAGACACTGCCGATAAAGAGCGCATCCTGTACATGTGCCCATCCCTTGCTGCTGCCGATGATCTCGGGGGTGAACTCCGAAGCATTGATGCGGTGATTCAATACGAATTTGGCCAGTTGGATCCGGGCACAATCCGTCTGCGTTCCCTCGATCGTCTGAGTGAAAGCCTCAGGAAAGACACCGACGAGCGTGTGATTGTCGATCAGTTCGACGGATCCCCACGATCCCCGGCCCGGAAAAGCCTGCATCGGCTGGCCGAACTCCCAGGCTTTGGAGTCGCCGAGACGCATGTTGAACATATTGTTGATGTTGCAGGAGAGGAGGGTCTCTCCCGAACGGAACTGCCGCAGATAGGGTGCGGCTTCATCCAGAAACAGGTTGTTCTGACGTTCGGCAGGACCGTCCTCATCTCCGGCAGGAGGCCCTGCCGCCCAGTTGTCCGACGTGTAAGCCAGGCCCAGATGATATCGATCTTCCGAGGTTCCGGTACGCCCGAATCGAGACTCGAATGCAACGGCAATCCGTTCCGAGCCGTTCAGTTGAATGGCCACAGGCATCTGGTCGGTAAATATCGTTTGTCCGGAGCCGTCGGTCGCCACCCCGGCTTTTTGACGAATGATCTTACCCACGGCGGTCCAGGTTGCGCCCCGATCCGTAGAGCGGAGCAATGAGGTTCCCGAATTACCGGTAAGCGGATCGGCATCCGTAAAATAGAGATGAACCTCCTTGCTCGACAATTGAAGGGCGGAGGGTTCCCAGGTCGTACCTCGGTAGATGACCTCCGTCGGAGACCAGGTCCGGCCGTTGTCGGTCGAGCGGCGCATCATGATCCCGTTGTTAAGCGGGTTGAGCCGGTATCCCTTGTTGAGCCGAAAGGAGGCAAAGGCCAGAATATCCCCGTTATCAAGCACAATGGCATCGGCCGACGAAAAGAGTACGCGGTCCGACACCGTGCTTTCATACTGGTTCATATCGGTTTTTGCAAAAAGCTGCTCCTCGGCATTCTGCCAGGAGATCAGATTGTTGCTGCGGGCATAGTACACGTCGTGAGCCGTCAACCCTTGTTGGTAGATCAACAGATAGGATCCATCCTTCAACTTCTTGATACGGGGATAACGGGCATTTACGGCCGACAGGAGCGGACTCTCCAGGGTGATGAACGATCGGTAATTCATTTCGAGCAGGCTGTTTTGCCACTCGTTCGCATGGGAATTGAGGAATCCTTCATCCGCATTGATCTCCTGAATCGAGGTGATTTCCGTATCCACAGGCTCCGGATCCGTATTTGTCCCCGGTTTAGGATTCGGATGTTCATCGGCGGACGGTTTGGCACATGCGCCCCATGCCAAAAGCAAGCCCGAAAAGAAAATTCTATTTATCAATCGACTGTATTTCATGACTGTAGAATTATTGGACATTCATATTTTTATCACGTGTCATGGATCGGATAAAATCAATTTCGCGGGGATCGTAAGGGGTCCCATCTGCACGATAAATGTCGTGGAACCAAATCTCGGGTTCCGGATCTCCGGCCTTGCTGGACCATTGCAGATGGAAATTGCATTTCCCGGCCGTGAGGCCCCAACTGATAGCTCCGACATGCTCGCGTTTGAGAATAGGCATGATCTCTTCGAAGGTGGAACGCGGCCGTCCCATATATTCCTGACAAACAATCGGCCGGTCGAACTGCTTCATGTACGAAATGAATGTCTCCATCTCTTCCGATTCATAATAGCAATGGAAGGTCATAATATCGCAATTCTCGCCCAGGAAACTGATAATCGGATAATTGCTTCGCGTTCCATGATATCCGGGGCAGAGCCAAACGGGAGACGAAAGCGGTTGCGAAGGGTTGACTTCACGTCCCCAGCGGAAAACTTCACGCAACAAAGGCAGACTCCGAGCCCCTTCCTTGAAATTTTCCGGCTCGTTGTAAAGGCACCAGAACAAAATACGGTCATCATCCCGGAATGTGTTCATAATGTCCGTCACATACTTTTTCAGCCGCGGCCAGGTCGCAGGATCGTTTACGGACTGCGCCCCGGGACTTTGAATCCATTGCGAATTATGCACGCCGGATATGGGTTCCGGCTGTTTGCCGAGTTTAGGATTGTTGAAACGGCCCCCATTGGTAAAAAAAGTCACAATAACCTTGATCCCGTGGCGGTCGCAGATCCCAAGGAACTGATCGATACGCTGTTTGAAACCGTCCGGATCAGCTTCCCAGACCATGTCATGCAGAAAAATGCGAACCGTATTGAATCCCAGGCCTTCGGCAAGGTTCATTTCTTGTTCTATGGTCTGAGGGTCGAAAGACTCCCGCTGCCACATTTCGAATTGATTGATTGCCGACGCAGCAACATAGTTGAACCCTACCGGCCATTCGTGCGAGGCATACCAGGCATTCGCCCGCTCTTCAGACCATCTTTCGGCGAGTTCTGCCGACGGAGCGGCACAGGATACGGCAGCCAATAACGAGGCTATCGAAAAAATCAATTTTTGTTTCATAATCATACGAAATATTTAATATCCAGGATTTTGATCCTTAGCCGGATCAAGAGCAGTATTGTAATTGAACTCGTCCGTTGGAATGGGCCACCAGTAGGCGGCGTCCCCGACTTCGGAGGTCGAAGTGATGCGACCGGCCTTTACGGCATATTCAGCCAGTTTCCCGCATCGTTTCAGGTCACAGTAGCGTTTCCCCTCGAAAACGGTTTCATATCCCCGTTCCTTGAGCAGCAACTCCATAAAAGACTCTTGCGTCGAATAATCCGCAAGTTTGTAATCCGAAGCATGGGGCTGCATCGGGTTCAGACCATAGGCCCGACGGTGTATCCGGTTGATCATTTCCAGAGCCGTGCCATCCGGTTTTCCGTCCCTGCGGCAGATTGCCTCGGCATAATAGAGCAGCGCGTCGGCATAGCGATATACGGGGAAGTCGTTGGCCATCGTAGACCCGTCGGTCTCCGGATCCCGGTATTTCAGGCAGATCATCCCGGTTTTCGTCAAACTGTTGAGTGTGCCGTTTTCCGTTTGTTTGTAGAGGCTGTACTGGTAGCGAAGATCCGCAGGATCCCAATCGGCGATAAACCGATTGTTGACATAGTCGGTGTAGATCCCCAATGCCCCGGTATCAAACAGCGGATTGGGTTTGCACAGAAACATCCAAGGAAATGTGGCGCCTTCGTCCCGGTTGTATTTAAAATAGAAGATCTCCTCTTGCGTAGCATTGGCCCGGTGTCCGTAGAGATCATCGAAATCATCGGCTGCCGAGACCTCCACAAGCGCATATCGCCCGGAGTTTACAATCTCCTCGGCAGCAGAAGCGGCTTCGCCCCAGTCTTCGAGATACAGACAGGCTTCGGTCCGCAGCATCAATGCCGCATAACGGGTCGGATGCCCCGCCATAACGACCGTTTCCGGCAGCAAATCGGCAGCATCGGCAGCCTCTCGGGCGATAAATTCCCAAATATCCCGCTCGGGAGTTCTCGGCTTGTTGAAATCGGTCATGTTGGTTTCGTCGAAAAAGGGTACGGCACCGAAATATTTGACAAGATATGAGTAGCTGAATGCCCGCAGATAACGGGTTTCTCCGGTCAACTGTTCGTACTGGAGCTGAGAGAGGGATGCGCCGTCGATCTGGGAGAGGATTTGATTCGAAAAACGGATGGCCCGGTACAGTACGGCCCACGTGTCTTTGGAAAAACCGATTCCGCCGCTCGTCAGGCCACTGGCATAAGACGTCGCATAATTTCCCCGCCCATAACAGTAATCGGCAAGGCTTTCGCTCAACACCGAAAGGTACCGGCCGAATCCGGGATTGCGGCGCAACTGATAATAGATCGAATTGATAACGCTCTGCACCTCTTCGGCATTGGACATAAAGGTCGTGGCATCCACTTTTTTAGGGTGCTCCTCCAGAAAGGACCACTCTTCACAGGAAGTGACGAGCGTCGAGGCTCCGAACAATGCAAGTATAAATGAAAGGATCCGTTTCATAATTTTAACTGTTTGATCGTTAGAATACAAGCCGACAACCCAGCGAGAAAGTCCGGGCACTGGGGTAACAGTTGGAATCAATGCCTTGAATGAGGGAATTTCCTCCGCCATTTGCATTTACATCCGGATCCCAGAACGGATAGGACGTGATCGTGAACAGATTCTGAGCACTGACAAACACACGCGCCCGGCTGATAAACCGCCCGTTGCCGCAAGGGATGTCGTAGCTCAGTTCAAGATTCTTGAGACGCAGGTAGCTGCCGTCGTAAACGAAGCGGTCGGACATCTTCAACGAAATATTCTGTGACAGGTTCGGATATTTCGCATTCGGATTCTCCGGAGTCCAATGGTCATAGAGCACCTCGCGCAACGCATTGGCATTATATCCGTAGTCGTAAGCGACGCTGACCATACTGAGCGAATAGATGTCGTTTCCGAACGAACCCTGGAAAAACGCGCTTAACGTAAAGCCCTTGTAATTGACCGCCGTATTGAAATTGAGCAGAAAATCGGGATTGGGATTTCCGATAATGGTTTTATCGGCAGCCGAAATTCCCTCCTTGCCATCGAGATCCTTGTAAACGATCTGCCCCTTATCGTCATAACCATCCTCCACATAGCCATAGAAGAGATACATGGGTTCTCCTTCCCGCATCAAGTTCAATTGATCGTTAAGTAGCGTGTTGCTGACCGTTCCGCCGAAAATATCCTTGCCTTCCGAAAGCGAGAGGACTTTCGATCGGTTGAGCGAAAAATTGACGCCGAAATCCCACTTTACGGCCTTGTTGATGATTCGGGAATCGAGCTGGACCTCGACACCGGAATTGCGGATCGATCCGATATTGCGCAACGCCGTCGTATAACCGCTCGACCGGGGCATCTCGACATCATTGAGCAGATCCGTCGTCTTTTTATGGTAATAATCGGCCGTCAGGCGGATTCGGTTGTTGAGAAGGGCCAGATCGATGCCGGCATTCAACTGCGCGGTCGTCTCCCACCGGAGCCCGCCAAGATACGTGTCGCTCGGGGCATACCCCACAACCGTCGTTTTATCGAACACGACATTGACGGATTCCAACGTATTCTGCGTCGAATAGGGAGAAATGGCCGTACTGCCGGTCACACCGTATCCGACACGCAGCTTGAGATCCGACAACCAATCGAGATCCTTCATGAAACGCTCCTGGGAGATACGCCACGCCACGGCCGCCGAAGGGAAATACCCCCATTTGTTGCCTTTGCTGTAACGCGACGATCCGTCGGCCCGGAAATTCACGGTCAGGAGGTACCGGTTGTCGTAGTTATAGTTGAAACGCCCGAGGAATGAAAGGAGTTTCCAGTTCGAATACCCCGAAGTCGGCAAGCCTTTTACTTCGGCGGCATTCATGTCGTAGGACTCCACCACATCACTCAAAAAGCCGGTTCCGGTTCCGGTCCCAACGGTTTTCGACGTACTCTCTTCATACGTAATACCGCCCATGACGTTGATATGATGCTTCCCGAAACCCTTGTCGTATGTAATGATGTTGTTGCTGGTAATCCCCAGGGTCTCGCCCAAAGTTATGGAGGCAGCACCGTCGGAATTCGGATAGTCGAGCGATTTGGTGTAATCCTTTCTGTTCTGATTGTTGGAGATGTTTGCGGCGAGTTGTATGGACAAACCGTCGACCGGTTTGATCGTCAGAGCCGCATTGGCCAATATCCGGTTTGCATACCATTTGTTCTTGATTTCGTAAAGATAGGCCAGCGGATTGGTCCCGGCAACCGGTTGAGTCTGGAAATCGTTCCAGGAGCCATCATCATAATGCGGCGTGGCAAGCGGAGAGGTAACCAATGCGGCGCCGATCACCGACGACCCGCGGCTGCCACCCTGGGAATTCATCTGATCATGATTCGAACGGCTGAAAATGATATTCGCGGAGGCGGAAACATACTTCGAAATATTGTAGTTGAGGTCGGTACGCAGGGAGATGCGCTCATAACCGCTCTTCTTGACGATTCCGTCTTGCTTGAAATAACTGGCTCCGAGCGATCCCTGGAACTTGGAATTGCCGCCGGTGATATCCACGGCATGGTTGGTGATGACCGCCGCGCGGAACACCTCGTCCTGCCAATTGGTATTGAACGTGTTTTCCTGGATCTGTTTTTCCGTGAAGACGTCCGGCAGGCCGTTGATTTCGGCTTTTTTATTCAGATAGATCATATACTCGTCGCCGCTGAGCATCTCCATCTGTTTGGCAAGGCTTTGGACCCCGACACTGCCGTCGTAGGTGACTTTCACCTCCCCCTGTTTGGCGCTTTTCGTCGTGACGATGACAACGCCATTGGCTCCCCGGGAGCCGTAAATGGCCGTTGCAGAAGCATCTTTCAGAATCTCGACCGATTCGATATCCGAGGTATTGATCATGTTGATATCCCCGGGGAATCCATTGATGATCCAAAGAGGCTCGTTGTCGCCCTTGATCGAATTCGCACCGCGAATACGGACCTGAATACCGGCTCCGGGCTGTCCGTTGAGCTGATTGATCTGTACACCCGAGACGCGCCCCTGAAGGGCCGACGCAATCGAAAGATTGGCAAATTCGTTGATCACGTCGCCTTTCACCTGGGCAATGGCCCCGGACAGGTCGCGTTTGCGTTGCACACCGTACCCGACGACTACAAGTTCGTCCATCTGAAGGCTCTCTTCGGTCAGGGTGATGGTAATTTCAGTACGGCCGTTCAGCGGGGTTTCCTGGGCGGTCATACCGAGATAGCTAACGGTCAGTACGGCATGAGCCGGGATTGCGTGAAACCGGCAAATTCCCTTCGTATCGGAAATTTCGCCCCGATTGCTGCCTTTTACAACAACGGCAGCTCCCGATACGGGGTTTCCTCCGGCATCCAATATACGGACCGTGCAATTCCCAATCGTGTTAGCTGCATTCCTGGACTGTGACAAAGCCGCACCCGGCCACAGGCACAGCAATGCAAAACACAGAACGGAAGAGAGGAAAATCAATTTCCCCGTGGCAATGAGGAGTCGTTCGTGTTTCATAATGGTTGGTTTTAAGTTCGTACTGATCGGTTTCCGGCAACCGATCCTAATCAGGGTGGTTCATGAGCCCAATACAAAAATAGCAGGACTCGGCACGATGTGAAACGGTCTTCCGGCGGTTTGGGAAAATCGTCGTATCGGTTGGAAAAATTGTTGCATCGGCGCCTTTCAGAAAGCCCGGGCAACTATTTTTTCTGATATTCTGCCGGAAGAATGCCGAATTGCTCCTTGAAGCATTTGGCAAAATAGGAGGGTGAGTTGAATCCGACCGCAAAGCAGACCTCACTGACCCGACATTTGTTTCGGGCAAGTAATTGTGCAGCGACTGACAGCCGTTTGAAACGCAGATAATCGTTGGGGGTCGTGTCGAGCAGCGCCCGGACTTTCCGGATCAGGGTCGAGCGGCTCAGGAAAAGAGCCTCTTCAATCTGTTTGCTGGAAAACGCGGGATCTTTGAGATTTTGCATGATCACTTCATCGAGACGATGCAGGAACTCCTCGTCGGCACTCTGGAGATTGAACTGTTTGGGATCGACCCGGGCCGACGGATTCTGGTATGCCTTTTTCAGCCCGGCCCGTTTATCAAGGATCCCCTTGATACAGGCCTGAAGGTACTCGATACTGAACGGTTTTTCAATATAGGTGCTGGCTCCGGCCTCAATACATGCGATTTTGGTATCTGTGGCCGATATGGCCGAAACCACAATTACGGGAATATGCGAGCAATTGAAATCGGCGGAAATCGTCCGACAAAACTCGATGCCGCTCATTCCGGGCAACGCGATATCGGTAACAATGATATCGGGTTCGTGTTTTCGAAGCAACGCGCAGGCCTTCTCTGCAGAGTGTGCGATCAGGACCTGAAAATCAGCACCGAGCCTGCGGGCCAGATAGGCCGAAAGCTCCCGATTGTCTTCCACAAGCAGAATCGATGCCCCCAAAGGTCTGCTGGCCGGAGTCTCATCGTTACCGATTGCCGTCTCCGTCTGAAATTCCCGGACCGGAAGGGTCAGCACGAAGGTCGTGGCCGTCGTATCGTCGGAGAGCTCCAAAGTCCCGTCATGCATTTCGGCCAACGTCCGGGCCAGAGGAAGCCCGATACCGAAACTCCGGGCCTCGGTCTCCCGGTCGGTGCTGTACTGCACGAACGGCTTGAAAATCTCGGATCGCCGTTCGAATGGAATCGCGGGCCCGTCATTGCTGATTTCAACGACTGCGGCTCCCGTTTTCCGGACAACGGTTACCCGGATATAGGTCTCCGCATATTTAACGGCATTGTGAAGCAGGTTGTTCAGGATCTTATCGATCGCACTCTCGTCGGCTTCGATATAAATGGATTCCGGATTGGAGTTGAACGAGAGTTTCAGATTCCGGGCCTTCACCGTTTCGGCAAAATTCGAGCACAGAAAACCGATTCTTTCGACAAGGTCCAGCATCCGACGATTGAGTTGGTAACCGTGTTTTTCGATGCGGATAAAATCGAGAAGTTCCCGTACCAACCGGTCCAAATATTCCGTACCGTTCCCGATAACTGCCAGTTCATCCAGAAGTGACGGATCGAGCCGTTCCGAGGCCATGATATTTTGCAAGGGGGTCCGGATAACGGTGAGCGGCGTCTTGATCTCATGAACGACGCTCGAAAAAAACGACAGTTTCTGTTGGAAAAGTTCCTCTTCCTTCTGCTGTTTATAAATTTCATGTTCCCGCTTTTCCCGGATGATGGCCCGACGATAGTAAAAGAAAAATATCCCGACAATAATGGAAACAAGGACAAACACATAGAGAAGAATCGCAACCGTACTTTTATAAAAACGCTGTGCCACGGTAATCGTCAAATCGGAATGCACGATCTCTTCGGCGCCGATTCCGTTCAACGCTTTCGTTTTCAAGGTATAGGTTCCGGCCGGAACATTGTAATAAAATATGGTGTTGTCGATCGTCGTATGCCGCCACACGGAATCGAAGCCTTCGAGTTTGCATTGAATGGCATTCGACCCGGAAGCATTCGAATTGAGAATGGCAAATCCGAATCCGAACGAATTTTGTCGGGGCGAGAGATGAATCTCATGCGTTTCGTCGACATTGCAGGCAAGCGGACCGTTTCCGGTCTCGGACGGAGTTACCAAATCATCTCCAACCCTCAGGCCCGTAATCACAAGGCGTGAATTCCCGTTTTTCGAGCTAAAACGTTCCGGATTGAAACGGATGAATCCGCTCCGCGATCCGAAATAGAGATCTCCATTGTCGTCTTTCCATCCGCAGTTTTTGAATTCGTTGTCGAGGAGGCCGTCATAAACCGAAAACAATCGGATTTCGTCCGTATCGGGATCAAGAGACAAAAGTCCCTTGTCCGAGGAGATCCAAAGCACTCCCAGATCGTCTTCCAGAATCATGAAACAGATATCGGTCGGAAGCAGATCGTTATGCGCCGTGTTATAGTTTTTGAATTGTCCGGTCGCCTTGTCGAAACTGCAAAAGCCATCGTTGAAACTGGTGGCCCAGATTCTGTCGTTCGACCCGACGGATACCGAAAAGAGCTTGTTGGAGGAAATACTTCCCTCTGCCGGGCTGGAGGGATCGTTGAGATAATGCGCCATGATACGGTCATCGAGCGGGTCATAACGGACCAAACCCTTGGCATAGGTTGAGATCCAAAGTGTTTGCTCTGCGTCTTCCTCCATATCGGTCACAAAAACGCCCTCAAACCATTCGATCGGATCGAACACGTCCTGAACGCGATCATATCGGAACAATCCTACGGTAGTCCCTACGAACAACTCATGGCGCGAGGTGCAAAATATGGCAAAAACCCTCCGGTCCTGCATGGAAAACGGGAATCCAAGGGTTTCATAGGCTTTGCTCTCCCTGGTACGGGGATTGAAACGGTAAAGGCCTTGAATGGTTCCTATCCACAAGATTCCGGAATCGTAACAAACCGTAAATTGGGTTTTGGGGAGGTTGACACCTGCGATTTTTGTCAATTGCCTCGATTTTTTGTCGTAAACCAGCAGGCCCTCCTTTTCAGTAGCGACCCAAATATGGCCTTTTTTGTCATCGGCGAATCCCCGGACCAGACAATCTCCGAGAGACTGGTTCTTCACCAAATATTGTTTTTCGAAATTTCGTTGTATGGCACTGCTATAATTCACCCCGCCGACATTGGTCCCGATCCACAGGCCCTCGTTTGCATCGATATAGACTGCGAACGCATGATTGTCCGACAGCGAAAAACGGTCCTGCTCATCCGCCGTATAACAATGAACCGTTTCGTCCTTCGGATTATAAACGTATACGCCGATATTGGTCGGCATCCAGACTCGGCCCTGCCGATCAATGAACAGATCCTCGGCCGAGAAATCGGATTGCGGAGGAGGAATGAGGGTGCGGATTGTTCCTGTTGTCTGATCCAAAAGGCATAAGCCCTGGATGACACTCACAATATATACACTCCGAGGCTGCCCGGGAACAGTCTGGACAGCCGTTACATCATCATGTCGGAATTGACTGATTACCGTCCACTCCCTTAGGGATTGGGGTATCGCCTGCCCGGGCGCCAGATATAAAAGCGAATGATAAAAAAGCGAGATCCACAGTCCGTTTTCCGCATCAACATGCAACGTCCGGATATTGACCGGGAGCGTCTGTTTTCCATGCTCGAAAAAATAGTTGCGAAGCGATTTCGAAGTTGGATCATAGGCAAAAAGCCCTTGCCCGTTGACCGAAATCCATATTACGCCGTCGGGTCCCTTACAGATTGCATTGGCCTTGTTATGGATGAAGGTTCCCGAATCGCTTTTCCGGGTAAAAGGTTCAAAACGGTCCGTATGGACATTGTATACCGTAACACCCAGATCGGTTCCGACCCAAAGATTCCCGTCCTCATCGTTGCACAGGGCCGTAACGTATACCGACTGAAGTCCGAGTTCCTCTTTGGTATAGTTCCGGAATCGCGTTCCATCGAACCGGCTCAAGCCGGAAGAGGTTCCGAACCAGATAAAGCCCTTTTCATCCTGAATGATCTTGTTGACCATGTTGTAGGGCAGTCCGCTGTTCGTCGAGGTATAATGCGTGAACTTGTACTCGGGCGTGGCGGCCAAGGCGACTTGACACAAAACGAGAAACCAGCCTATTGCGATACCGGTTATTTTTCCTCGGAATTTATGGTTTCGACGATCGGTCAAGATATGCAACGATTATTTCATACAACATGGAAGTAGGGTCAATAACCCGGTCTCGGCGGTTTTATTTCCACCCTACGGCCGCACATCGGGGGCCTCCAATCGGAGAACGGGAAACACATGCGGCAAAGACAAACAAAATGGAGCAAGAACAAGTGGAATATAAAGTCATAACGCTCTTATTATTACTCGAAACAGACAAAAGCTACGTTCAAAATCCGACATATGCCAAAAGCGGCAACCGTAGACAAAGTTGTTTTGTCTCGAAACGATACGGACCGGCCTTTATCGGCCGTCCTATCTTTACCATATATAACAAAGAAACTACTTTCCGTGCTAATTTCCAAAATTGTCTTCAAAAAATTCAGGCCGGCGAGAATGCGACTACCTTTTCAGACTCCATACACACATCGGGCGTCGGCCTCGGGAATTAACGGCACAACAGCCTCAATCACAAGAATTATTCGTTGTTACCTGCAGAATTTTCTGCTGCCGGGAAGTTTGCACCGTCTTGCAGCCCCGTTAAAAAAGAGCTCCGTTCGATGCTCTTCGACTGGCAGCAAACCTTTGCCAGTTTTGAATTTCCGGAATCGTTTTGTCTTCTGAATCTGTTGCCGGTCAGTCTTTGCGCGGATAGCGCAGCAGGATGGCCAGCAGGGTGACAACGCCCAGCAGAATCGGATAATAGAGATAACGGATGATCTCCAGGGACGACAGGCCCGCCAGCCCCGCAGCCATCAGCAACTGGGCCCCGTAGGGCAGCAATCCCTGCGTGAAACACGAAAACGTGTCGAGCAGGCTCGCACTCCGCCGCCGGCTCACCCCGAAACGGTCGGCAATCGACCGCGCAATCGGGCCCACGGTCAGAATGGCAATGGTGTTGTTTGCCGTGCAGAGGTTGGCCAGGCAGACCAGACCCGCAATCGTTCCCTCCGCACCGCGGCGCCCCGAGATCCGGCGCGTCATGCGCTCGATAATCCAGTCGATGCCGCCGTTCAGGCGGATCATCTCCAGCAAGCCTCCGGCCAGGAGCGTGATGATGATCAACTCCCCCATCCCGTTGATTCCCTGTCCCATGCCGCCGCACCACTCCATCAGGCTGAAACTCCCCGAGGCGAGTCCGATCACCCCCGAGGCGGCGATTCCCAGCAGCAGCACCTTCATGACGTTCAAACCCGCAATGGCCGTCACCAGCACCAGCAGGTAGGGAATGACCCGCACCCAGGCAATCGGGTCCGGGTCGCCCGGCACGGTGGCAGCACTCCCCGTTACGAGGTAAATCGCCAGCGTCAGAAGGGCTGCCGGAGCCACAATCCGGACATTGACCCGGAACTTGTCGCGCAAGTCGCACTCCTGGGTGCGCGTCGCGGCGATGGTCGTATCGGAGATGAACGAGAGGTTGTCGCCGAAAAAGGCTCCGCCGACGACAATCGCCGTAAGCCAGGCATCGTTCAAACCGGTCTGTTCGGCCAGTCCGGCCGCCACCGGGACCAGCGCCACGACCGTACCGACCGACGTCCCGATGGAGAAGGAGACAAAGCACGCCGCCAGGAACAGCCCCGCGGGAAGGAGGCTTCCGGGCAGGAGATGCTGTGTCAGGGCGACGGTCGCATCCACGGCGCCCATGCTCCGGGCCGATTCGGCAAAGGCTCCGGCCAATACAAAGATCCAGATCATCAACAGGATATTCGGGTCCGAAGCACCGCGGGAGAAGTGACCGATACGTTCGGGAAAGGGCAGGCGGCGCATGGTCGCCACGGCGTAGACCGAAGCGAAGACGAACGCCACGGAGATGGGCATCTTATAGAAATCGCCGGCCAGAATCGAAACCGCAAGGTAGCAGGCCAGAAAAACCAGCAGCGGCGTGAGGGCGAAAAAACCGCCCCGGTGAACGGGTTCAGGAGTCATAACGTCAGAATCGTGTACGAACAGGATGCAAAAATAGGGCAAATTTTCCGCATCGCCAATTCGCCGCGCGATCCCGGGGCGCCGGACGGCCCCGCATACACTCCGTTCCGTTCAAAAAAAAGCGGCAGCAACCGGATTTTTTCAAAAAAATAAGTATATTTGTTCCCGATGCGGGTTCCGAACCCCGGGAAAAGAGAAAAATGGCAGGAATGACCCATACGATGTGTTGTTGTGCAGCGAAGTGTTGCCGCTGTCGCCGCATCGCGCCTGCTGCCGGGCGAACCGCGGAACCGCCGCAAGCGTAAAATCGCATTTTCGTATTTATTCACCGATAGAATTGGGGCAGCAGAATCCATCCTGTTGCCCTTTTTCGCATCCAAACCCGAAAAAAATGGAAAAAATCGCAAAATCGATCCTCGAACTCATCGGCCATACTCCGCTGGTCGAACTGTCCCGCCTGAGCCGGGAGGCGGGAGCCGTGGCCCGGGTCGTGGCGAAGGTCGAATCGTTCAACCCCGCCGGGAGCGTGAAGGACCGCGTGGCCTTGGCCATGATCGAACGGGCCGAAGCCGACGGACGGCTGCACCCCGGCGCCACGATCATCGAACCCACAAGCGGCAATACCGGAGTCGGTCTGGCACTCGTCTGCGCCCTGAAGGGCTACCGGCTGATCCTCACCATGCCCGAGACGATGAGTCCCGAACGGCGGCGCCTCGTCGAGGCATACGGCGCCCGGGTGGTCCTCACCCCCGGGACCGCGGGGATGCAGGGTGCCATCGACCGCGCCGGGCGGCTCCGCGAGGAGATTCCCGGAGCGGTGATCCTCCAGCAGTTCGAAAACCCGGCCAACCCCGAGCGGCACTACCGCACGACGGGCGACGAAATCTGGAACGATACCGACGGACGGGTCGGCCTCTTCGTGGCGGGGGTCGGAACGGGCGGAACGCTGTGCGGCACGGGACGCCGTCTCAAGGAGCTGAACCCCGCGGTGGAGATCGTGGCCGTCGAACCGGCCTCCTCGCCCGTGCTGTCGGGCGGTATGCCGGGGGCCCACAGGATTCAGGGAATCGGTGCGGGCTTCGTCCCCGGGAACTACGACCCGCAGGTCGTCGACCGGATCGTAACCGTCGGCGACGAAGAGGCCATCGGGACGTCACGCCTGCTGGCCGCCCGCGAAGGGCTGCTCTCCGGCATCTCCGCGGGAGCCGCGGCCTGGGCCGCCCTGCAACTGGCCCGCCGGGAGGAGTACCGCGACAGGACGATCGTCGTCCTGCTGCCCGACACCGGCGAGCGCTACCTCTCCACCGAACTCTACGACTTCGACGCATACAAAACCGACATTCACCTCCGATAAACCATGGAACCACGTTCACAAACCGCGCGGCTGCGGCAGCTTGCCGACCGGCTGACCGCCCCCGACCCCCATATTCCGACCGCCGTCCGGGCGGGCATCGACCCCTCGGAACTCAAACAGGCCATCGAACACTTCCGCTCGGTGGTCTTTGCGGGGTACTTCAGCCCGCAGCCCGTCGAGATCCTGCTGCGCAAATTCGCCGAGATTGTAGCCTGCCAAAGCGCCCGGGCCTACGAAACCTTCCACCGCGACGGAGCCATCGACCCCGAACGGTTCGGGACCAAGACCGCCCGGCTGCTGCTGGAGGATCTGCCCGAACTGCGCCGCAGGCTCGGCACCGACGTCAAGGCCGTTTTCGACGGCGATCCCGCCGCGGCGAGTTTCGAGGAGGTAATCCTGTGCTACCCGGCGCTGGCGGCCATGACCCACTACCGGCTGGCCCATGCGCTGCATCGGCTCGGCGTACCGATCCTGCCGCGCCTGATCACCGAAATGGCCCACTCGGCCACGGGAATCGACATCCACCCCGGAGCGGAAATCGGGGAGTATTTCAGCATCGACCACGGTACGGGCGTCGTCATCGGCGAGACCTGTGTCATCGGCGACCATGTGCGGCTCTACCAGGGCGTGACGCTCGGAGCCAAGAGTTTCAAGTTCGACGCCGCGGGAAACATCCTCCGGGAGCCCCGCCACCCGATTCTCGAAGACCGCGTGGTAGTCTACTCCAACTCGTCGATCCTGGGGCGCGTGCGCATCGGCCACGACTCGGTAATCGGCGGCAACGTCTGGCAGACGACCGACCTGCCGCCCTACTCGCGGGTCGTCCAGGGCCGGGCCACGGTCTCGGGGTTCGAAAACGGAGGCGGCATATAGCCGAAAAAGGGACAAAATCGCATTTCCGGGCCCCGGGCGGTTCAACGAAACGCCGGAATCGCTATTTTTGCACCCGGAAATCTCTCCTTGCGGGAACTTCGCCCCGAAAGGAACCTCCCGGCCGCCGACTGCGGAACCCCGCCCGCCCTTCGCCCGGAACCCGCTGTGCCGGCGCCGCAAACCGAACGCCTAAACCAACAAAGAGATGATCGGAAAGGAAATCCGAACGGAAAAGCCCGTTCTGTGGAACAGCAACTACGTGAAGGTGTGGATCGCCAATTTCATGCTCTTCTTCGCCTTCTACCTGCTGGCGCCGCTGCTGCCGCTCTATCTGCGCGACACCTTCTCGGCCGACAAGGCCATGATCGGAATCGTGTTGAGCGGCTATACGTTGACGGCACTCTGCGTGCGACCGTTCAGCGGCTTCGTCGTGGACAGTTTTCCCCGCAAGAAGGTCCTCCTGATCTGCTACTTCTGCTTTGCACTCTTCTTCGCGGGCTACTTCATCACCGGATCGCTGGTTCTCTTCGCCGCCATCCGCACGCTGCACGGCGCACCGTTCGGCGCCACGACCGTGGCGAGCAGCACGATGGCCGTGGATGTACTCCCCTCGGAGCGCCGTTCGGAGGGCATCGGCTACTACGGACTGAGCAACAACATCGCCATGGCGATCGGACCCTCGGCCGGGCTCTACATCTACCACACGATCCACAACTTCAACCTGCTCTTCACCCTTTCGCTGGTGATCGCCTTCATCGGGCTGGCCATCGACTCGACGATTCACTGCCGCGAACGGCAGCCGATCCGGCGCGAAAGCAAGGTTTCACTCGACCGTTTCATCCTGCTCAAGGGGTGGAGCGAAGGGATCTGTGTCGCGGCCTTCGCCTTTTCGTTCGGCGTGATCTCGACCTACATCGCCATCTACAGCCAGGAGGTGCTGCACATCACCTCCGGCTCGGGAACCTTCTTCATGCTGCTGGCCGCGGGGCTGATCCTTTCGCGGCTCATGGGCAGCAAATCGCTGCGCGAAGGGAAGATCATCCACAACGCTTCGATCGGAATGCTGATATCGATGTGCGGCTACCTGGTCTTCACGGCCGTGCCGAACCTCTACGGCTACTACGCCGCGGCGCTGATGATCGGACTCGGCAACGGGCACATGTACCCGGCCATGCAGACGATGTTCATCAACCTGGCGCCGCATGAACGCCGCGGGACGGCCAACTCGACGATCCTCACCTCGTGGGACCTCGGGGTCGGCATCGGCATCATCGGCGGCGGCAGCGTCGCCGAACATCTCGGCAGCTATTCGGCGGCCTTCTGGCTGGCTTTCGCCATCAACGTAGTGGGAGTTCTCTTCTTCTTCACCTACGCCCGCCGGAGTTTTCTGAAGTATCGGCTCAGGTAAGTGCTGACGGCCGAACACCGCACCGCAAAGACTTCACGCCTCGGGATTCCGGTTCCCGAAAACCGGCTCCGTTGATCGCTGACGGCCGAACACCGCACCGCAAAGACTTCACGCCTCGGGATTCCGGTTCCCGAAAAACGGGCCGTCGAAAATCGACGGCCCGGCCTGTTTTTTCGGGAGCACCTCCCCTCTCACCCGGCTATTGCTCCCGGGTCGTGGGGCCCTGGACGGTCAACCGTCCGTCGCGGATCGTCATCTCGTCGATGAACACCACGCGTTCGTCGCCCGTGGCTTCGGTCCGGCCGTGATAGACGCAATAGAGGTGTTTGCCATCCTTCGAGCGGGTCACGCTGTTGTGGCCCGTTCCGGTCACCGTCCCGCCGGAAGCGGTGTTGCGCTGGAGCACGGGGTTGTTGTCGGCCTTGCGGAAGGGCCCGAGCGGCGAATCCGACGTCGCATAACCCACGGCATAGTTCGCCCCGCCGAAGAAGTTGGCGGAGTACATCATGTAATAAATTCCGTTGTCCTTCAAGAGGAACGACCCCTCGGTCCAGCGGCGGTTGACCTCCCCGGAGGTGACCGAACGGCTCTCCCATTCGGCCTGCGCGTCGTCCATGCGCACGGGCGGCCGCAGCATCAGCACCGGCTCGCCCTTCACGCCCGAGAAGTCGGGCTCCAACTCCACACCATAGACCCAGCTCTCCTCGATGCGGTCGAACATCCCCTTTTCGCGGGCCCAGTCGGCCACCTCGCTCTCCACGGGATGCTCGTAGCAGCAGCGCGAATAGTAGAGGTAGCAGCGTCCGTCGTCATCGAAGAAGACATTGGCGTCGATCACCGGGTATCCGGGATCGAAGAGCGGGCGGTCGGAGATCTCGACGAAGGGGCCCGTCGGCGAATCGGAGGCGGCGACGCCGATCCGGAAATTCTCCAGCGCACCGGTCGGGTTCTCGCGCCAGTCGGCACTGAAGAACATGTAGAAACGCCCGTCGCGCTCGTAGACCTCCGGGGCCCAGAAGTTCGCCACGGCCCACGATTCGGGGGTATTGCCGCGGTAAACGGCCCCGGCGTACTCCCATCGGGTCAGGTCGTCGGAGACGTAGCATCCGAAACCGTCGCGCACGCCGCCGGTTCCATACATGTAATAGCGCCCGTCGGAAGCGAGCAGCACATAGGGGTCGCCCAACTCCACGTCCAGCGGGTTGGAGGGCACGAAGGTCCGGTTTCCGGAACAGCCGCCGAGCAGCGCGGCCAGCACAAAGAGCAGGTTTTTCATCTCATCAAAAGGGGTGTTCGTTACGGTTCGGGGTTTCCTTCCCCGGGAACGGGTCCGCCGTTCGGAGAACAAAGATAGGGCTTTTGCGGACAAATCCGCACAAAATAGTCTCAGAAAAGCGCACACGATCGGCAATCGGCGCTTTCGAGAACCAACCGAACAGCCCAAGTCCCTTTTTCCGGAACGCACGGAGCGGAAAAATGCGTATCTTTGTCCGAACCATAAAAACAGCGACAACATGAAACGCATCATCAATCCCTGGCGCGGGATGGAAGGCTACCGCTGCTTCGGCTGTGCCCCGCACAGTCCTGAGGGGCTTCGGATGGAGTTTTACGAGGATGGCGAGGAGATCGTGAGCATCTGGCATCCGCGGCCCGAGTTCCAGGGGTGGGTCGACACGCTCCACGGCGGAATCCAGGCGACACTGGCCGACGAAATCAGCAGTTGGGTCGTTTTCCGCAAATTCCAGACCAGCGGTGTGACCTCGAAAATGGAGGTCCGCTACCACCGTCCGATTCATACCTCGGACAGCTATATCGTCCTGCGGGCCCGGGTCGAGGAGCAGCGTCGCAACCTGATCCGGATCGCCGTACGCATCACCGACAGCGAGGAGCGCCTCTGCACGGAAGCCGTATGCGTCTACTTCCTCTTCCCGAAAGAGAAGGCTGCCCGGGATTTCCACTTCTGCGACTGTCCGGTGGAGGAGGGAGAGTGCGACCCGTTTACGGAACTATCCGCAGCAAAACAATAACCGCACCAGGCGACTCCCGCCGCAGAGTCCCGCCACGGTAAAAAGCCCCGCCACAGTACGCCCCCGTGTGACTCCTGCCCAGCGTGCCCCCTCACCCCCCCCAGTGTGATTCCCGTCGCACGAAAAATCCCGGGCCGTCGGTTGACGGTCCGGGATTTTTCGATCCGCAAGCCTCCCTGCCCCACGGGCGGGAACGCTACCCAAGCTTCATCACGTCGTCGATTCCCAGGTTCCTGTAGGCGTTTTCGAGCTCCTCGCTGCGGTCGGAGATCACCAGCAGTTTGTCACCCGCCTTCAGTTCGGTATTGCCCTTCGGGACGAAGTACTCGCCGTCGCGGCAGACCATCATCACAAGCGTATTTTCCGGCAGGGTTATATCTTTGAGCGTCCCGCCCGTCCCGAGCATGCCCTCGTTGACCTCGACCTCCGTGAGGGCGGACTTCATCTCCTCGTGATGCATCTCGACGCTGAAGGCCGATTCCCGCTCCTCGTAGGCCAGGCCCAGCAGGTTGGCCATGCCGCTCACGGTCGTTCCCTGCACGACGAGCGAAATGATCGTCGAGAGGAAGACCACGTTGAACAGCAGGTCGGCATGTTCGACTTCAGCCATCAGGGGATAGGTGGCGAAGAGGATCGGCACGGCACCGCGCAATCCGACCCAGGAGACGTACATCCGGGCCTTGGTCGAGAAGTTGCGGAAGGGCAGCAGGCAGGCGAAGACCGTCACAGGACGTGCCACGAGAATCAGGAAGACCCCGACGGCCCCGCCCAGGATCAACACCTCGGGATGCAGGAGTTCGTCGCTGTTGACGAAGAGTCCGAGCGTGAGGAACATGACGATCTGCATGAGCCACGTAAAGCCGTCGAAAAAGACCGTCAGGGGCCGTTTCTGCTTGAGTTTGTGGTTTCCGACGACCAGTCCCGCGAGGTAGACGGCCAGGTAGCCGTTTCCCTTGATCAGATCCGTGAAGGCGAAGGCGAAGAAGATGAAGGCCAGCAGCAGCACGGAGTAGAGCGAATGGTTGACGAAGTTGATCTTGTTGATGGTCCAGACGGCCAGGCGGCCGATCAGATACCCGGCCACGGCTCCGACGACGAGCTGCACGACCAGATAGACCAGCCCCATCCCGACACCGACACTGCCGTCCGAGGAGTTCGTGAGGACGCTGATCAACAGCACCGTCAGCATGTAGGCCACCGGGTCGTTCGAACCGCTCTCCAGCTCCAGCAGGGGTCGGAGGTGCTGTTTGAGGCCCTGCTTCTTGCTTCGCAGGATCGAGAAGACCGAGGCGGAGTCGGTCGACGACATCGTCGAGGCGAGGAGCAGCGCCAGCGAAAACGGTATTTCGAGCCCTATCCAGGGCGCCACAAGCCAGACGAATCCGGCCAGGATCACGGCGGTCATCACCACCCCGGCCGTGGCCAGCATGATGCCGGGTCCGAGGATGGGGCGTATCTCCTGGAAGGAGGTATCCATACCTCCGGTAAAGAGGATAATGCAGAGCGAGATCATGCCGACGAACTGCGTCATCTCGACCGAACGGAACGAGATGAAGTCAAGCCCGAACAACATGCCGACCCCGAGGAAGAGCAACAGGGCCGGCGCCCCGAAACGATAGGCGACCTTTCCGGCCATCACCGCTACGAAAAGCAGCAGGGCTCCGACCAGTACGATATTTTCACTTGTAATGTTTATCATAGAAGCGTAATTAACACAAATCTAACACCGTTCGTTGTTCCGTGCGTCGCCGCGGGCGGATTCCGCACGGCCGTTTTCACCTTTCGCCATTCCGGCGGCTCCGGCCATTTCCGCCGTTCCGGCCGTTTTCATCTTCCGACATTTCGGCCGCTCCCGACCGCACCGCGCGTTCCCGCCGTTCCCGCCGCTCCCGCCGGTCTCGCCGGTCTCGCCGGTCTCACCGCTCCGACCATTTCCGACCCGTTTCGCCGCTCCCGACCGCTCCCGACCCTTCCCGCCGGTTCCAGCCGCTCGGGCCGCTCGGGAGAAACCGCCCTCTATTGCGGGATGAAGATGTAGGTGATCGTACCGGTCTGCCGGGCAGGTGCCGCGGAGTCGATGTTGAAGAGCGACATGCGCGCAGCCCGCAGGGCCGCCTCGCGCATACAGTCGTCACCCCCCTCCTCGATGCGGGCCGCCGTCACCTCCCCGGCCCGGTTGACCGTAATGGAGACAACCACCTCGCCGCCGCCCTCGCACCGGTAGGCCGGGACTTCGAGCCAGCGCGACGTCCGCACAGGATCGGTCAGCGAAAACGACACCGTCACCCGCCCCTTGATCTTGCTGTCCCGGCGCTCGGCACCCTCCTCACGCCCGCGGCGTTCGCGGATCGCCCGCTCCTCGGCCAACCCCTCCTCGTAAGCCTCACGGTTGGCCCGCATCCGCGCCTCGGCCTCGGCCGCCGCCTCTTTCAACGCCGCGGTATTCGTCCCGCGGTCGTCGCGCAAACGCTCGTTGAGGGCATTCTCGTTCGAGGCCCGGTTGCGGATGCTCCCCCAGTCGATGGGGTCCTGCTCCTGCCGCTCGCGCACCTCGCGTTCCAGGCGATCGCGCTCCTTCTCCAGCTCCGCCAGCGTCTGCAGATCGATATACATGCCCTGCTGGCTGGCCCGGCGTCCGACAACTATCTTCGACGACACGAAGACGATCATCAGCAGCAGATAGGCGATCAACGTCACGCACAACCCTACCCGATGGTCGTAAGCCCAGGTTCCGGCATCCTCGCGCCGGTTGTCGAACGGGAGTTTCAACTTCGGTTTGCGGGGAGCCTTGCGGATATGATCTTCAGGATTCTCACTCATGGCGGCAACACGGAATTTCGGACAAAAATAAGGCTTTTTCACGAAATTTTTATACCTTTGCGCGCAAATAATACAAATATATACCCTACACCGCTTTATGTCAACCAAACAACAAACGCTGAAAGCTCCGATTTCGTTCTCGGGCAAGGGTTTGCACACGGGCGTCAAGGTGACCATGACCGTAAACCCCGCCGATGCCGGCACCGGCATCGTGTTCCGCCGGACCGACATCGAGGGACAACCCCAGATTCCGGCGCTGTGCGACAACGTCGTCGACACGTCGCGCGGCACGACCATCGAGGCCGGAGGCTATCGCATACATACCATCGAGCACGTCATGTCGGCACTCTGGACCCTGGGCGTGGACAACGCCCTGATCGACATCGACGCCGAAGAGACCCCGATCCTCGACGGTTCGGCCTGCGCCTACGCCCAGGCCATCACCGAAACGGGGCTCGTGGACCAGGATGCTGAACGTTCGTTCTACCACGTGACCGAGAAGATGGTCTACACGATCCCCGAAAAGGGCGTCGCCATCATCCTCTACCCCGATGACGAATTCTCCGTGTCGGTACACGTCGACTACAACTCGAAGGTCATCGGCAACCAGTATTCCACCTTCAACCCCGGCGACAACTACGCCACCAAGATCGCCCCCTGCCGGACGTTCGTCTTCCTGCACGAGATCGAACCGCTCATCAAGATGAACCTCATCAAGGGCGGCGACCTGGACAACGCCATCGTGGTGGTCGAAAACCCCGTTCCGGAGGAGCAGCTGGACCACCTGAAGAAGCTCTTCAACAAACCCGACATCGAGATCAAGGCCGGTTACCTGAACAACCTCGAACTGCGCTGCAACAACGAGCTGGCCCGCCACAAGCTGCTGGACCTGCTGGGCGACTTCGCGCTGCTGGGCGTACGCATCAAGGGCCGCGTCTGGGCTACCCGTCCGGGGCACTTCGCCAACACGGAGTTCATGAAGCAGTTGAAGCACGCCATCCGCAAGGCGGGTGAGAAGCCGCGTTTCACCTACGACTGCCGCAAACCGGCACTCTACGACATCAACGACATCCGGCGGATGCTTCCCCACCGCCCGCCGTTCCTGCTCGTCGACCGGATCTTCTACTGCGACAAGACCGACGTCGCGGGTATCAAGAACGTGACGATGAACGAGCCGTTCTTCGTGGGGCACTTCCCCAACGAGCCGGTCATGCCCGGAGTGTTGATCGTCGAGGCCATGGCGCAGTGCAGCGGCATCCTGGTGCTCAACTCGGTTTCGGATCCGGAGAACTACTCGACCTATTTCATGAAGATCGACGGCGTGAAGTTCAAGCGCAAGGTCGTGCCGGGCGATACGCTGCAATTCGAAATCCACCTGCTGGAGCCCATCCGCCGCGGCGTTGCGGTGGTCGAGGGCAAGGCCTTCGTGGGCGAGGCGCTCGCCTGCGAGGCGGTGATGATGGCGCAGGTCGTAAAAAACAAGAAGTGATATGATCAGCAATCTGGCCTATGTGCACCCCGATGCGAAAATCGGGAACAACGTCACGGTAGAACCCTTTGCCTATATCGCCGGCGATGTCGTCATCGGCGACGACTGCTGGATCGGCCCCGGGGCCGTGATCCACGATGGAGCCCGTATCGGCAGGGGCTGCCGGATCCATACCGCGGCATCGGTTTCGTGCCTGCCCCAGGACCTGAAGTTCGCCGGAGAGGTCACCACGGCCGAGATCGGCGACTACAACGACATCCGCGAATATGTGACCATCAGCCGCGGAACCGCCTCGACGGGAACCACGCGCATCGGGTCGCACAATCTGCTGATGGCCTATGTCCACATCGCCCACGACTGCGTGGTGGGCAGCCACTGCGTGATCGCCAACCGCGTCTCGCTGGCCGGCGAGGTGCATGTCGGCGACTGGGTGGTCATCGGCGGCCATGCGGCCATCCACCAGTGGACCCACATCGGCGCCCATTCGATGGTGCAGGGAGGCGCACTGCTGGGTCAGGACCTCCCGCCCTACGTGATCGTGCGCAACGACACGCTGCGCTTCGCCGGGATCAACAAGGTGGGGCTTTCGCGCCGGGGTTTCACGCCCGAACGCATCGGGGAGATCCACGACGCCTGCCGGATCCTGTTCCAAAGCGGCCTGAACTACCTGAGCGGTTGCGAGGAGGTCGAGCGGCAGATCCCGCCGAGCCCCGAACGCGACTACCTGGTCCGGTTCATCCGCGAATCGAAGCGCGGCATCATCAAACCCTACGCTTCGAAACCGGAAGCCTGATTTTACACCTATTTTTATAAGCAAAACTTGGTAATTCGGATTTTTTCACTATATTTGCAGTGTCGAAAGACGAAAACGAACGCGATAAGGGGACGAGAGTCCCCTTATTTCATGGATAAACCGACCGATACGCATGATTGATACCCGGAAAATAACGGCTCTGGCCGAACAGAAACTCGAAGGTACGGACCTTTTTGTCGTGGACTGCACCTGCACGCCCGGCAACGAGGTCGAACTGATCGTCGACAGCGACACGTCGGTGGGCATCGACGCCTGCGCGGAGCTGAGCCGCGCCATCGAAGCGGAACTGGACCGCGATGCGGAGGATTTCTCGCTGACGGTGATGTCGGCGGGCATCGGCTCGGAACTGCGCTCGCTGCGCCAGTACCGCAAGCTCGTGGGGCATTCGGTGGAGGTGCTGCTGCTCAGCGGCGTGAAGCTCCTGGCGCGGCTCGACGAGGTCTCCGACGAAGGGATCACGCTCTCCTACGAGGAGAAACAGGCCGTCGAAGGCAGGAAGCGCAAGCAACTGGTGACGGTGAGCCGCTCGTACCCCTTTGCGGAGATCAAGTACACGAAGGAGTGGCTGGATTTCAAATAACCCGGAAATACAAAATCGAAAAACAAGATAAAAAACCCATGGACAATCTCAATCTTATCAGCAACTTTGCCGAGTTCAAGGAGTTGAAGAACATCGACAAGTCGACGATGATCGGCGTGCTGGAAGACGTCTTCCGCCACGCCTTGCAGAAACAGTACGAAACGGACGAGAACTTCGACGTCATCATCAACCCCGAGAAGGGCGACCTGGA
>CALUKL010000138.1 GCA_944321195.1 uncultured Alistipes sp.
CTCGGTATATCGAAAAGTGTTGTTACAAAGCCTATGTTTCTCCAGAAGAAGATTATAATAATGCTAGCAATGATAGAATACAGTATCCTTGCTGTTTTCGATTGAATCATATATTTATTGCAAAATCTTGTTTTAGAATCGCAAAATTAGAAAATATTTCTCAGCCTCGGAATGCCAATTGATATAATCGTCAAGATCCTCGGCCACTCGAATACCAACATGACCCGTCATTATGCCAAAATATCCGAGGTGAATATCAGTCGGGAGATGCAAAAAATCGGGAAAATCTTAACGTACTGATGCAGGCGACCGACCGGGCGGCAAGGAACCATTCCAGTTTGTAAAATATTCGGTATTAAACAGATATAACGATTCGATTTATCGGGTCGTTACATTTTTTGTATAGGATTGTTGTATTTTTATCAAATACCGTCGACATTTCAAAGGGAATAATAGTATAATTAGTATTTACTTCTACGAGAGGACCGATTACAGTCAATGCATCGAATACCTTTATCAACCCATATTTGGGAGTGCTTGCCCTCCCATATTCCGTCAGAGATTTCATTCATGACGGCTTTTAGTTTGGTTTTGCTAATCTTTGTATTGGTGCTATTGAATCCAGCAGCGGCGATAGCGGCCTCAAATGTGCTTTTTGACATTGTCAATTAATTTATTGATATTTAACTTAGTCGCATTGCTGAAACTCTCAGCCGGATGTTCGAAGAATGACGACGGACCGAAATACCCTGATTCGGGAGTTGTCGGCGAGTGGCACCTGACAGAGTGGATCGACGGAACCCACTCGGAATTCGATGTCTATATCGAATTTCTGTCCGACGGAAAATTCAACAGCTACGAAAAGGTGAAAACCTTGGTCTATGTAAGGCGTTCGGGGAATTTCACGATCGACGGTACCCGACTCTTGGGCCGTTACAGCAGCGGCAAACCCTGGAAAACCGACTACGCCTTCGAGTTGAGCGACGATGGGAAAACGCTGACGATGATCAGCGACACCGGGATTGCCGAGGTGAGCATCTATATGAGGAGTGCGATCTCCGAGGCGATGCGGAACGAGCCCGAGGTACGTTCCGCCTCCCCCCCCGGAGGATTCCTGTGATTTTGAGATTCGGCCACCCTGAAAAACGCCGCCCGATCGGTCGGACGGCGTTTCGTATACGGCGGTGTTCGTCTATCGCACAGGGAACTCCGTAATACGCAGGGTCGTACAGCCGTAAGGAATCAGTTCGATCCACTCCGCTTCGGACGTCATGTACATCTGCTGCGAGGAGACGAAGGCGATCGGCCCCGCCGACCCGCCGTGCAGCGTCCAGTCGCCGATGCGGTAGGCCTGGGTACGGATTTTCACTGGAGAGCCGTCGGGCGTCCAGGGGTAAAGCGCCATTTCTCCCGCATCTTCCACCACGAAGCTCTCCGCGACCTTCTCGGGCTGGACATTTGCTTTCGGAAGGCAGTAATTCCACGGGGAATCCGAAGTCACCTCGTAATAATACGGACCGTAGAGGGCCTGTTTCTCCGGTTCCATCGCGTGACGCTCCCACTTTTCGTTCATGCGCAGGGCATAGACCAGCGGTCCGCGCTCGATGACGGCCGCCTCGTTGTACCAGCGGCTCACGGCGACCTGCGCCGGGAAGGTGAGGTTCAGGCAGTCGCCCGAACGCCACTCGCGCTCCACGACGACGATCCCTTCACCCGCGCTGCGGAAGGCCACCTTCCCGCCATTGAGCGTGATCTCGGGCTCGGCACACCAACCGGGAATGCGCAGATGGAGCGGAAAAGCCGCCGTCGCCTGTTTCCCGGCCCCGGGCAGCGTCACGCAGAAAGTGATCCGTTCGCGGAAAGGATAGTTGGTACGTTCCTCGATCACGACTTTCCGGCCGCCGACCGTAGTTTCAACCTTCGAAGGTGCGTAGACCAAAGCGGCCAGGCCGCCGTCACGAGTCGCATACCAGAGGTTCTGGACCAGTTTGGGCCACCCCTGATGGAGGTTTGACGTACAGCACGGATAACCCGTGTAGAGGCCGAAAACGATGTCCGTATCCTCATGGGGCGTCGAGAAGGGCCGCACCTTGCGCGTGACCTCTACCTGATTGACCTGCTGGTAATACTGCCGGGCGTCCTGCGCGTCGGTCGTCTGGGTCGGCAGGGCATTGTAGGCCACGCGTTCGAGATAGTCGCCCCACTCGCGGCCCCCCGTGATCTGGAGAATCTGTTCCAGCGAGAACATCATCTCGACCGCCGTACACAGTTCGGAACCGAGCGTCGGATCGCCGAAGCGGAGTTTCTCGTCGCCCGCCCAGAGCCCGGTCGGAAGCCCGATGGTATGGCGCATTTTCTCCACGGCACGACCCACTGCCTCGAGGTGGCGCGAATCACCGCTCTGCTGCCAGTAGACCACCGGTTCCTTAAAGCCCTGGCCGAGGTCGACGCAGTGGAGGCTGTACGGACGGCTCAGATGGTCGCCGTGCAGGAAAACGCCCGTCCAGTCGAACGTCTGTTTATGGATCAGCTCGCCCAGTTCAAGCAGGAATTTTTCACCCGTGAGGTTGTAGAGCCAATAGACCACTGCGAGGTTGTCGCCGCCTCGGACGCGCCCCCATTTGGACCAGTTGTCGAGGGGTGTTTGGGGAAGCTGCGCCAGCTGATAGCGGAAATAGCGGCTCATAAAATCCGGCACACGCCTATCGCCCGTCGCCGAATAGTATTGCTGCAACACTTTGAGGGCCACCATACGGGGCCACCAGTCACGGGCCTTATCGCGCTGCAGTCCCGGTTCGGCCGACCGGTCGGTCACGGGACCGAAATTGCCGTCGGCCGTCTGCGATGCCAGCATCCACTCGATCCACGGCTGCACCTTCGCAATCAGCTTTTGGTCTTCGAGAATGTAAGCCAGCGGCAGCAGTCCGTCGATCCAATAGGGACCGCGTTCCCATACGTCGCCGTCGCCGCCGAGCCAGCCGTTGCGCGGACCCATGACCTGCGGGTAGAGTGAATCGAGGTGTCCGGTCATGCCGTCGCGCATACGCAGCAGCTGTTCATTGAGCCATCCGGCGGGTTTCATCGCGCCGATCGGCAGTTCGGCATAGGGCCGCGGTTGGAGCGGAGCCCGGTTGAATCGCGTGTCGGGTTGAGCGGATGCCGCCGCCACAACCGCGAGACTGCACAAAGCAAGGATAAGTCGAATCGGTTTCATATTTGTCTTGAATTGGATTTTATGCATGTGATTTCTTCGAAACGAAAAGCGCAAGAACAAACGACAGAGCCGAAGCCGCGATCCAGAAAATGGTGGCCGTGTCGAAATCGTAGGTCGTGACACCGTCCGTAACCGTCTTGCCCGAGTTGATGAGCCAGCCGCTGACGATGTCCTGCAACCCGGCGCCGACGTAGCTGGCCATTCCGACGATACCCAGTGCGGCACCCGTGGCCTCACGCGGTACGATGTCGATGGCCATCAGTCCGCCGAGGAAGCAGATCAGCACCCCGATGGCCATGCCGAATAACACCA
>CALUKL010000139.1 GCA_944321195.1 uncultured Alistipes sp.
AAGGCGGGCATCGGGACAAACGGGCGCGGCGTTTTCGGAGTCGGCCCGTCCGGAATGCCCTCTAACTTCGGCCGAAAAGGCGGATTTCACCGTTTCGGGACACGCCCGGAGCGATATTTTCGTTAACTTTGTCGGATAGAAACCAAAAACACCAAGATACGATGAGCAAGATCGGTATTGCCAGCGACCACGCCGGCTATGAAATGAAGGAATTCCTGGTAGGCTACCTCGATGCCATGGGCCACGAGGTGCTGGATTTCGGAACGCATTCGCCCGAGAGCGTCGACTACCCCGACTATGCGCACCCGCTGGCCGAGGCCGTCGAGAAGGGTGAAGTGGAGCGCGGGATCGCGCTGTGCGGTTCGGGAGAAGGGATGGCCATTACGCTGAACAAGCACCAGGGAATCCGGGCGGGGCTCTGCTGGGATCCGGAGATCGCAACGCTGATCCGGCGCCACAACGATGCGAACGTGATCGTCTTCCCGGCGCGGTTCATCACCAACGACGAGGCGGTGCGGATGCTCGACGCCTACTTCGGAGCGCAGTTCGAGGGGGGTCGCCACGCCGCCCGGATTGCGAAAATTCCGATCCCGGCCGCGAAATAGGCCCCGCGGGACTGCGGTCCGTACGCCCCGATTCCCGGCGGCAAAAGGACCGGACCGGCGGCAAAAGGACCGGACCGGCGGCAAACAGGACCGGACAGGCAGCAAACAGGCCGGACCGGCGGCAAAAGGTGTGGATCAAATCTCGAAGACGAAGGGCGAGAGGGCGCGCAGCTCCTCGCCTTTTCCATGCCCTGAGAAGAGTCCGAAGAGTGCCGAGCCGCTCCCGGACATCGAGGCATAAACCGCCCCGGCGGCAAGCAGTTGCTCCTTGCAGTCCCGGATCGCGGGGTGTGCGGCGAAGACCGACTCCTCGAAATCGTTGGTCACCACGCCCTGCCACTCCCCGACGGGGCGCCGCAGCCGCTCGACCAGCGGCACAGCGGGAATCCGCGGCCGCACCCCGGCATAGGCCTCACGGGTAGAAACCCTCTCGTCGGGCTTCACGATAACGAGCGTCATACCACTCAGATCCAGCGGGAAAGGCTCCATCACCTCACCTCGTCCGGTACATAACTGCGGGGAGTTCCTCACGAAGAAGGCCGTATCGCTGCCCAACTCGGCGGCGCGGGCGATCAGCTCCTCCTCGGAGAGCCCCAGGGCGAAGAGTTCGTTCAACGCCATCACCACGGCCGTGGCATCGGCCGAGCCGCCGCCCAGCCCGGCGCCGAACGGCACGCGCTTCACCAGGCGGATCCGCACGCCGTCCACACCGTAACGGCCGTGCATCAGGCGGAAGGCCTTCAGACAGATATTGTCGTCGGCCGGGCAATCCACGACAAGCCCTTCGGCACGGAACTCGACGCCCGGCGTGCCGGTACGCACGACCTCCACCTCATCGAAAAGGCCCCGCACGGGAAACATCACGGTCTCCAGATCGTGGTAACCGTCGGCCCGGCGGCGCAGGATGTCCAGGCCCAGATTTATCTTGCAGTTTGCTCGCAGTATCATATTGCAAATATACTGAAAGGTGAGCGCAGAGGCAAACGAAAACCGCGTTTTCAGGTTTGACTGTGCCGAACCGCTCCCGGTTTCCGAAAACAGGCGAAATTTGCTATTTTTGCCGTATGAAATTCCGTACCGAAATCGAACCGGCGCCACTCTCCGTGCGCATCGGCTATGCCAACCGCATTCTGACCCTCGGGTCGTGCTTCGCCGCACACATCGCCGAACGGCTCTCGGCGGCGAAGTTCCGCGTCGTCGAAAACCCCTCGGGAATCCTCTTCAACCCGTTGTCGATCGCCGCGGCGGTCCGCAGCTACGCCTCCCCCACGCCCGTCACCCGCGAGGAGTTGGGATTCGACGGCGAGGTGTGGTTCCACTTCGGATTCCACGGCGACTTCTCGGCCCCGACGGCCGACGAGGCCCTGCGTCGCATGAATGCCGCCCGGCAGGCCGGGGCCGAAGCGCTCCGCACGGCCGACCGCGTGATCCTCACCCTCGGCACGGCCTGGGTCTACGAGCACGACGGCAAGGTCGTCGCCAACTGCCACCGGCGTCCCGCCTCGGAATTTTCGAGAAGACGAATGAGCGTTGCAGAGATCGTGGAGAGCCTCGGCAATCTCTTCAGAGGTCCGCTCGCCGGGAGACAGATCCTGCTGACCGTCAGCCCTGTACGGCATCTCGGCGACGGTCTCGAAGGGAATGCCGTCAGCAAGGCCGCGCTGCGCCTGGCCGCCGAAGAGTTGAAGCAGAACTTCCGGTGCGTCGACTATTTTCCAGCCTACGAGATCCTTACGGACGACCTGCGCGACTACCGGTTCTACGCCGACGACCTCGTCCACCCCGCCCCGCAGGCCATCGCCTACGTCTGGGAGAAGTTCATCCCTGCGGTCCTCGACGACAAGGCCCGGCGGCTGCTTCCCGAAGTGGAGTCGATCGTCGCCGCAGCCGCCCACCGGCCCCGCAATCCCCGCAGCGAAGCCCACCACGCCTTCTGCCGCCGACAGCTGGAGCGCATCGCCGCGCTCCCGGAGATCGATTTTCAACGCGAAAGTGCGCTTTTCCGGCAATCTATCGAAATAAATTCGTAAATTTGCCGACCATTCAATCCGCAACGATGAACAAACGTCTCATTCTGCTTCTCATAGCCGCACTGGCGGCCTTCCGGGCCACGGCGGCGCAGCCCCGCCTGATCGTGCAGATCGTCATCGGTTCGATGCGCGCCGGAGACCTCGACCGTTACGCCGCCAACTTCGGCGAGGGCGGATTCAGGCTCCTGACCGAACGCGGCACGGTCTATACCGATGCCCGTTACGACTGCCTCCAGACCACGACCCCCGTGTCGCTGGCCACCCTCGCAACGGGGGCCATGCCCTCGACCCACGGCGTGATCGGCCCCCGCTGGGTCGACTACACCACCAACCGCACCGTGGAGCTCATCGACGGCCGCCAGGGCCCCGGCGCCTACCACCGGATCGCCCCGACGCTGGCCGAAACCCTCGTGCAAAGCGCTTCCGGAAGCCAGGCCGTGACGATCGCCGCCGAGGCCATGTCGGCCGTCATGCTGGCCGGACGCGGCGGGGAGGCCTTCTGGCTCGACTCCCTGCGCTGCGACTGGGTTACATCGCCCTACTACGCCCCCGAAGTCCCGGAATGGATGGCCCGCAGCAACCGCGAACGCTACAACCTCTCCTACATCGGGCTCGAATGGCAGTCGCTGCTCGAAAAGAGCCGCTACCTCAACACGCGGCAGCACGACATCGTGCTCTCGGGACGCAGCAAAAAGGAGGAGGACCGCGACGGCAGCCAGCGGCTGGAACTCACGAGCGACTACGAACGCCTGCTCTACACCCCGGCGGGAAATACCGCCGTGCTGGGGCTGGCCAAGCAGGCCATCGCCCAGTACCGGCTCGGCACCGATACGGCGCCCGACCTGCTGAACATCTGCCTCGACTCGCCGCACCGCATCGCCGAGGCCTACGGGCCCGAATCGGTCGAGATCGAGGACATGTACTACCGGCTGGACCGCGACCTGGCCGACTTCCTGACCTTCGTCTTCGCACAGGTCAAGGACCGCAACGTACTGGTCGTCGTAACCTCCGACCACGGGACCAGCCCCTCCTACGATGCGGGCGAAAAGCCCGCCGAGCGCTTCAACAGCCGACAGTTCGAGGTGATCGTCAACGGATTCCTCAACGTCCGCTACGGAACCGGCGAGTGGGTCGTGGCTTACGGAGACAAGTCGCTGTGGCTGAACCACAACCTCATCTACGAACGGGGGCTGGACCTCGCCGAGATCCAGAACGAAGTGGCGATCTTCGCCATGCAGTTCAGCGGCGTGTCGCACGCCCTGGCCGCCTCGGCCATGCGCACGAGTTACTTCGGCAGCGGCTATGCCCGCAAGATGCAGAACAGTTTCTATCCCCGGCGTTCGGGCGACGTGATCCTCAACCTGATGCCCGGCTGGATCGAGGAGCAGGAGCGCTGCTGGTCGATGTCCGGATCGATGTACGGTTACGACACCGAAGTGCCGCTTCTCTTCTACGGCGAAGGGGCCGGGCCGCTGCGGGTCAACCGCCGCGTGGAGATGACCTCCGTGGCCCCGACGCTGGCCCGGGTGGCGGGGATACGCGAACCCGCCGCCGCCGAAGGTGATGCCCTGGAGGAGATCGTGGAGATGTAGCGGAGCCAAGGAGGGGGGGGGTTGGAAAACGGACGGGCCGGAGTTGGAAAACGGACGGGCCGGAGACCGGAGACGGATGGCCCGGATATTGAAAAAGAAGTTGAAACAGAAAAATATGGACAAGATACAGGATGAAATCATCGAGGAGTTCTCGGTATTCGACGACTGGCTCGACAAATACGACTACCTGATCGGACTGAGCGAAACCCTCCCGGCAATCGCGCCCGAACACCGCACCGAACAGTATCTCATCCAGGGATGCCAGTCCCGGGTGTGGGTCGACGCCCGCCTCGACGAGGGCCGCGTCTACTACGCCGCCGACAGCGACGCCATCATCACCAAGGGGATCATCGCCCTGTTGATCCGCGTGCTGAACGGACGCACCCCGAAGGAGATTCTCGACACCGAACTCTACTTCATCGACGCCATCGGGCTGAGTGCCAACCTCTCCCCGACACGCGCCAACGGACTGCTGGCCATGGTCAAGCAGATGCGGCTCTACGCCCTGGCCTTCGAGGCCAAGACCGAAGCCGAGGAACAAGCGCCGAAAAAGGCGGAATAACCCTCCGACAAGTCACCGAACGTCCGGCCCCGCAACCGGAACGGACGAACGGCAATGCATGAAAACCAGGAAAACATGACACCCGAAGAGATTCTTGAGGTCGAGAAGGAGATCGTTGCGACACTCAAGAACATATACGACCCGGAGATTCCGGTCAACATCTACGATCTCGGTCTGGTCTACGAAATCGACTACACGCCCGACGGCGTGGCCACCATCCGCATGACCCTCACGGCCCCCAACTGCCCGATGGCCGACATGCTCGTCGAGGATGTCAACCTGCAGGTCGCCAAGGTCAAGGGCGTGAAGTCGGTGAACGTCATCCTCACGTTCGATCCCGTCTGGGACAAGAGCATGATGTCCGAAGAGGCGCTGCTCGAACTCAACATGCTCTGACCATGGACCGGCCTGCGGACAAAAAGAGCGGACAGGGTACGGACAACGCCGTCGAGCTGACGATCCGCAGGCTCGAAGCCCGGGCCGGAGAGCACGCCTGCGGCGGATTCCTCGCAACAACAGAGCCGCTCCAGCGCACGGAACTCTTCACCGCACTGATCTTCGACCGGCTGCAACGCAAGATCCGCACCGTCGAGGCGCTCTATGCGGAATCCGCCCAGAACTGGAACCAGACCTTCTACCTGCTCTATTTCCGCACATTGGGCGACCGCCGCAATCAGGAGGCCTATCTCGAACTGGCCCGCAGGGTCCCCTACAAGATCGTCCTGCGCGAACGCAAGGTCCCCCATGCCGTCGAGGCGATGCTGTTCGGCGTCTCGGGACTGCTGGAACTCTACCGCCACGACGAATACACGCTCAATCTCCGCCGCCATTTCGAACATCTCGCCGCCAAATACGAACTCCGGCCGCTGGATGCCTCCATGTGGGAATTGTCCGAGATCCGGCCCGCGAACCATCCCGTGCTGCGGTTGGCGCAGGCCGCGGAGTTCTTCATCCAAGACGAATTCATCATGGACCGCGCCATGGCCTGCCGGTCCGAGGAGGAGGTCCGCAAGCTCTTCGGCATCGAAGCCTCGGAATATTGGCGGACACACTTCATCCCGGGAGCCGAAAGCGACTCCCGCCCCAAACGGATCGGAGCGTTCAAGGCCAACATCATCGGAATCAACCTCGTGGCCGTCCTCCAGTTCGCCTACGGAAGCTACACCTCCAGCGAACGGCTGCGCGACAGCGCCCTCTCGCTCCTCGAACGCCTCCCCGCCGAGGACAACCGCTACATGCGCGAATGGATGAATGCCGGAATCCGGCCCCGCAGCGCCTTCGAAAGCCAGGCCCTGCTGCAACTCGCCACGGAATACTGTGCCGCAGGGCGCTGTGCCGAATGTCCCGTCGGGCGCCGGATCGCACGGATACGCCCCGAACGATAACAAAACGACAACCAAAGGCAGGCTGCGACTGCCGCAGGCCGTTCTGTCGGACCTCACTCCGAAAACCGGCAGCCCCATCCATCACATCCGGAATCCCGGGATTCCGGATGCTCCTTGCTGAAATCCGGGAAAAGGTTGCAGATAAAGCCTCTATTTTTTTCGTATTTTCCGAAAAATGAGTATTTTTGTAGGATTTACAACCGAAAACACGAAAACAACACAAAACGTATGGATATAGTTGCCAGTATCATCAAAGCCCTCTTCGGTTCGAAAGCCGACAAGGACCGCAAACTGATCGAACCCTATCTGCAGAAAATCAAGGCCGTCTACCCGACGATCGAAGCCCTCTCCAACGACGAACTCCGCGCTCGCAGCGAAGACCTCAAGAAACAGATCGCCGACTTCATCGCCGCAGACGAGGCCCGCATCGTCGAACTGAAGGCCGAGCTCGAAAAGCCCGAAACCTCGCTCGAAGAGAAGGAGAAGATCTCCAAGGAGATCGACGACACCACCAAACGCATTGACGAAAAGATCGAGGAGATCCTCGACCGCATCCTCCCCGAGGCATTCGCCATCATGAAGGATACGGCCCGCCGTTTTGCACAGAACGACACCGTCGTGGTCACGGCAAACGACTTCGACCGCGAACTCGCCGCCACGAAGGATTTCGTCACCATCGACGGCGACAAGGCCGTCTACGCCACGCACTGGATGGCCGGAGGAAACGACGTCAAGTGGGACATGATCCACTACGACGTCCAGCTCTTCGGCGGCGTGGTGCTCCACCAGGGCAAGATCGCCGAAATGGCGACGGGTGAAGGAAAGACCCTCGTCGCGACGCTCCCCGTATTCCTCAACGCCCTGGCACGGAAGGGCGTGCACATGGTCACGGTGAACAACTACCTGGCCAAGCGTGACTCCGAGTGGATGGGCCCCATGTACGAGTTCCACGGACTCTCGGTCGCCTGCATCGACGACACCCAGCCCAACTCCGACGCCCGCCGCAAGGCCTATATGGCCGACATTACGTTCGGTACGAACAACGAATACGGTTTCGACTACCTGCGCGACAACATGGCCTCCTCGCCCAAGGACCTCGTGCAGCGGAAGCACCACTTCGCCATCGTCGACGAGGTCGACTCGGTGCTGATCGACGACGCCCGCACCCCGCTGATCATCTCCGGTCCCGTGCCCAAGGGCGACGATCAGCTGTTCGAACAGTACTGCCCCTCGATCGACCACCTCTACAACCTGCAGAAAAACCTCGTCACGCAGCTGCTGGCCGAGGCCCGGCAGCTGATCTCAGCAGGCAAAACCGAGGAGGGAGGGATCAAGCTCTACCGCGCACACAAGGGGCTCCCGAAGTACAAACCCCTGATCAAGTACCTCTCGGAGCAGGGTGTCAAGGCCCTCATGCAGAAGACCGAGAACGTCTACATGCAGGACAACAACCGCCGGATGCCCGAGATCACCGACGACCTCTTCTTCGTCATCGACGAGAAACTCAACTCCGTCGAGTTGACCGACAAGGGTCACGAGGTGTTGTCGAACTACTTCAAGGAGGACGGGTTCTTCGTCCTCCCGGACATCGGCGCCGAGGTCGCCGAACTGGAGAAGAGCACACTCTCGCCCGAAGAGAAGGCTGCCAAACGCGACGAGGTGATCAACGACTACGCCGTCAAGTCGGAGCGCGTGCACACCGTCATCCAGCTGCTCAAAGCCTACGCGATGTTCGAGAAGGACATCGAGTACGTCGTTATGGACAACAAGGTCAAGATCGTCGACGAGCAGACCGGACGTATCCTCGAAGGACGCCGCTACTCCGACGGCCTGCACCAGGCCATCGAGGCCAAGGAGCACGTCAAGGTCGAGGCCGCCACGCAGA
>CALUKL010000140.1 GCA_944321195.1 uncultured Alistipes sp.
CCTCGGGAATACCTACGGCAGCCTTCAGCGCGCCGCCGTACTTGTTGATCGTGTCGACCTCCTCCTGGGGTACGGACGACGATCCGTGGAGCACGATGGGGAAGCCCGGAAGCTCCTTCTCGATGGCAGCCAGCACGTCGAATGCCAAGGGGGGCGGAACCAGACGGCCCGTCTTCGGGTCTACGGTGCACTGCTCGGGGGTGAACTTGTAGGCTCCGTGCGACGTACCGATCGAGATGGCCAGCGAGTCGACGCCGGTCTTGGTCACGAAGTCAACGACCTCCTCGGGTTTGGTGTAGTGGCTCTCCTCGGCGGCCACCTCGTCCTCGACACCGGCCAGCACGCCCAGCTCGCCCTCGACCGTCACGTCGAACTGGTGGGCATACTCAACGACCTTCTTCGTCAGGGCGACGTTCTCGTCGTAGGGGAGCGACGAGCCGTCGATCATCACCGACGAGAATCCCATGTCAACGCAGCTCTTGCAGAGCTCGAACGAATCACCGTGGTCGAGGTGCAGGACGATCTGGGGTTTCTCCCAGCCGAGCTCCTTGGCATACTCGACGGCACCCTCGGCCATGTAGCGCAGCAGGGTCTGGTTTGCGTAGTTGCGGGCGCCCTTCGATACCTGGAGGATGACGGGCGACTTGGTTTCGGCAGCGGCCTGGATGATGGCCTGGAGCTGCTCCATGTTGTTGAAGTTGAACGCCGGGACGGCATAACCTCCTTTGATGGCCTTGGCAAACATCTCACGGGTGTTCACGAGGCCCAGATCTTTGTAGGATACCATAGTATTAGTTGTTAGAGAATTTGTGTCTCATCAAAAACCGCACAAATTTACTAAAAAATCTAAAAAACAGTCTCTTTTTGTGAAAAAAATAACAGAGCTCCGGAAATAGTTGTACAATCCGGATTGTTTTTTGTACTTTTGCATGGATAAAAACCGCAGACAACAACAAACACATACGATCATGGCAGAATTCATTTATCAGGAGCCGTTCCCGATTCAGGAGGACAAGACGAAGTACCGTCTTTTGACGAAGGATTACGTGAAGGTCGTCGAGTGCGACGGACGCAAGATCCTGAAGGTGGACCCGAAGGGTCTGGAGGTCTTGTCGAAGGCGGCCTACAGCGACGTATCGTTTTACCTTCGCGCTGCGCACCTGCAGAAGCTGCGCAACATCCTGGAGGATCCCGAAGCGACGGACAACGACAAGTTCGTGGCCTATACGATGCTGCTGAACCAGTGCGTGGCGGCCGAAGGCGAGCTTCCGACGTGCCAGGATACGGGTACGGCGATCTGTATCGGCCACAAGGGCGAGGACGTCTGGACGGGCGCCGACGATGCGGAGTGTATCGCGCGGGGCGTCTACGAGACCTACAGGGAGCGGAACCTGCGCTATTCGCAGGTGGTTCCCTTCACGATGACCGACGAGAAGAACTCGGGCACGAACCTCCCGGCGCAGATCGACATCTACGGCGGCAAGCCCGGCATGGAGTATGAGTTCCTCTTCATCACCAAGGGCGGCGGCTCGGCCAACAAGACCTTCCTCTACCAGCAGACCAAGGCGCTGCTGAACGAGGAGTCGTTGACGAAGTTCATCCAGCAGCATATCTTCGACCTCGGGACGTCGGCCTGCCCTCCCTATCACCTGGCGATCTGCATCGGCGGGACGTCGGCCGAGATGTGCCTCTCGACGGTGAAGAAGGCTTCGGCGGGCTATCTCGACGAGCTGCCCACCTCGGGCAACGAGGGCGGGCGCTGCTTCCGCGACCTGGAGTGGGAGGAGAAGGTGCTGAATATCTGCCGTCAGAGCGGCGTCGGTGCCCAGTTCGGCGGCAAGTATCTCGTGCATGACGTGCGTGTGATCCGTGCTCCGCGCCATGCGGCGTCGTGCCCCGTGGCCATCGGCGTGAGCTGCTCGGCCGACCGCAACATCAAGGCGAAGATCACCCCGGAGGGTATCTTCCTCGAAGAGTTGGAGAAGAATCCGGCGCGTTTCCTGCCCGCCGAGGCCCCGGCCATGTCGCCCGCGGTGGACATCGACCTCGACGAGGGGATGGACAAGGTGCGCGAGATCCTCACGAAATACCCGATCAAGACGCGCCTGAATCTGAAGGGTACGCTCATCGTGGCGCGCGACATCGCCCACGCGCGCATCAAGCAAATGCTCGACGAGGGCAAGCCGATGCCGGAGTACTTCAAGAAGCACCCGGTTTACTACGCCGGTCCGGCCAAGACGCCGCAGGGCATGGCTTCCGGATCGTTCGGTCCGACGACGGCCGGGCGTATGGACCCCTACGTGGACCTCTTCCAGAAGCACGGCGGTTCGCTGGTTATGGTGGCCAAGGGCAACCGCTCGCAGGCCGTGACGGACGCCTGCAAGGCCAACGGCGGATTCTACCTCGGCTCGATCGGCGGTCCGGCCGCCATTCTGGCCAAGAACTCGATCAAGTCGGTCGAGGTGGTGGACTTCCCCGAACTGGGCATGGAGGCCGTGCGGAAGATCTACGTGGAGAACTTCCCGGCATTCATCATCGTCGACGACAAGGGCAACGACTTCTTTGCCG
>CALUKL010000141.1 GCA_944321195.1 uncultured Alistipes sp.
TGGCTGCAACCCGGGCAGTAGTGCATGACGTTATCGGTAATGAGTTTCGGTTTCGCGTAAACCAGATTCTCCTGTTTGATTTCAACCTCTGCCATCGTAGTCTACTTTTTAATCAGTTTTTCCTTCAGGGCGTCGAGCACCTCGTCGGGATTGAACAACATGCCGCCCTGACGTCCGTAATGCTCCACGGGGGCCTTGCCGTTGACGGCCAGGCGCACATCCTCGACCATCTGCCCGGCATTCAGCTCCGCCGAAAGGAAGCCCTTCACGCCGCGGGCCGCCAGCTCGGCGATCTGCTTCGTGGGGAACGGGTAGAGCGTGATCGGCCGCAGCAGGCCCACCTTCAGCCCTTCGGCACGCGCCATCTCGACCGTTGCCGAGCAGATCCGCGCCGACGACCCGAAGGCCACGATCACATACTCCGCATCGTCGCACTCCACGGCCTCGTAACGCACCTCGTGCTCCTCCATGGCCCTGTATTTTTCCTGCAGGCGCAGGTTGATGACCTCCATCTTCTCGGACTGCAGCTCCAGCGACGTGACGATATTGCGCTCGCGGTCGGCGGTTTTCCCGAAGGTCGCCCACGTGCGGCATTCGGCCTTGATCTCCTCGTCGCTCTTGCGCGGGCGCTGCGGGGCCAGGACGACCTTCTCCATCATCTGACCGATGGCGCCGTCGGCGAGGATCATCGCCGGATTGCGGTACTTGAAGGCCAGATCGAAGGCCAGGGCCACGTGGTCGTGCATCTCCTGCACGGAGTTCGGCGCCAGGACGATCAGGTGGTAGTCACCGTGTCCGCCGCCCTTCACGGCCTGGAAATAGTCGCCCTGCGAGGGCTGGATCGTGCCCAGACCCGGGCCGCCGCGCTGGCAGTTGACCACCAGGCAGGGGAGCTCCGCACCGGCCAGGTAGCTCAGGCCCTCGGCCATGAGCGAGATGCCGGGGCTCGACGACGAGGTCATGACCCGCTTGCCGGTTGCGGCGGCGCCGTAGACCATGTTGATCGACGAAACTTCCGATTCGGCCTGCAGGACCACCATGCCGGTCGTCTCCCAGGGTTTGAGTTCCATGAGGGTCTCCATGACCTCCGACTGCGGGGTGATGGGGTAGCCGAAATATCCGTCGCAACCGTAGCGAATCGCCGCATGGGCGATCACCTCGTTGCCTTTCATCAGTTTTACTTCCTTCTCTGCCATCGCTTATTCGAATTTTTGACGATAAACCGTGATGACGCTGTCGGGACAAATCACCGCACACGAAGCGCATCCCGTGCAGGCGTCGGGATTCGCCATCCAGGCCACCGGATAACCTTTGCCGTTCACCTCCGCCGACAGGGCGAGCACCTCGCACGGGCATACCGAAACGCAGACGCCGCACCCTTTGCAACGCTCTCTGTCAACGACGATTGTTCCTTTGATCTTAGCCATAACGCCGAATAGTATTGTTAAGTTGCTTACAAATATACGAAAATTTCCCGGCACGGATTTGTTTTCGTTATAAAAAACGCCGTCTTGTGATAAAATCGAGCATGTAACACACCCGAAAGACGCCCTGCATTTTTTATAAGAAGGGAGCCTTCCCTCGCAGGAAGGCTCCCTTCTTGTCTGCCGAAACCGCTTCGGGCAACTCCGTCAAAGATGGATCGCGGCGCCGAGGGCCGCTTCGGCGGCCTCCATCACCCCTTCGTTCATCGTCGGGTGGGCATGGATCGTGCGGGCGATCTCATGAGCCGTGGCTCCCAGCTTGCGGGCCAGCGTCGGCTCGGCCAGCATCTCCGTCACCGATGCCCCCACCATGTGGGCGCCCAACAGACGCTCCTGCCCGTCGAAAATCAGCTTCACGAAGCCGTCGCGGTCGCCGGCAGCCGTAGCCTTGCCCGAGGCCGTGAAGGGGAAGCGGCCGATCTTCACGGCAATTCCCTGCTCGGCGGCCTGCTGTTCGGTCATGCCGACCGACGCCACCTCGGGCTGCGTGAAGACGCACGACGGAACGGCCGCGTAGTCGACCGGTTCGGGCGAGAGCCCGCAGATCGCCTCCACGCAGCAGATCCCCTCGGCCGAGGCCACATGGGCCAGCGCCGGGCCGGGCACGATGTCGCCGATGGCGTAGATACCCGGAACATTGGTGCGGTAGAATTCGTCGACGCAGACCTTGCCGCGCTCGACGGCTACGCCCAGCTCTTCGAGACCGATCCCCTCGATGTTGGACTGAATGCCCACGGCCGAGAGCACGACATCGGCCGTAAGGGTCTCCGGGCCCTTCCTGCCTTCGATCTCCACCTCGCAGCGCCCCTCGTCCGTGACGCGCACCTGCTTGACGGCCGTCCCGACGAGCACCGTGGCGCGCAGCTTGCGGAAAGCGCGCTCCATGGCCTTCGAGACCTCCTCGTCTTCGAGCGGCATCATGCGCGGGAGGTACTCGATGACGGTCACCTTGACGCCCAGCGCGGCGTAGAACCACGCGAACTCGCTGCCGATGGCCCCGGAGCCGACGACGATCATCGTCTCGGGCAGCCGCGTAAGCGTAAGGGCCTGGCGCGAAGTGATCACATGCTCGCCGTCGACCGGAATGAACGCCATTTCGCGCGGACGCGCCCCGGTGGCAAGGATAATGTGGTCGGCCTCGTACTCCGTACCGTCGACATCGACACGCCCCGGGGCCGTGAGGCGGCCCGTTCCGGCAATGAGGTCGATGTTGTTCTTCTTCAGCAGGAACTGCACGCCGCGCGACATGGTCTCGGCCACGGCCCGCGACCGTGCGACGATCTTTTCGAGATTCGGCCGGATTTCTCCGGAGAGTTCGAGTCCGTACTGCCCGGCATGGCTGCACCAGCCGTAGACCTGGGCGCTTTTCAGGAGTGCCTTGGTGGGGATGCAGCCCCAGTTGAGGCAGACGCCGCCCGCCTCGGCCCGCTCCACGAGGGCCACCTTGCGGCCCAGTTGCGCGGCCCGGATGGCGGCCACATATCCGCCGGGGCCGCTGCCGACGATCAGCATGTCGTATTTCATGACGTTGTATCGGGTTTATTGTATTTTCGTATAGTTCGGTGGTTCGGGCGGGGGGGGGTTATTTGCGCACTTTCAGCACCTCGCCGTTGTCGGCGGCCACGGCCCGTTTCCACTTTTCGTTGTAGCCCGGGAACTGGATCTTGTCGGGGATCTGCCTGCCGTTCCCGTTGTCGACGAAGTGCGCGGCCGAGCCGTCGCCGTCGAGGAACGACAGCACGTCGCCGTGCTCGCTCTTGACGTTGCCGTCGATGTACTTGATGAGCAGGTAGCCGTTGAGCCGCTGCCAGCGGTCAAAGAGCTCCTGGGCCGTCGAAACGCTCAGTTCGGTAAGGTAGTTGCGCCGCGCCGCGGGCGACATCCTTCCGGTGCGGGCCATGATCGTCTCCATCTCGGCCAGACGGGCGTTCTCCCACTGGTCGGTGACCTTGCGGATGTCGGCCGCGATCATGTCGTAACGCATGTAGGCGAAGTTGGTCGTGCGGTTGAAGAGCCAGAAGGCCGACGTGGGCGAATATTCGAGCATCGAGCCGTTGCCCTCGCGGAAGCATTCGGGCACCTCCTGCGCCGAGCAGAAGATCGGCGTCAGGCACGACGTCGCGGCGTCGTCGACCCCGAACCAGAGGA
>CALUKL010000142.1 GCA_944321195.1 uncultured Alistipes sp.
CCCACCCGGTCGGCGACATTGTAGCCGCGACGTCCGTACTCGATCCCCACATCCACGGCCGAAACGGCCCACAACTTCACCGGAACGCCGATCCCGGCCGTCACTGCCCACTGGCTCAGACGGTCGCCGTTGAATGACTGGTTGTAGCTCCCGTAACGGAATCCGGCCCGGTAGGACCAGCGTTTCAGGAAGTTACGAATGTCGTATCGGTTGGGAGTGTACTCGACACCCATCTTGATCGTACTCGTATTTACGTACTCGACCCGGTAGGACGAACGGTTTTCGCCCGTACCGCTGATGCCCGTCATCTCGTAGCCCGAGTTGCGGCCGCCCCAGTTCTGGTAGACGTAATCCACGCCCATGGACCACTTCGCGGTCTGGTAGTAGAGGCCCACGGTCAGTTGGTGCGGCAGGACCAGTTTCAGATGCGTCGTGTCGCCCTTGACCGTCGTATTGTAGAGGTCGCCGACGTAGAGTTGCTTGGTCACCTCGGGGTTCAGGTCCCCGCCGAAGTCGAACGCCGCGCCCACGGTCAGAATCCGCTTCTGGTTCAGGATCGGGCTCCACTGCACGCCGACCTGCCCCTTGACGCTCGAAACGCTGTAGACATCGCTGCCGACCGTCGAGACATAGGTCCCTTCGCCGGTGATCGCCGTCGGGGTCATCACGAACGTCCGGTCGATCGAACCCCAGTAGTATTGGGCCGCCACGCCGATCGAGAAGTTCTTGAAGACCTCCCAGCCCAGGCCGAGTTTCACCTCCGTGACGTCGCCCTCGCCCTGATAGTTGTACTGCACGTTGCCCACGTTGCCGTAAACCGGATCCGTGGGGTCGTACTCGTGGTAATACTTCGTGCGGTAGCCCACCGAGCTGTAGGGCGTGAGGCTGAAGCCCAGGCCCAGGCGCTTGGTTACCGGCATCTGGAAGGCGATGTCGTGGAAATTGAACGTATTGTAGGCGGTATGTTTCGATTCACCGGCCACTTTCTGCGAATTGTAGTAGTTCTGTCCTTCGAGCCCGAAGTTGAAGAGGAAGGTCTTCTGCGGTGCGGCGCTGAATCCTGCGGGATTGAGCAGGTTCACCACCCCTGTCGAGCGCATGGCCACGCCCACGCCGCCCATCGAACGCATCGGAAGCGTCCCGGGCGTATTCACTTCGCCGATTCCGTACATCGTATAGGGCGAGAAGGCATTGATACTGCTTGTCTGGGCCGAGGCGGCGACAGGAAACAACGCCGCCACTGCGACAAGAAGTTTAATCAAGGTGTTCTTCACTGGCATTGTACTCTAAAATTCGATCCAATCCGCAAAAGACCAGATTACAATTTGCAAATATCGTGTTTTTAATTCTTTTCGCAAAGTATTTCGCGTCCCCACCGGTGAAAATTACGCATAAATCGTCGATTTTTTCACTCATGCGCTGCATATAGCCCTCGATTTCGAAGGTCAGCGAGTTCATCACCCCCAAACGGATGGCCTCTTCGGTGGAGCTGCCCAGCAACTCTTCGCGCTCGGTGGCCGAGCACAACGGCAACCGTGCCGTATAGTCGTGCAACGCCCGGAACCGCGTCCGCATCCCCGGGGAGATGCACCCTCCGCGGAAGGTGCCGTCGGCCGTCACCAGGTCGACCGTCACCGCAGTCCCGAAGTCCACGATCAGCACGTTCCGTCCCGGATAGAGCGTCGCGGCACCCACGGCAGCCGCCAGGCGGTCACGCCCCAGCGTCTCGGGCGTGCGGTAGGCATTGGCGATCGGAACGGGGGTCTGCGGCGTGAACTCCAGCACCCGGTCCGCCCATTCGCGCACCAGTTCCACGATTTCGTCCGCATCGCCGCACGTCGACTCCACGATGGCCCGATCGGCACGCCGACCCTGCAGCAGCCGCTCGAAATCCGAAACTTCAAGGCAATGCGTACTGCGCTGTGAAACCAGCCGCCCCTGTTCGAATACGGCGAGTTTCACGAGCGTGTTGCCTATGTCAACAATCAGATTCAAAGCTGTTGCAACGTTTTCCAGGCGTCCTCCACATCTCTGACATTCCTAACGGTCATCGCCAGCCGATTATTGTGCTGTTTGAGCACAAATCGGTCGGGATGGCGCGTAACCCGCTGCAGCAAAGTCATGAAGGCTTCGCTTTTATAATAAGGTGACTGCTCCTCGCCCACGAAGTGCACGATCATCAGTCCGTTCTTGACCTTCACGCGCTCCATGCCCAGGCGGATGGCCTCCCAGCGCAGCCGAACCACGTTCAGCAGCTCCTTCGCGGCGCGCGGCAACGGCCCGAAACGGTCCACCAGACGGCTCTCGAAGGCCTGCAGGGCCGCCTCGTCCTTCGTCGAGTCGAGTTCCCGGTAGAGTTTCAGGCGCTCGGCCTGCTGCGACACGTAGTCGTCGGGCAGCGACGCTTCGACCTCGATCTCGATATGGGCGTCGTCGATGAAGGCCATGCGCTCCACAACCTCCTGCTCCCCGGCCCCGAGCCCCGGGACCTGAAGGCCCTCGGCCCGCAGCTCGGCTACCGCCTCGTTCATGATCTTCTGGTAGGTCTCGAAGCCGATGTCGGCGATGAACCCGCTCTGTTCGGCACCCAGCAGGTTCCCCGCACCGCGGATGTCGAGGTCCTGCATGGCGATGTTGAAGCCCGACCCGAGGTCCGAGAACTCCTCGATGGCCCGCAAACGCCGCCGCGCATCGGACGACAGCAGCTCGTCCGGAGGCGACAGCAGGTAGCAGTAGGCCTTCTGGTTCGAACGCCCCACCCGCCCGCGCAGCTGGTGCAGGTCGCTCAGCCCGAAGTTCTGGGCGTTGTCCACGATGATCGTATTGGCATTCGGGATGTCGATGCCGTTCTCGACGATCGTCGTCGACAGCAGCACGTCGAACTCCCCGTAGATGAAGTCCATGATAAGCTTTTCCAATTGCTCGGCCGGCATCTTGCCGTGTCCCACCCCCACGCGGGCCTTCGGGCACACCCGCGTGATCATTCCCTGGATGGTCACCAGGTCCTCCACGCGGTTGTGGACATAGTAGACCTGACCGCCGCGCGCCAGTTCCGTCTCGATGGCGTCGCGCACGATCTCCTCCGAGAAGACGTGCGACTCGGTGAGGATCGGCTGCCGGTTGGGCGGCGGCGTCGAAATGACCGACAGGTCGCGCGAACCCATCAGCGAGAACTGCAGCGTCCGCGGGATGGGCGTTGCCGTCAGCGTCAGCGTGTCCACCGAGACGCTCATCTGGGTGAGTTTCTCTTTGGCCGCCACGCCGAACTTCTGCTCCTCGTCGATGATCAGCAGCCCCAGATCGCGGAAAACGACCTGCCTGCCCAGCATCTTGTGCGTGCCGATCAGGATGTCGATCTTCCCCGCGGCCAGGTCGGCGCAGATCTCCCGCACCTCCTTCGCGGACTTCGTGCGGTTGAGATACTCCACACGCACCGGGAAGTCGCGCAGCCGCTCCGAAAACGACCGGTAGTGCTGCAGCGCCAGGATCGTCGTCGGAACCAGCACCGCCACCTGCTTGCCGTCGCACGCCGCCTTGAACGCCGCACGGATCGCCACCTCGGTCTTCCCGAAGCCCACGTCGCCGCACACCAGCCGGTCCATCGGCTGGTCCGACTCCATGTCCTTCTTGACGGCCGCCGTGGCCGCCTGCTGGTCCGGCGTATCCTCCCAGCGGAACGAAGCCTCCAGCTCGTGCTGCAGGTAGCTGTCCGGCGAAAAGGCGAAGCCCTTCGAGGCCTTGCGCCGGGCGTAGAGCGCGATCAACTCGCGCGAAATATCCTTGACGGCCTTCTTCGTGGCGTTCTTGAGCTTCTGCCACGCCCCCGTACCCAGTTTGTAGACCTTCGGAGGCTCGCCGTCCCCCGACTTGTAGCGCGAAATGCGGTGCAGCGAGTGCACGTTCACGAACAGTACGTCGCCGTCCTTGTAGACCAGTTTGATCGCCTCATGCGTCTTGCCCCCCTCGTTGATCTTCACCAGCCCGTCGAAACGGCCCACGCCGTGGTCGATATGCACCACGTAGTCGCCCGGGCGCAGCTGGTTCAGCTCCGCAACGGTCATCTGTTCGTCGCGCCGGATCTCGCCGTTGATGCGGTAGCGCTGGTAGCGGTCGAAGATCTGGTGGTCCGTATAGAGGCACAGCCTCAGGTCGTTGTCCACGAAGCCCTCGTGCAGCGTCACCGCCAGCGACCGCACCACGGCCTGTCCGCGGCCGATCTGGTGGAAGATGTTTTCCAGACGCTCGACCTGCGCCCGGTTCTCCGAGAGAATCCATGTGTCGTAGCCCCGCAGCGCATTGCGGATCATGTCGTCGGCCAGCATCTCGAAATTCTTGTTGAACTTCGGCTGCGGGGCCGTCGAGAAGGCCACCTCCGCCGTCGCAGGACGCTCCGGAAGGTTGTCGCGCAGCACCACGAGCCGGTTCTCCGCAAGGTCCGCCAGCAGGCCGTTGCGGCTGGTGAGCAGATGGTCGATCTCCTCGGGATGCTCCAGGTCCCCGAGCGCCTTGCGCCGCACGTCGTTCACCCGCCGCAGCACGAAATCCGCATCGTAGAACCACCACGCCGCATCCCCGCCCGCAAACTTCGCCAGCGAGACCTTTGCCGAAGCCGCCACGCCGGCATTCAGGTCCGGGATGATCTCCACCCCGTCGAGCCGGTCGGCCGACAGCTGGCTCGAAATGTTGAACCGGCGGATCGAGTCGACCTCGTCGCCGAAGAAATCCAGACGGTAGGGCTTGCTCTCCGAGTAGGAGAAGACGTCGACGATGCCCCCGCGCAGCGAATACTGGCCGGGCTCGTAGACGAAATCCACCCGCGTGAAGCCCGCATCGAGCAACTCCTGCTCCAGCACCTCGATCGAAATCCGGTCGCCCACGCGCACGGCAATCGTCCGCCGTTGCAGCACCTCGGCATCGGCCACCCGTTCGGCCAGCGCCTCGGGATAGGTGCAGACCACCAGGTAGTCGCCCTCTGACGCCCCGAACGCCCGGATGGCATTCATGGCCGTCGTGCGCTGCACGACGCCCTGGGCATCCTCGGCCCCGTAGGCCGCCGATCGCTTGTAGGAGGAGGGAAAGAAGTAGATCCGCTTCTCGTCGAGCAGATTGTAGAAATCGTTGAGCAGGTAGGCCGCCGCATCGCGATCCTCGGCCACGAAGACGTGGACCCCGCCGCATTTCGACACGGCTGCCGCCGCATAGAACGACAAGGCCCCGCCGACCAGCTCCCGAAGATGGAGGGTCGTGCTTCGGTTCCGGTATTCGCGGCACAGCGTCCCGAGGGTCTTCGACCCGGCGGCGAACTGCGCCAACTGCTCGCGGGGATTTGCCATGGATTATTTCTCGATCAGATCGTTGTCCTTGCGGTCGTGGTAGTGGACATCGATGATGCCCGTGCTCTGATCCTCGACGATCTTCAGCCGCACCCTGTACTTCCACTCCCAGCGGCGCCGCAGCGACCAGAAACCCTTCCGAAGGTACGACGCCACGTAGGGGCTCACGACCAGTTTGATGAACTTGTGCCCCCGGTCCTCCGTGAGGAACGAGATCTGATTCTCGATCTTCTTGTCCAGCAGCACCGTAGGCTCGACCTTGCCCGTGCCGTTGCACGTCGGGCAGACGTCCGAGACACTCTCCACGGCCACCGGGCGAACCCGCTGCCGCGTGATCTGCATCAGCCCGAACTTCGTCAGCGGCAACACCGTATGCTTGGCCTTGTCCGTCGACATGAGTTTCACCATCTCGTCATACAGCGCCTGTTTGTTCTGCGCCTTGTGCAGGTCGATGAAGTCGATGATCACGATGCCCCCCAGGTCCCGCAACCGCAGCTGACGCGCAATCTCCTTCGCCGCCGCGAGGTTCACGTCCATGGCCGTCTGCTCCTGGTTGTCCTCGGCCTTGGTCCGGTTTCCGGAGTTGACGTCGATGACGTTCATCGCCTCCGTGTGCTCGATGATCAGGTAGGCCCCCCGCTTCAACGAAACATACTTGGCAAACAGCGACTTGATCTGTTTCGAAATGTCGAAGTTGTCGAAGATCGGAACCGTCCCCTTGTAAAGTTTCACGATCTTCTCCATCTCGGGGTCGATCTGCCGGATGTAGTTGCGGATGTCATTGTACATCGACTCGTCGTTCACGGCAATCTGCGAGAAGGAGCCGTTCAGCGAGTCGCGGATGATCGTGTTCGCGCGGTTCATCTCGCTCATCAGCAGCGCCGGAGCCTGCGCCCCGCACTTCTTGATCGCCCCGCAGGTCTTGCGCCAGCGCTCGATCTGCGTCTGGATGTCGTGTCCGATATCCTCGTCCTTGGCCTCCATGGCCGCCGTGCGGATGATCACGCCGAAATTCTTCGGAAGAACCTCCGCGGCGATCCGCTTCAGGCGCCGTTTTTCCTCCGCCGAGCGTATCTTCTGCGACAGGAACACCTTCGACGAAAATGGGACCAGCACCACGTTGCGCCCCGCCAGCGAGATGTCCGATGTCAGGCGCGGGCCCTTGGTCGAAATCGCCTCCTTGGCGACCTGGACCATGATCTGCTGCCCCACCTGAAGGTAATCACCGATCTTGCCCGTCTTCTCGACCGGCGCTTCGAGCTTCATGGTGTCGACCCGCATTCCGCGTTTGCCGGGCTGCTGCGACGTGACGAGCTTCTGCAGCGACGGAAACTGGCTTCCCAAATCGAGGTAGTGGATAAAGGCGTCCTTTTCGTGACCTATGTTGACGAATGCCGCATTCAGACCCGGCATGATCTTGCGCACCTTCCCGAGGTAAATGTCTCCCACAGCAAAACCCGTCTGGCACTGCTCCTTGTTGAGCTCGACGAGCACCTTGTCCTCGCACAGCGCGATGGAGATCTCGGTAGGGTTGACGTTTACGATTAACTCTCTGTTCATTATATCTTGTTCCGCACACCGGGACCCGGTGACGGATGGACTGAAATTAGTAACTGCTGCCGCATGTTGGTTTGAAGTGGCGGCGAACTCCAATGGAGATGTCCGGCACCGGAACGGTGGGGAACGAAGGGCTTCCGGGAAAGCGGTCCAACCGCAAAATACGGGTGCCGGAAACACCCGGAATGTCGAATTCCGAAAAAATAGGTAAAGCTAAAAGAACCCGGGGGCCCCTTTAGCTTTATCTATTCGTTAGCACGAAGGTGCTACCCTACTTCTTCTTGTGGCGGTTCTTGCGCAGACGTTTCTTGCGCTTGTGGGTAGCCATCTTGTGCCGCTTATGCTTCTTTCCGTTTGGCATAGTGGTTAAATTTAGAGGTTCTTGATTTATTATTTCACCTTCGCCGCGAAGCTCTTGGCGGGCTTGAAAGCGGGGATGTTGTGTTCGGGAATGGTGATCGTCGTGTTCTTCGAGATGTTGCGGGCTACCTTCTTGGCACGCTTCTTCACGATGAAACTTCCGAAGCCGCGAAGATACACGTTATTTTTCTCGGTGAGCGACGTCTTGATGCTCTCCATGAAAGCCTCAACGATAGCCTGCACCTGCACTTTCTCCACTCCGGTGCTCTTAGCGATTTCGCTTACGATATCAGCCTTTGTCATATCTTTATGTTGTTTAAAATTAAGTTCATCCGAATGATTCGGAGTGCAAATATACGCTTTATTTGAATTTCCGCCAACAAACCGCAATTTTTTTTTCACTTTTTTCGTCGCGGAGCGTACAACGCACGCTCCCAGCATGATACCCGGGCCATCACAAATCCCGGGCCAGAATCGACACAAAATCCGCCGTTCGATGCCCCGATCCGGTCCAAATTCTCCTCCACGCCGCTCAAGTCACTGCAGGACATCACCTTGCACCGAAAACCCAAGAAAACGGCCTCTTCATCCAATAAAACGCGCGTTTTTTGCGTTTGATGGTAAAATCACTTATTTTTGCAAACCCTAAACCGATAACGGCATGGTCAAGATACTCTGGGTCGACGACGAAGTCGAACTGCTCAAACCCCACGTTCTGTTTCTCCAGCAGAAAGGATACGAGGTGGATACCTGCAACAACGGGTACGACGCCATCGACATGGCCGCGGAAGGCACCTACGACCTGATCATCCTCGACGAGATGATGCCTGGCATGACGGGGCTCGAAACCCTCCCGCAAATCAAGGAGGTACGCCCCACGACACCCGTGATCATGGTCACCAAAAGCGAGGAGGAGAACATCATGGACAAGGCCGTCGGTTCGAAGATCGCCGACTATCTGATCAAACCCGTCAACCCCAACCAGGTGCTCCTCTCCATCAAGAAGAACGTCCACCAGCAGCAGCTCGTCACCGAACAGGCCACGGCCGACTACCGCTCGGAATTCGGACGCATCTCGGCCTCGCTGCAGATGGCCGAGAACTTCTCGGACTGGTGCACGCTCTACCGCAAGCTTACAGCCTGGGAGATCGAACTCGGCGAATCCACCGACGAGAGCATCAAGGAGGTGCTCACCTACCAGAAGTCGGAGGCCAACCAGGAGTTCTGCAAGTTCGTGCGGCGCAACTACTACAACTGGATCAACCGCCGCGCGGACGACACCCCTGTGATGTCGCACACGCTCATGCGCACGAAGATCTTCCCCGTCGTGGACGAGAACCCGAAGACCACGCTGCTCTTGATCGACAACTTCCGCTACGACCAGTGGCGGGCCATCTCGTCGCTCCTGCGCGGCTACTACGACGTCCAGCAGGACGACTTCTACTGCGCGATCCTGCCCACCGCCACGCAGTATGCCCGCAATGCGATCTTCGCCGGGCTGATGCCCCTGGCCATCGACAAGCTGATGCCCAACAAGTGGCTCAACGACAACGAGGAGGGCGGCAAGAACCAGTACGAGGAGGAGTTCCTGCGGCGTCTGATGACCCAGAACGGCAAGACGTGGAAATTCTCCTTCGACAAGCTCGTGCGCCCGGAACAGGGCCGCAAGCTCGTGGACAACATCCAGCGCATCTACGACGCCGACTTCTCGGTGATCGTCTACAACTTCCTCGACATCCTTTCGCACGCCCGCACCGAGACGGACATCATCCGCGAACTCACCGAGGACGAGGCGGCCTTCCGGTCGCTGACCCGCTCGTGGTTCGAGCACTCGGACCTCTACACGATCCTGCGCCTGTTGTCCGAGCGCGGGCACACGGTGATCATCACCTCGGACCACGGCACGATCCGCGTGGACAACCCCGTGAAGGTGACCGGCGACCGCGAAACCTCCTCGAACCTCCGCTACAAGACGGGCCGCAACCTCGCCTACAACTCCCGCGAGGTCTACGAGATCCTGCGTCCCGAGGACGTGCAGCTGCCGTCGAGCAACCTCACGTCGAGTTACATCTTCGCCTACAATTCGGACTTCCTGGTCTACAACAACGACGCCAACCGGCACATCCGCTATTACCGTAACACGTTCCAGCACGGAGGCATTTCGATGGAGGAGATGATCGTTCCGTACATCGTTCTGAAACCGAAACAGTAAACCACCCATGAAAACCATCCATATCACTTCGCAGGAGGAGCTGCCGCAGGTCGCACGGGCGATCATCGACCTCCTGGGCCGCCGCACCGTAGTGGCCTTCCGCGGCGAGATGGGCGCCGGAAAAACGACGCTCATCCGCGAAATCGCCGCACAGCTGGGCGCCACGGACACCGTGACCAGCCCGACGTTCGCCATCGTCAACCAGTACAAGGGCCAGGGCAACCGCCGCATCTACCATTTCGACTTCTACCGCATCGAGGATCTGCGCGAGGCCTTCGACTTCGGCTACGAGGAGTATTTCTACTCGGGAGACCTCTGCCTGGTGGAGTGGCCCGAGCGGATCGAGTCGCTGCTGCCGGAGAACGTGGTGACGGTGCGCATCACCGTCGACAGCGACACGGCCCGCACCTTCGAGATCGAATAACGACTACACGACACACGGAGCCTTCTGCCGGCTCGGCCCGCCAAGGGCTATTGCCCAAGCCAGCCCGACCGTCAGAAGGCGCTGTCCCGGCCGACCCGGTCGGTCCATTCCACTGACCCATCAAAATAACCACGAAAAATGCAGGAATACATTTCGAAACAACACCAGATTCTGCGCCCTGCGGAGCAGATCTATGCCGTCATCAGCCGCTTCGACAACCTCACCCCGGCGCTGGCCGACCGCGTCGAGGAGTGGCAGGCCTCCGAAGATCGCTGCTCGTTCAAGGCCAAGGGTTTCACCGTCAAGCTCCGCATGGAGGAGCGCATCGAGCCCAGACACGTGAAGATCGTGGGCGACGAGGGCGGCATCCCGATGGATTTCGCCTTCTGGATCCAGTTGCACAAGGTCTCCGACTCGGACACCCGGATGCGCCTCGTGCTGCACATCGAGTTGAACATGATGATGAAGATGATGCTCGGCTCGAAGTTGCAGGGGGCCATCGACCAGATCGCCGAGGGCATCGCCAACGCCATGAACCAGGCCCCGATGTAGTGACGGAGGGAGGAACCGCCGGAAAGGGACGGCGGTTCTGCCCGAGGCACGGCAGCGCATCGCGGCATACACGCACGAAAAACGGCTTCCGAGCAATTTCGGGAGCCGTTTTTCATTCCGGGGCCGGGAGGGAGCAGGCCGGGAGGTCAGATCCGGGGTTTCTGCACCAGGCGGATCACCAGCGAGAGCATATAGATCAACATGCCGTAAATGACCGGAATACAGGTCACCCGGAGACCACCGGCAAGGAGTGAAAACGAGATGTCGCCGGCCTGCTGTACGAAGCCCATGGCCTGCGAAAAGCCGAGCAGCGTATAGACAATGCCGGAAATCAGAGCCAGCAGGCCGATCTCCTTGACCCAGGCCGGGGCCTTCCAGGCCGCAAGCAGCAGGCCGATCAGTTCGAGCGTCAGCAAGGTCATGCCCCACAGGCCGCCTTCCATAAAAAGAGAGAACATGGTCGAAAAATTTAAGATGGATGATGCGGGACTATTCCCGGATACAAAGATAGACAACAGCAGAGCGCCGAAGCAAAAAACCGGGACGTCGAAACCCGCCGTTCGCCGGTAAAATCCCGCTGCAAGGGCACTTGGAGCCGCTGCGGCGGCTGTCTGCATTGGAGTCCCGGAAAAATTCGCGTATCTTTGTACAACACACAACGCCTCGATGAAACAGAATCTGCCCGCACTCTGGTGGCTGGTTTCGACCCTGCTGATCGTCCTCGTTTTCGGGGCGATGGGATATGCCTATGACCAGGCGATTCTACTCGCCCTGCTCTTCCTGCCCGG
>CALUKL010000143.1 GCA_944321195.1 uncultured Alistipes sp.
CTCGTCGGTCAGGATGTCCCCGAACATGTTCTCCGTGACGATCACGTCGAAATGCGTCGGCTGGCGGATGATCTGCATCGCCGCGTTGTCCACGAACATGTAGTCCACCTTCACCTCCGGGTATTCGCCCGACAGGCGCTGCGCCGTCTCCCGCCACAGCCGCGAGGTCTCCAGCACGTTCGCCTTGTCGACAACCGTCAGCCGGCGGCGGCGCGCCATTGCCAGCCGGAACGCCACATGCAGCACCCGTTCGATCTCCCCGACCGTATAGGTGCAGGTGTCGAAGGCCCGGCGGCCATCCTCGTCGCGTCCCTGCGGACGCCCGAAATAGATGCCGCCCGTCAACTCCCGCACGCAGATGAAGTCCGTGCCCCGCACCACCTCCGTGCGCAGCGGAGAACGGTCAGCCAACGCCTCGAACAGCGTCACCGGACGCAGATTCGCAAACAGCCCCAGCGACTTGCGCATCCGCAACAGCCCCTGTTCGGGACGCACCTTCGATGTCGGGTCGTTGTCGTACTTCGGGTCCCCGATCGCCCCGAACAGCACCGCATCCGCCGCCAGGCAGATCCGGTGCGTCTCCTCCGGGTAAGGGTCGCCCACGGCGTCGATCGCCGCAGCGCCCACCAGCGCCCGCGTATAGGTGATTCGATGGCCGAAACGTTCGGCAATCCGGTCCAACACCTTCACGGCCTCCGCGATGATTTCGGGGCCGATGCCGTCACCGGGCAACAGTGCAATCTTGATTTCCATGATTCGTATGGTTTGTTTCGATGATATTCAACATTTTGACCGTCGCCTTGATCGCCGCCTCCGTCTGGTCGGCGTCCAGTCCGTGCGTGCGGAACGTCCGGCCCTCCCACTCCCACGTGATGATCGTCTGCACGAAGGCATCCGTCCGTCCGCCCGGCGGAATCGAGACCGCGTAGTCCCGCAGCATCGGGAACTTCCGGCCCAACTGCTCGCGGTAGATCAACCGCAAAGCCCGCATGAAGGCGTCGTACTGTCCGTCTCCCGCCGAGGTATGCTCGTACTGCTCGCCGTGGATTTCGATCCGCAACGTCGCAACAGGCCGCAAACCCTGTGCCAGCGACAGGCTGTAGTTCAGAATCCGAACCGGTGCGTCCGTCTGGTCGTAGCGAAGCACGTCCGCAATGATGTACGGAAGGTCGTCCAGCGTCACCAGCTCCTTCTTGTCGCTCAGCTCCACGACCCGTTCCGTCACCTTCCGCATCGCCGCCTCGTCCAGGTCAATGCCCAGCACTTCGAGGTTTTTCAGGATGTTCGCCTTCCCCGAGGTCTTGCCCAGGGCATACTCCCGCACCCGGCCGAAGCGTTCCGGAAGCAGTTCGCTGATATAGAGCCCGTTCTTGTTGTCGCCGTCGGCGTGGACCCCCGCGCACTGCGTGAAGACGTTCGCACCCACGATCGGGCGGTTCGTCGGAATCCGGACCCCCGTATAGGACTCCACCGTGCGGCTCACCCGGTAGATTTTCGATTCGTCGATCTCCGTGCGGCACCCCAGCCGGTCGTGAAGAACCGCCACCGTACTCGACAGCGGCGCGTTACCCGCCCGCTCGCCCAACCCGTTGATCGTCACGTGAACACCCCCGAAACCCGCTCGAACCGCAGCGGCCGTATTCGCCACCGCCAGGTCGTAATCGTTGTGGGCATGGAAGTCGAAACGAAGCGACGGGTAGCGCGTCGTCATTTCGCGGCAGAAGCGCTCCGTATCATAGGGGTCCAGCACCCCCAGTGTGTCGGGGCACATGAACCGCCGCACCGGAAGATCCGCCAGCCCGTCGAGCATCGCATAGACGTAATCCGGCGAATGGCGCATCCCGTTCGACCAGTCTTCGAGGTAGAGGTTCACACCCATCCCCCGCTCCGAGGCCCGCAGGATCTCCGCACGCACGTCCGACAGGTGCTCGGCCGGCGTGCGGCGCAACTGCTCCTCGCAGTGTTTCCGCGAACCCTTGGCCAGCAGGTTTACCACCCGGCAGCCCGCCTGCCAAAGCCATTCGACCGAAACTCCCCCGTCGATGAAACCCAACGCCTCGATCCGATCCGTATATCCCCGTCCCGCGGCCCACTCCGCAATGGCCCGCACGGCACGCTCCTCGCCCTGCGAAACCCGCGCAGAGGCAATCTCGATCCGGTTCACGCAGAGCTCTTCGAGCAGCAGCCGCGCAATCGACAGCTTCTCCCGGGCGTTGAACGAAACGCCCGAGGTCTGTTCGCCGTCGCGCAGCGTCGTATCCAGAATCTCTACCGTGGATTGCATCGCTCCGGAGGTCAGCTGCGGTTCTTCTCGAAGGCGGCGATCTCCGCCGAGATGCTCCGCAGGTAGTCCACATCGTCGTAGCCGTTCTGCAGGCACCGTTTCTTATAGGCGTCGATCTCGAACGGTGCGCTTGCGCCGCTCGACACGATCGTGAAGCGCTGGTTATCCAGATCGACCGTGAACTGCGCCGACGGGTCGCGGCGGATCTCGTCGAAAATCCCACGCAGGAACGGCTCCTCGACACGGACCGGCAGCAGGCCGTTGTTCAGCGCATTGTTGCGGAAGATGTCCGCAAAGAAGCTCGAAACCACGACCCGGAAGCCGTAGTCCGCAATGGCCCATGCCGCGTGCTCGCGCGAACTTCCGCAGCCGAAGTTCCGCCCCGCCACGAGGATCTGCCCCGCATAGCGCGGGTCGTTCAGCGGGAACGTCGCAACGGGGCGGTTCTCCGCGTCGTAGCGCCAGTCGCGGAACAGGTTGTCCCCGAAGCCCTTGCGTTCGGTAGCCTTCAGAAAGCGTGCCGGGATGATCTGGTCGGTATCTATGTTCTCCACCTCGACGGGCACCGCCCCCGAAGTGAACGTAACGAATTTGGGTATGGACATCTCTTTCGTGGTTTTAAAATCCGAAAAGTTCGCGCGGATCGGTAATGCGCCCCGTCACCGCGGCAGCTGCGGCTACCGCAATGCCCGCAAGCATCGTCCGCGCTCCGGGGCCCTGGCGCCCCTCGAAGTTGCGGTTCGAGGTCGAAACGCTGTATTTCCCTGCCGGGATCTTGTCCGCGTTCATCGCCAGGCACGCCGAGCAGCCCGGCTGCCGCAGTTCGAAGCCCGCATCCGCAAGGATCCGATCCAGACCCTCGGCCACGGCCTGCGCCTCCACGCCCTTCGAGCCCGGGACGATCCACGCCGTGACGCCCTCGGCCTTCCGGCGACCCCGGACCAGCTCGGCGAAGCGCCGCAGGTCCTCGATCCGGCCGTTCGTGCAGCTCCCGACGAAGACATAATCGACCGGCTTGCCCAGCATCCGTTCGCCCGCCTGGAAGCCCATGTATTCCAGCGCCTTCGGGTCCGCAGCGGCCGGGATCTCGCCGTCGATCGCCATGCCCATGCCGGGGTTCGTGCCGTAGGTGATCATCGGCGCGATGTCGGCGGCGTCGAACCGGTACTCCTTGTCGAAAACCGCATCCGCATCGCTGTAAAGCTCCCGCCAACGCGATACGGCCTCATCGAACGCCGCACCCTGCGGCACCCGTTCGCGGCCCCGCAGGTAGGCGAACGTCTTCTCGTCCGGGGCGATCATCCCCCCGCGGGCCCCGCACTCGATGCTCATGTTGCAGACCGTCATCCGGCCCTCCATCGACAACGAGCGGATCGTGCTCCCGGCGAACTCGATGAAGTAGCCCGTGCCGCCCGAAGCCGTGATCTGCGAAATAATATATAGAATCACATCCTTCGCCTCCACGCCCGGGCGCAGCGCCCCGTCGACCGTGATGCGCATCGTCCGCGGCTTGGTCTGGATGATGCACTGGCTGGCGAAGACCATCTCCACCTCCGACGTCCCCACGCCGAACGCCACGGCGCCCAGGGCCCCGTGCGTCGACGTATGGCTGTCACCGCAGACGATCGTCATCCCCGGCTGCGTGAAGCCCAGTTCCGGGCCGATGATGTGCACGATCCCCTGGCGCGGGTTCCCCACGCCGAAGTGCTCGATGCCGTACTTTGCGCAGTTCGCCTCCAGCGCCGCCACCTGGCGCCGCGACTCCGGCTCCTCGATCGGCAGATGCTGGTTCAACGTCGGGATGTTGTGGTCCGCCGTCGCCGTGATCTGCGACGGACGGGCCACCCCGATCCCACGCCGGTCCAGCCCCGCAAAGGCGACCGGTGAGGTCACCTCATGGATGTATTGGCGGTCGATGTAGAGCACGCACCGGCCCCCGTCCTCGATACGCACCGTGTGTGCGTCCCAAATCTTGTCCAAAAGCGTCTTTCCCATCATATCACGCCTGCTCTTCCTTGCGTTCCGTAACATTCAAGGCGCGAAGTGCGTCGAGGAACGCCTCGATCGACGCGCGCGTCGTATCCGTATGCGCGGCAAAACCGTGGACCGTGCGGTTGCCGCACTCCACCTGAACGTGGACGCGGCCCACGTCGTTCGAACCCCGCGTGATGGCCTGCATCAGAAACTCCGTCAGAACCACCTTCTCGTTGATCAGCGTCTTGATCGCCGAAACCGCTGCATCCACGGGTCCGTTGCCCGTACCGATCGCCATCCGCTCGTGGTCCCCGAACTTCAGTACGACCGTCGCCGTCGGTACCAGCGTCCCGGTCGTCACCTGCAGGAACTTCAACGCAATGGACTGCTGCTTCATCCGATCGATGTCACCGACCAGGTAGAGCAAATCGTAGTCGTGGATCTCCTTCTTCTTGTCGGCCAGTGCCAGGAACTTCTCGTACGTCGCGTCGATCTCCTCCTGCGTCAGGTCGTAACCCAGCAGTTCGAGACGGTGAACCAGCGCCGCACGCCCGCTCCGCGCCGTCAGCGCAATCACCGACTCGTTCAGCCCGATGTCCTGCGGGTCGATGATCTCGTAGGTCTGACGGGCCTTCAGAACCCCGTCCTGGTGGATCCCCGAGGAGTGCGCGAAGGCATTCCGACCCACAATCGCCTTGTTCGGCTGCACAGGCATGTTCATCAGGCTCGAAACCAGGTGCGAGGCCTTCGTGATCAGGCGCGAGTTGATCCCCGTGTCGATCGCCACGTCCTTGTGGCAGCGCAACGTCATCACAACCTCTTCGAGCGACGTGTTGCCCGCACGCTCCCCGATGCCGTTGATCGTCACCTCAGCCTGACGCGCCCCGTTCAGAATGCCGCTCAGCGTATTGGCCGTAGCCATCCCCAAGTCGTTGTGGCAGTGCGTCGAGATAATGGCCCGGTCGATGTTCGGCACGTGATCCACGAGGTACTTGATCTTCGCCCCGTATTCGTTCGGAAGGCAGTAGCCCGTCGTGTCGGGGATGTTCACCACCGTGGCGCCCGCAGCAATCACAGCCTCCACGACCCGGGCCAGGTACACCGGATCCGCACGGCCCGCATCCTCGGCGTAGAACTCCACATCCTCGACATAACGCTTCGCGTATTTCACCGCCGCGATCGCCCGTTCGAGAATCTGCTCCGGATTGGAACGGAGCTTGTCATAGATATGCTGCGGCGAAACCCCGATGCCCGTGTGGATCCGCTTCCGCTTCGCAAGCCGAAGCGCATCGGCCGCCACGTCGATATCCTTCTCGACGGCCCGCGTCAGCGCACAGATCGTCGGCTCCGATACCGCCTTCGATATTTCAAGCACCGAATTGAAATCTCCGGGACTCGAAATCGGAAAACCCGCTTCGATGATATCCACGCCCAAAGCCTCCAGCAACTTGGCGACCTCGATCTTCTCCGTGGTGTTCAACTGGCAACCGGGAACCTGCTCCCCGTCGCGCAAGGTCGTGTCGAAAATGTACAGTCTTTCACTCATAACTCGAACCTCCGTTATTATAGGGTAAAAATTTCAGTGACGCCGCCCCACGATCCCGTGCGGAAAACGCCACCGCTTAACGCTCTTGCTGCTGTTTTTGCGCCTGTATGCTTACAATCCGTAACCCAAACCAACTTTCTCCCTTGAAAGTACGCCCGTTTGCGTCCGTTTTCATGTCAGTCCGAAAGGTTCCCGGGTCCCATAACAGGCTCGTTCTTTGGCAAATATAATCATTTTTTAAGATTTTCAAAAACAAAATACGCAAATTTCATCCTTTCACACGGCAGCGGCCCCCCGAGTCCGGAACTCGGAGGGCCGCAAATCTCCCCACATCCGCCGTTACAACGCCAACGGTTCGTAAGGAAGATCCCACGCCTCGGCAACCGGCCGGTAGACCGTCTTCCCCGAAACGATGTTCAGGCCCAGAGCCAGTTCCGCATTCTCGCGCGCCGCACGACGCCAGCCCTTGTCGGCCAGTTGCAGCACGTAGGGCAGCGTCGCGTTCGTCAGCGCCAGCGTCGACGTCCGCGGAACCGCGCCCGGAATATTCGCCACGCAATAGTGCAGGATCCCGTCCACGTAGTAGACCGGGTCCTCGTGCGTCGTCGGGTGCGAAGTCTCGAAGCAGCCCCCCTGGTCGATCGCAACGTCAACCATCACCGTCCCCGGCTCCATCAGTTTCAGCATCTCCCGCGTAACCAGTTTCGGGGCCTTCGCGCCCGGAATCAGCACCGAACCGATCACCAGATCGGCGTGTTTCAACTCCTCGCGGATGTTGTACTCCGACGACATGAGCGTCTTCACGTTCTTCGGCATCACGTCCGCCAGGTAGGTCAGACGCTGCAGCGAGATGTCGCAGATCGTCACGTCAGCGCCCGTTCCCGCAGCCGTCCGCGCCGCAGCCGTACCCACGACCCCCGCGCCGATCACGAAGACCTTTGCAGGCTTCACGCCCGGAACGCCGCCCAGCAGAACCCCCTTGCCGCCCCGCGGCTTCTCCAGAAAATATCGCCCCTCCTGCGCGGCCATTCGCCCCGCAACCTCCGACATCGGGATCAGCAGCGGAAGCGACCCGTCGGCCCGCTCGACCGTCTCGTATGCACAGCAAACCGCACCGCTGTCGAGCATCGCGTGCGTCAGCGGTTCGCTGCTCGCAAAGTGGAAGTAGGTGAAAACCAACTGGTCGCGGCGGATCAACTTATACTCCGGGGCGATCGGTTCCTTCACCTTTACGATCATCTCCGCACGCGCGTAGACATCCTCGATCGTCGGCAACAGTTCGGCGCCGACCGCCGTATAGGCCGCATCCGGAAAACCGCTGTTCTCTCCGGCCGTAGCCTGCACATACACTTGGTGTCCCCGCTTCACGAGCTCCCGCGCCCCGGCAGGGGTCAGACCAACGCGATTCTCGTTGTTCTTGATCTCTTTTGGAATTCCGACAATCATGGGTTGAAGTTTTTAGGTTTTACCCCAACAAAATACGAATTCGAAACCAAAATCCCAAAAAATTTCGAGATTTTTCGGGCTCCCTTTCAGAACCGGTACGAAACCGTAAGGTAGAACGTCCGCGGAAGCAGATAGGTATAGCGCGTGGCGTGGGGCGTGTAATAGCTGGTGTCGCCCGACGAGATCCGCCGAACCCGGAGCGATTCGTAACCGTTGTAAACGATGTCGGAATCCCCTAACAGGTTCTTCAGCAGCAGCGAAACCGTCAGCCGCGAGCGCTCGAACCAGAAACTCTTGAACAGCGAGGCATCCAGCGTCAGCGCATCCGCAAGCCGTTCCTGCTCCGTAAACGACGCGAAGGCCTCCCGGGTAATGCCGGTCTGAGACGCCAGGCGGTCCGTACGCCGGAGCGGCATCGCCTCCACAAAGCGTCGGCCCGCATAGCCCGCCGAGGCGCGAACGCCCCACCCTTTCCCGCCGAACCACGCCAGTTCGGACGCCGCGGTCACCTGCGGGGCCCCGCCCACCTCGCAACCGCCCATCCGGCTCCGCGATCCCCGGTCGACGGCCGTGTTGTCCACGTCCGAAAGGACCGTCACAACCGGATCCCGGACATAGCGGTAACGGCCCGCCGAAGCCGCCAGCGTCAACAGCCAGCGATCCGAAAGCCGGATGTCGGCAGCGGCCTCAACCCCGTACGAGGCGGTTCCGATGCCCGTCACCGCCATGTCGCAATAGACATACGAGAGGTCGTCGTAGTAGCGGCGGGTCTCCGCGCCGTCGAGCGTCAGCACCGCAAAAAGCGTCGCCTGGAAATCCACGACCGGACCCGTCATGCGCCAGGTCGCCTCGCCCGCGAAGGTTCGTTCCAGAACGGGATTCTCAAGCGTGCGGTTGTTGTAGAGCGGCTGGTAGAAGAGATCCCCGGCATCGGGCGTGCGGGCCGCAGCCAGCAGCGACAGCCCGACGTATTGGCGCGGCGTGAAGGACCAACCGCAGGTGGCCCGCAGCGTGTAGGGCGCAAAGCGAAGCACCCGCGAACGCCCGCAGGACTGGCTCCCCGGAAAGAGCTCCTTCTCGTAGTGGCCCCGGCGGTTCACCGCAGAACTCCCCAGCGACACCCAGACGTCCCCTCGGAAGCGGTCCGAGCGGTAGTCCGTCTGGAAAAACAGATGCCCCGAGCGCGCCGACAGCGTATAGTCGTAGCCGAAACGGTCGCCCTCGCGGATCGTCCGGTCCGGATGCCGCAGGTTGTTCTGAAGCTGGTTGCCGTAGGTGTCGTCGTCGATCAGGTACTGGTCGATGTCCGTAATATAACCCGCTCCCAGCAGGTCCCGCATCTCCTTGTAATGACGGCGGTCGTCGAGGCGCAGCTCCACGCCGTAACGGAGTGTCAGCCGCCGGTTCACATCCGTCTCGAAACAGGCGTAGAGCCCCAGATTGCAAAGTCGCTCCACACGGTCTTCCAGCGCATAGACCGCATGTCCACCCGCCATCCGGTTCTGGTGGATCAACTCGTCCCAGTCGATCTGCGTATAGTGCGGATCCCCCGCAAGCCACGCCTCCTCGGTCGCCCGGTCGCCGGTATGGCTCGGCAGGTAGCGGTAGTTGTCCGGCATCGGCGTCCGGGCGTCGTACCACCCCAACGAACTGTAGCGGTTCGTGCCCGTCTCCGCACCGAGCGCCGCCGAAACCGTCGTCGAGGGCGCAAGCCGCCGCTCCCACGTCACAACCGTCAGCGGAAGCGTCTCACGCCGAACCCGCGAATTGCGCACGCGGCCTTCCTGGAAGCCCCAGGCCGGATTGTAGAGACGGTCGCCCGTCAGCGTGAAGGCCTCCTCCGAAGTCGAGAGGCGCGTGCCCCGCGCCGAGACCGGAACGATGCAGAGCAGCGACAGGGTGCCCTCATCGCCAGACTCCCCGAACGGGCGCCACAGGCGGAAACCGCCCGTCACGGCATTCGTGAAGACCCCCTCGACACGCAGGTCGCGGCCCGTGCGGAAATCGGCGGCGGCCGAAAGGCGCCACGTCCGCCCCAGGCGGGTCGTCCCCGCCAGCCGGGCCCCGAAACGGTAGTTGCGGTCGGCAAAACGCGCCGAAACCAGGTAGGGTTGCAACGGCTCCCCGGCCGGAAAGCGGACCAGGGTCGCTCCACCAGCCCCGGCCCTCAGACCCGGAACCGGCTGCAGGCCCGGAGTGCGCGTCTCCTCGGCCCCGAGCAATCGCAAAAGCGTGAGGTAACGATACGAAAGGTCGATTCCCGAAAGGGCCGTGCGTTCGGTGTCGTAGTCCAGCCCCCGGCGTCGGGCGGCAACATCCGGCAGCGTGAAGTCGGTATGTTCGCCGTAGAGGTCCGCCGTGCCCTGCACCGCCCGGTAGAAGAGCGCCGTATCGGTCGTGAGAAGCGGACGGCGCTCCTCCCGTTCGGCATAGGGATAATATTCGTCGTCGGAATACGGTTGCGCCGCGGCCACGCCGTGCAGAAACAGCGCCGCCAGGCAGGCGCAAAGCGGAAGGAAGCGGCAAAAAAGCCCGTTCGACATATTCCGTAAACTTTTTTCTGATACAAAGTTAACAAAACAGGCCGACGATGGAACGGTCCGGGCAATTTTCTGCACCGAGCCTCAGCAGCGGATCATCAAAAGCGGATCATGAACTCCGCCACGACCTTGTCCTGTTCGGAGAGGGCCGGAGTGGCCGTCCGGCGGTAGAAATAGGCTTCGTAGTTGAGCCGCAGGTCCGCCCGGAAGGGAAGGCCCAGGCTCAGCGTCACACCGCCCGTCACGCGGTGGCGCTCCGGGTCGTCCAGCACGAGCCGCCCCGTCGTCGGGTCGGCGATACCCGTGCTGTGGTCCGACATGTAGTCGTAGCGCGCCAGGATCGAGATCTGACGCAGGCCCCGGCAGTTCCGAAGCGGCAGATTCCGGCAAATGAACGCATCCACCACGTTCACCCCCTCGAAGGCATCCTTGGCGTAGTTCTTCCGGAGGTACTCCGCCTCGATGTGCCACAGCGGATTCTCATAGTAGGCCCCCACGTCGTACATATGGATGTCCACGATGTCCGGGTGCGTCTTCTGGATGCTCAGCGCAAGGTTCACCCGGTCGGCAAACTTTATCTGAGCCTTGGCCGAGTAGTTGAACGACCGCGTCCAGAAATCCTTCTGGTCCGTCAGTCCCGAACCGTTGAAAAGACCCCCTTCCAGCGTTACAGGGACCTCACGGCCGAACGTCCAGCCCAGCGTCGCACCCACATCGCGCACGTTCCCGGCCTGTTTGGCAATGAACGACCGGTTGGCGAAATACTGCTGGTGCGGCGAGCGGTGCGCGTCGATCGTGAACGGGACGCGCATCTGGCCGATCGTCACCCGCAGGCGCCGGTCCAGCAGATTCAAACGGCCATAGGCGTCGAGCATCTTGATCGCTCCCTCGTCCGAAAGGTCGATCTCCGCCTTGTAGTCCACCACCCGGGTCACGCTTCCCGAAACGCTGAAACGCGCATTGCGCACCTGGAAACGACTCTGCCCCAAGTCGGGCTGGTATTCGAATTTCGCACGGACGGTCCCGTGCAACTGAACCGTAAAGACCGGTTCGGATGCCCGGCTCCGGATGCCGTCCGGCCTCGCCGACGCAAGCGTCTGGGCGCTCCGGCAGCTATCCGCCCCATCGGCGAAAACAGGACCCGAAGCCGACAGCAGCAGACCGGACAAAACAAGCGGCCGGATCAGTTTGGGAAGAAGGTTTCTCATCTTCGACATGGACGTGGGTTTCGGCGCAAAGGTCTGAAACATTGACTGCGAAACCGAAACTTTTCTGTTACATTTTCATGAAAATCAGCGGGACGACAGACGATTCCGGAGCCGCGAAAACGGCGCCGCAGCCTCCCCTTACAGGTTCTTCAGCGTCTCGCACAGCAGCGACCAGAACTTCGGCACCGTGGCGATCTCCAGCCGCTCGTCCGGCGAGTGAACGCCCCGCAGCGTCGGGCCGAACGACACCATCTCCAGATCGGGGTACTTTTCCAGGAAGAGTCCGCACTCCAGGCCCGCATGGATCGCACGCACCTTCGGCTTCGTCGAAAAGAGCCGCTCGTAGGCCGCTTCGGTCACCTTCAGCAGCGCCGAATCGGGATTCGGCGTCCAGCCCGGGTAACCGTCCGAGTGCGCCACGTCGGCGCCCGCCAGAGCGAAGACCGACTCGACCATCTGCATCACGTAGGTCTTGGCACTCTCCACCGACGACCGCTGCGACGACGTCACCACGATGCGGTCCCGCCCCTCGAACTTCACCGATGCGAGGTTCGTCGAGGTCTCCACCAGCCCCGGAACCGCAAACGACATGGAAACCACCCCGTTGGGCACGCCCACCAGCGAGTAGACCAGTCCGAACTGCGTCCGCGCGTCGAGCACCTCCTCGACCTCCGGCATCTCGTTCAGCGTGATCCTGAAGTTCGGTTCCCGGAAGCGGAACTCCGCTTCAAGGTCCGCGGCGAACAGCCGGTAGCGCTTCACGAAATCATCCTTCAGGCGCGCCGGGACCCCGAAAATCGCATAGGCTTCGCGCGGTATCGCGTTGCGCAGGTTCCCGCCGTTGAAGTAGCTCAGGCGCAGCTCGCAGGACTGCATCCCGTCCCACAGCAGCCGCGCAACCGTCTTGTTCGAGTTGACGCGCCCCTTGTCGATGTCGTCGCCCGAGTGGCCGCCCTGCAGGTCCGAAACATCCACCCGGAAAAAGGCGTAGTTCTTCGGCGCCGGTTCCATCGTGCCGTGGAACGTCGCAATCGTATCGATACCCCCGGCGCAGCCGATAAACAATTCGCCCTCGTCCTCCGAATCGAGGTTGATGAGGTACTTGCCCGTAAGCATCCCCTCGCCCAGTTCGAAGGCTCCCGTGAGGCCCGTCTCCTCGTCCACCGTGAAGAGCGCCTCCAGCGGCCCGTGCTGCACATCCGGGTCCAGCAGCACGGCCAGCGCCGCAGCCATCCCGATCCCGCAGTCGGCACCCAGCGTCGTGCCCTCGGCCTTCACCCACTCGCCGTCGATCCGCGGACGGATCGCGTCGTGCTCGAAATCGAACTCCACGTCCGAATTCTTCTCGCACACCATATCCATGTGCGACTGGAGGATCACCCCCGGGTGTGTCTCGTAGCCCGGCGTCGCAGGCTTGCGCATCACCACGTTTCCGATAGCGTCCTTCTTATATTCGATGTTGTGCCGCCGGGCGAAATCAACCAGAAATTCGATGATCCTGCCCTCCTTCTTCGAGGGGCGAGGAACCTGCGTGATCGCATCGAACTGCTCCCACACCAGGCGCGGTTCCAAAGTAGAGATTGCTGACATAGGCTTCATGTATTTTTGCAAAGTTACGCTTTTTTCCCTATTTTGGCAACTCAAAATCTCACGTTATGACGGATTTCAGAATCGGACACGGTTACGACGTACACGCCCTGGCCGACGGCCTGCGGCTCGTGCTCGGAGGCGTCGAGATCCCCCACACCAAAGGATGCGTCGCCCATTCGGACGGCGATGTCGCCATTCACGCCCTCTGCGACGCCCTGCTCGGCGCCGCAGCGCTCGGAGATATCGGGCTCCACTTTCCCGACTCCGCGGATGAGTTCCGCGGAATAGACTCCCGGGTCCTCCTGCGGCGCGTCGCGGCGCTCCTCCGCGAAAAGGGGTACGAAATAGGCAATGTCGACTGCACGATCCAAATGCAGCGGCCCAAACTCCGCCCCTACATCGACCGGATGCGCGAAGTGATGGCCGCGGACCTCGGAATCGGCGCCGACCGCGTCTCGGTCAAGGCCACAACCACCGAACGGCTCGGATTCGAAGGCCGCGAGGAGGGCGTATCGGTCTCGGCCGTGGCGCTCATCTTCCGGCCTTGACCGAGGCGGATCGCAAACCGTAAAAAAGCCTCTCCGAACTCCGGAGAGGCTTTTTCACGCGGTCGGCGCCGATCAGTACAGCTGCGAGATCGTTCCCGAATACTGGACCGGGCTGTACCACGGATTCGTGATCGTCAGGTTCGCACCGCCCGTCCGCGAGTAGATCTCGAACGTGAACGTATAGGTCGACGCCGAGAACAGCGACGTCGAGAAGGTCACCATCCATCCTTCGTGCGTCTGCTCGGTCGTATAACCCTGCAGATTCGAAACCGTATAGTTCAGAATCGTCGTGTAATAGGGAGGTACATATCCCTTGATGTAGGGAAGGCAGATGTCCGCAGTCCCGTCCCAGATCCCCACGTTGAACGTCGGGTTCATGATCTGGCGCATCGGGCCCGCCGGCTGACGCTGCATCGTCTGCGGGTTGAACTGGAAATTCCGAGACAGAATGGTCGAATCCATCGTCTTTTCATAGTTGGCGATACGTTCCGCACGCCGTTGCTCGCGCACTTCTCGACGCTCCTCCTTCGGCGAGAGGGCCTTCTTCTGTCCGATCACGGTGACGGCCCCCGCAAACAGCAGAAGGCCCGCTACAATAATGGCTGTTTTTTTCATGGCACATCAGGTTTTGTACCGGCCATGAACACAAAATCGATGCCGCAGGCAAGCCCGGAGGCCCGGAACGCAAACTAACGCCCGCACGGGCAGAGCTACCTGCAAAAACGGCCTGGAACTCCACTGTCCGGGGAATCCGGGCTGTGGAGCAGCCGTTCTCTCCCGCAAAAAAGACCGGACGGCACAACGTGCCGCCCGGATACCCGAAATCAAAGGCCCATCTGCTTCAGGAACTGGCCCGTATAGCTCCGTTCGCATTGGGCCACCTCGTGCGGCGTGCCCTCGGCGATGATCTCGCCACCCGCAACGCCACCCTCCGGGCCGATGTCGATCAGGTGGTCGGCAACCTTCACCACATCGAGGTTGTGCTCGATGACGATCACCGTATTCCCCCGGTCGACCAGTTTGTTCAGCACGTCGAGCAGCAGCCGGATATCCTCGAAGTGGAGCCCCGTCGTCGGCTCGTCCAATATATAAAGGGTACGGCCCGTATCGCGTTTCGACAACTCCGCCGAGAGCTTGATCCGCTGGCTCTCACCCCCCGAGAGCGTCGTGCAGGGCTGTCCCAGCGTCAGGTAGCCCAGGCCTACGTCCTGGATCGCCTTCAGCTTCTGGTAGATCGTCGGGATGTTCTCGAAAAACTCCACCGCCATATTCACCGTCATGTTCAGCACGTCGTCGATGTTCTTCCCCTTGTAGCGCACCTCAAGCGTCTCGCGGTTGTAGCGGTGGCCGCCGCACGCCTTGCAGCGCACGTAGACGTCCGGCAGGAAGTTCATCTCGATGGTCTGCACGCCCGCGCCCCGGCACTCCTCGCACCGGCCCCCCTTGACGTTGAACGAGAAACGCCCCGCCTTGAAGCCCCGGATCTGCGCATCGGGCGTCATCTCGAACAATTTGCGGATGTCCGCGAAGACGTTCGAATAGGTCGCCGGGTTCGAGCGCGGCGTCCGTCCGATCGGCGACTGGTCCACGACGACCAGTTTGTCGATATGCTCGATCCCCTCGATTGAATCGTACGCCAGCGGCTGATCCAGCGAGCGGTAGAGCGCCTTCGAAAGAATCGGTCGCAGCGTCTCGTTGATGAGCGTCGACTTGCCCGAACCGCTCACGCCCGTCACGCAGATGAGTTTCCCCAGCGGGAAGCGAGCCGTGACGTTTTTCAGGTTGTTGCCCCGCGCCCCCCGGATCGTGATCGCCTCGCCCGTGCCCGGGCGCAGGGTCTCCGGAATCTCGATCCGGCGCCGGCCCGTCAGGTAGTCGGCCGTGATGGTATTCGCCTTCAGGATGTCGTCGAACCGCCCCGCGGCTACGATCAGTCCGCCCCGGCGCCCCGCCTTCGGGCCCACGTCCACGATGAAGTCCGCGGCACGCATCATCTCCTCGTCGTGCTCCACGACGATCACCGAGTTCCCCGCATCGCGCAACTCTTCGAGGCTCCGGATCAGCCGCCGGTTGTCGCGCTGGTGAAGCCCGATCGAGGGCTCGTCCAGAATGTAGAGCACGTTCACCAGCTTCGAGCCGATCTGCGTCGCCAGCCGGATCCGCTGGCTCTCGCCCCCCGACAGCGACCGCGACGACCGCGCCAGCGACAGGTAGCCCAAGCCTACGTCCATCAGGAAGCGAAGACGCTCCGAGATCTCCTTGACGATCTCCTGCGCGATCTTCCACTCCTTGTCGCTCATCGCCCCGCGCAGCGTCGGAACCCATTCCGAGAACTCCGCAATCGACATCGCCGAGACCTCCGCGATGTTCTTCCCCGCAATGCGGAACTGCAACGCCTCCTTTTTCAGGCGCGTGCCCCCGCAGACCGAACATTTCCGGTAGACGAGGAACTGCTCGCGCCACTTCTGGCCCCGTTTCGAGTCGTCGTCCTCCGTGCGGCCGATGTACTCCGCGACGCCCTCCCACGAGAGGAACTGGCGCCCGCCCGAAGAGCTGAACTCCGTCAGGTCGACCGTCAGGGGCTCCGAATCACCGTACAGCACCGCGTTGAGCGCCTCCTCCGAGAAGCTGTCCAGCGGGTCGTCCAGCGTGAAGTCGTAGCGACGGCCCAGCATTTCCAGTGTCGCGAAGAGCATGTTGTTGCGGTATTTGCCCAGCGGCTCCACGGCCCCCTCGCGCAGCGAAAGGTGCATGTCGGGGATGATCTTCCCCAGATCGAAGACCGCCTCCTCGCCCAATCCGTTGCAGTGCGGGCAGGCGCCCTTCGGCGAGTTGAACGAGAAGGTGTGCGGGGCCGGGTCCTCGAACGCAATGCCCGTCGTCGGGCACATCAGGTGCCGCGAATAGAAGCGCTGCTGCCCGGTCCCGTAGTCGTAGACCGCCATCGT
>CALUKL010000144.1 GCA_944321195.1 uncultured Alistipes sp.
GGCATCCACAAACCGGACTTGAGCCCCGGCAAAACCACCCGTCAACAATACGAAAATTCCCAATAACAGTTTCTTCATGACTCTTTACATGGGTTATTTGTTGAAAATTCTCTCAAAAAGGGCGAAGTCTTCGGACTCCGCCCGCAACTGCCGCCCGGCAGAGGGTCACTTGCCGTGTTCCTGCTCCTGCCAGATCAGCGCCGAAGCCCCGAGGATCGCCGCATTCTTGCCCTGAATGCCGCTCGGAAGCAGCTTCACCTTGTTCTTGAAGACGAACAGCATGTTCTCCTCCATGTACCACTGCGTCGGCTCGAAAAGCAGTTTCCCCGCCTTCGAAAGCCCTCCGAAGAGGAAAATCGCCTCCGGAGAGGTCACCGTAACCACGTCGGCCAAAGCCCGCCCCAGCATCTCTCCCGTGAAGCGGAAAGCCTCCTTGGCGATGGGGTCCCCCTGCTCGGCCGCCGCCGAGATCATCGAGGCGTCGAAATCGTCGAACGCAATGCTCCGCAGTTTGCTCGGCGCATTCATCTTCGCCATCAGTTCGAAGGCCGTGCGCTTGATACCCGTCGCCGAAACGTACGTCTCCAGGCATCCCCGCCGTCCGCAACCGCACTCCCGGCCGTTGCGCTCGACGATGATGTGACCGAACTCGCCCGCAAATCCGTCATGCCCGTAGATCATCTCCCCGTTGGCCACAAAGCCCGAACCGAGACCCGTGCCGAGCGTGATCATCACGAAATCCTTCATCCCCTTGGCATTGCCGTAGATCATCTCGCCGATCGTCGCCGCATTGGCATCGTTCGTAACCAGCGTCTTCGCGCCATTGAAACGTCTCGAGATGTCCTCCGCCAGCGGGAAAACCCGGCGGGATTCGTCCGGATTGGCCTCCCCGTCACGGAACTTCCACAGATTCGCCGGGGTCTCGATCGTCCCCTTGTGGAAATTGGCATTCGGAGCCCCGATGCCGATACCTGCCAGTTCGTACTCGAACGACAGGCTCTGCGACAAGGCCCGCAACGAATCGCACAACTCCTCGACATAAGCCGGATAGTCGTCTACATAGGGATACTTCTTGGTCGAAATGACCGATTCGGCATACAGATCGCCGTTCTCATCCACGAGACCGAATGCGGTATTGATTCCGCCGATGTCCACGCCGATAGCGAGTTTTTTCATGGCTCTAACTATTTAAAAGTTGATTTCATCCTTTCAAAGTTAAGTGAAAATTCGGCCACTCCAAAGTTTTTTCGTAATTTTGGATCGATTTTGACCCGAAAAATACCTCCCCTGCCATGCAAAACAACGAGCAACTGCTGCAAGCCATCGAAAATTACCTGGCTCAAACCGAACTCCCGGCCGAGCCCGAACTCCTATATGCCCCGATCGGCTACTCGCTGGCTGGCGGCGGAAAACGGCTCCGGCCCATGCTCCTCGCCCTCGCCTGCGGAATCTTCTCCGACAACCTGCAGCGCGCCATGCCCGCCGCCGCCGCCGTCGAGGTGTTCCACAACTTCACGCTCCTGCACGACGACATCATGGACAATGCCGCCATGCGCCGCGGAAAACCTTCCGTATTCGCCAAATGGGGACAGAATGTCGCCATATTGTCCGGAGACGCCATGCTCATCTGCGCATACCGCCTGCTGAGCGCAATACCCCCACAACTCCTGCCCCAGGTGCTCGCCACGTTCAATACCATGGCACTCGAAGTCTGCGAAGGACAGCAGTACGACATGGATTTCGAACACAAACCCAAAGTCTCCGTCGTCGAGTACATGCACATGATTGAACTCAAGACCTCCGTCCTCCTGGCCGGGGCCGTCGTCATCGGCGCCACACTCGGCGGCGCCTCCGACGAGGACTGCCGCAAACTCCGCCGGTTCGCCATCGAACTCGGACTCGCCTTCCAGCTTCAGGACGACCTGCTCGACAGCTATGGAGACGAACGCCTCGGAAAGGCCATCGGCGGCGATATTCTCGAAGGAAAGAAAACCTATCTGATGATCACGGCCATGAGCCACGCCGACGAGCCTACCCGCGAGATCCTCCGCACGACCTATCGCAATCCGGAGCTCTCCGACAAGGAGAAAATCCGGACCGTAAAGGAGATTTACGACCGGCTGGACGTCCCGCGCCTGACCGAACAGCAGATCTCCCTGCGGTTCGAACGCGCACTGGCCATCCTCGACACCCTCTCCGTGGAGCCCGATCGCACCAAACGGATGCGCGACTACGCCGCCAGCCTGATGGGCCGCAAACAATGACCACGGCATGAAGCGCTCGGAAATCGAAATCATGGCCCCCGTGGGGTCCTACGAATCCCTGGCCGCGGCCATCCAGGCCGGGGCCGATGCCGTCTACTTCGGGGTCGGAAAACTCAACATGCGTGCGGCATCCGCCGCGAACTTTTCCCTCGACGATCTCGAACAAATCGTTGAAAAGGCCCGCAAAGCCCGGGTCAAAACCTATCTGACGGTCAATACGATCGTCTACGAGGAGGAGATCGATGACCTCCACGCCGTCCTCGACCGTGCCAAACGCGCCGGAGTCGACGCCGTGATCGTCTCCGACATGGCCGCCATCCGCTACGCCCGGCAGATCGGGCTGGAGGTGCACATCTCCACCCAGTGCAACATCTCCAACTCCGAGGCCGTGCGTTTTTACGCCCAGTGGGCCGACACGGTGGTGCTGGCCCGCGAGTTGTCGCTCGAACAGGTCGCCCGAATCCACCGCCGGATCGTCGAGGAGGAGATCTGCGGACCGCGCGGCAAACGGGTCCAGATCGAGATGTTCGCACACGGAGCCCTCTGCATGTCGATCTCCGGAAAATGCTACCTCTCGCTCTATGAAACCGGCTGCTCGGCAAACCGCGGCGCCTGCCGCCAGCTGTGCCGCCGCAAATACACCGTCTCCGACAGGGAGACCGGCGCACAGCTCGATATTGACGGGCGTTACGTCCTCTCGCCCAAGGATCTCTGCACGGTTGACTTCCTGGACAAGATGGTGGCTGCCGGGGTCCGGGTCCTGAAGATCGAGGGGCGCGCCCGCGGCGCCGAATACGTGAAGCGCGTCGTGTCGTGCTACGACGAGGCCCTGAAGGCAATAGAGGCCGGAACGTACACCCCGGAACTGGCCGCCGGACTCAAGGAGCGGCTCCGCGAGGTCTTCAACCGCGGATTCTGGGAGGGTTATTACGCCGGGCGCCCCGTCGTCGAGTACAGCCCCGCCTACGGATCGTCGGCCACCAAGCGCAAGGTCTATGTCGGCAAGGTCGTGAACTTCTACAAAAAACTATCCGTCGCGGAGGTCGCCGTCGAGGCGTCGCCGGTCAGCGTCGGAGATGCGATCTTCTTCCTCGGCGCCACGACAGGCGTGGCCGAACAGACCCTCACCGAACTCCACGGCCCCGACGGGAAACCCTGCGAAACCGTCGCACAAGGTGAACTCTGCGCCATCCGCACCCCGCAACTGATCCGACGCGGAGACCAACTCTACAAGTTCGTCGATGCAGAACCGACGGTCGGATAGGAAAAGATGTATGCCACACCCCACATAGCAGGGCCCACGGACGGAATCCCGATGCCCCGACGGCTGGGAGCCATCCTTGCCGTCGCTTTCGGCGTATCCCTCTCGGTCATCGACGGCTCCATCGCAAACGTCGCGCTCCCCACCATCGGCGCCCAACTCGGTATCTCTGCCGCAGACTCCATCTGGGTCGTCAACGCATACCAGCTGGCCATCATGGTCTCCCTGCTCTCCTTTTCGGCCCTCGGAGACGTGATCGGATACCGAAAAGTCTATATCGGAGGACTGATGCTCTTCACCGTGGCTTCCGTCGGGTGCTCGCTCGCCGGATCCTTCCAGTCCCTCGTCCTCGCCCGCGTCATGCAGGGGTTCGGCGCCGCAGCCATCACCTCCGTCAACACCACGCTCATCCGATTCATCTACCCAAAGACCCGGCTCGGACGCGGCATGGGAATCAATGCCACGGTCGTCGCCGTCTCGTCCGTCGCAGGGCCCACCATCGCCGCCGGAATCCTCGCCATAGCCGACTGGCCCTGGTTGTTCGCCGTCAACATCCCCATCGGACTGGCAGCCCTCAGCCTCAGCCACCGGTTCCTTCCACAGAACCCCATCCGGGATGCCGCACACCGGTTCAGCTGGCGCGATGCCGTGATGAACGCGCTCACCTTCGGCCTCCTCATGGCTTCGGTCGAGGGATTCTCCCACGGAATCAACCCAACGCTCCTCTCCTTCGGCATCGCAGCCCTGCTCGTCATCGGATTCTTCTTCATCCGCTCCCAACTCCGCGAAACATACCCCATTCTGCCATTCGACCTGCTCCGCATCCCGATCTTCTCGGTCTCGATACTCACCTCCATCTGCTCGTTCGTCGCCCAGATGCTCGCCCTGGTCGCCCTGCCCTTCTACCTGCAGCACGTCTGCGGCTACAGCGACGTGCAGACCGGACTCATCCTTACGGCCTGGCCGGCCGTCATCATCGTCGTGGCCCCCGTGGCCGGAATGCTCGTCGAGCGGGCCCATGCCGGACTGCTCGGAGGAATCGGTCTTACGGCCATGGCAACCGGACTCTTCCTCCTGGCCTGGATCCCCGAAAATTCCTCCGCCTTCGGGCTTATCTGGAGACTGGTTCTCTGCGGCGCCGGATTCGGGCTCTTCCAGTCCCCGAACAACAGCGTCCTGATCGCTTCCGCTCCGCCCTCCCGAAGCGGCTCCGCAAGCGGAATGCTCGCCACGGCCCGGCTCGTCGGACAAACCACAGGAGCCGCGCTGATGGCCCTGCTCTTTCATCTCCTTCCGCAGAACAGCACCCATGCGGCGCTGATGACCGCCGGAGGCTTCGCCCTGGCTGCCGCCGCCGTCAGTTTCGCGCGCATCTCCCTGCCCCTGCCCGAAGTCCTCGAACGCAAACACCTCAGAAAAGCATGAAACACCTGATTCCGTTGCTGCTGTGCCTCCTTCCGCTCGGCACCGCAGCCCAAAACAACACCATACGCTTCATCCGCCCGCCCTATCTCCACCACGGCGACACCGTGGGGATCGTCTCCCCGGCCGGAAAACTCCCCCAAAAGATCGACACGGCCAAGATCCGTGCGCGGTTCGAGTCCTGGGGGCTCCATCCGAAATTCGGACAATTCTGGGACTGCCGCAAAGAGCCCTACTTCGCAGCCACGGACCGGCAGCGTGCCGAAGATCTCCAACGCATGATCGACGACCCTTCGGTCAAGGCGATTCTGGCCGGACGCGGCGGATATGGATCGGTGCGGCTGCTTCCTCTCGTGGATTTCTCGTCACTACGTAAAAACCCGAAATGGATCATCGGATTCAGCGATATTACAACCCTGCATCTCGTGATGCGACGGCTCGGCATCGAATCCATTCACGGGCCGATGCTCACCGGATTCCACTTTGACCAGCAGCAGGAGAGCTCTTCGGTCGAATCGCTCCGCAAGGCCCTCTTCGGCGAGATGTCCCGCATCCACACCAAGCCGCATCCGCTGAACCGGCACGGCGTGGCTCGGGGACGACTGGCCGGCGGCAACCTTACGATGATCTGCGCCGCGAATGGAACGCCCGAAGCCCTGAAAACCAACACCCCGACCGTTCTGCTGATCGAAGAGGTCGGCGAAGCCGCCTACCGCATCGACCGCATGATGCAGAGTCTCGAACGCTGCGGCGTCCTGCGGAACGTCCGGGCCGTGCTTGTAGGACACTTCACCAGAACGAGTGACTGTAACGGGTTCGGGGTTCCCAACGCCGAGGCCATCATCGCACGGTATCTCCGGGATCTGGAGATTCCCGTCGTATTCGGATTCCCGGCCGGGCACGAAGAGCCCAACTTCGCCCTCTACATGGGCCGCGAAGTCACCGTCCGGGTCGACCAAACCGGTGCCTCGATCGATTTCCTTACCGCAGAGTGACGGGGTTCCCCGATTTTTACGTATATTTGTGAAAAACACTACGCACTATGTTTTCCGCCAAAACCTATACCGCACGCCGCCGCGAGCTGCGCACCAAAATCAAAGAGGGCATTATCCTCCTGCCCGGAAATCCCCTCTCGCCCAACAATTATCCCAACAACGCCTACTATTTCCGCCAGGACTCCTCGTTCCGATACTATTTCGGGCTGAACGTCCCCGATATTGTCGGGGTGATCGACGCCGATTCAGGCGAAGAGGCCCTCTACGGCGACGACTTCACCGTCGAGGACATCATCTGGACCGGTCCGCAACCCACCCTCCGCGACATGGGAGCCGAGGTCGGCGTGACGAAGACCTTCCCGATGGCCGAACTCGCCGCACGCATCCGCAAGGCCATCGCCCTCGGACGCAAGATCCACTACCTCCCGCCCTATCGCGGCGAAACCAAACTCCTGCTCTCGGAACTCCTCGGCATCAGGCCCGCCGCCCTGCACGACTACAAGTCCGTCGACCTGATGTTCGCCGTGGCCGAAATGCGCGAGAAGAAGAGCCCCGAGGAGATCGAAGCCATGGAGCGAGCCTTCCGCATCGGATACGACATGCACCTGCTGGCCATGAAGATGTGCCGCCCGGGGATTATCGAGCGCGAAATCGCCGGGGCCATCGAAGGGGTGGCCAAGTCGTGCGGACAGGGCGTCTCGTTCCCCTCGATCGTCTCGCAGCACGGCGAAACGCTCCACAACCTTAACGCCGAAGGCGTGCTGGAGGAGGGCCGGCTGCTGCTGTGCGACGCCGGAGGCGAAAGCGTCGAAGGGTATTGCTCGGACCACACCCGCACCTATCCCGTCAGCGGACGTTTCACCCAGAGACAAAAGGAGATTTACAACATCGTACTCGCCGCCCACGACCACGTGGCACGCATCGTCAGGCCCCACATGATGTACACCGAGGTGCACAACGCCGCCTACATGGTCCTCGCCGAAGGATTGGTCGGATTGGGCATCCTCAGGGGTTCGCCCGCCGATGCCGTGGCCGCCGGAGCCATGACCATGCTCATGCCCCACGGACTCGGGCACGGATTGGGAATGGACGTACACGACTGCGAGGCCATGGGCGAGCGGTCGTTCGACTTCTCGACGATCGCCGAACGCGCCGCACAGTCCGGAACCTGCATCTACCGCGCCGCCTGGAGGCTCGAGCCCGGGACCATTCTGACCGATGAGCCGGGGCTCTATTTCATCCCTGCGCTGATCGACAAGTGCCGCGCCGAGGGGCTTTACAAGGGAATTGTCGACTACGACGCCCTCGATGCCTACCGCGATTTTGGCGGAATCCGCATCGAGGACGACATTCTCGTCACCGAAACAGGAAGCCGCATCCTCGGAGACCGCAAGATCCCCGTGACGGTCGAGGAGCTCGAAGCCGTCGTCGGACAATAGCCCGCACCGTTCCCGCAACACGAAACAACCCGACTGCCGAAGATGAAAAGAATCCTCGCCGTTCTTCTCGCGGCCGTGCCGCTGCTGGCCGCCGCGCAGCCCCGCGACTGGGCCAACTACGGGCGTTATGCCGAAGCCAACGCACAACTCGTCAAGGCCCCCGACGTCGTATTCATGGGCAATTCGATCACCGACGGGTGGGACAACGCCCATCCGGAGTTCTTCTCCGACAACAACTTCGCCTGCCGCGGAATCAGCGGGCAGGTCACCTCGCAGATGCTCTGCCGCTTCCGCGCCGACGTCATCAACCTCCGCCCGAAGGCCGTGGCCATCCTGGCCGGAACGAACGACCTGGCGCTCAACAACGGCCCGATCGGGATGGAACACATCGTCGAGAACATCGTCTCGATGGCCGAGCTGGCCCTCGCCGCCGGAATCCGTCCGATTCTCTGCTCGGTGCTTCCCGCCGGAAAATACGGCTGGAGACCCGAGGTCGAGCAGGTCCCCGAAAAGATCCGCGAACTGAATGCGCGGCTCCGCAAGTACGCCCTGGAGCGCGAAATCGCCTGGGTCGACTTCCATCCGGCTCTCGCAGCCGAGGACGGCTCGATGCGGACCGAATACACCCGCGACGGCGTGCACCCCACCCGTGCGGGATACGACGTCATGGAACAGGTGATCGCCCCGGCTCTCGAACCCTACCAATCGACAAAGCCGTAGCCGCCGTTCCGCCCGAAGTCACGAAAATCGCCTCCTGAGGGCGATTTTTTCGTCCCGGGGGTTGTTTTTCCCGATTATTTCGTATATTTATAGTCGCGCAAAAAACGGGAGAGGATCCTGCCCGTCCAAATGCCGCCCAAAACGAAACAAAATACCTAAAACTATTCGGAATATGAAAAACTATTCAGCCAAAGAGATCAAGAACATCGTCCTCATCGGTGCCCCCGGCACGGGTAAAACTACCCTTGCCGAAGCGATGGCCTACGAGGGGAAAGTCATCGACCGCAGGGGTAGTATCGAGACCAACAACACGCTCTCGGACAATACGGATATCGAGCACGAATACAAACGCTCGATCTATTCCACGATCCTCTTCACCGAATTCATGGACCGAAAACTCAATATCATCGACTGCCCCGGATCCGACGACTTCTGCGGAAGCCTCTTCTCCGCCTTCAAGGTCAGCGACGTCGGCGTATTCCTCTTCAATGCCCAGAACGGATGGGAGGTCGGAAGCGAGATTCAGGCCCGCTACGCCCGCCTGCTCCAGAAACCCGTCATCGGAGTCATCAACCAGCTCGATGCCGACAAGGCCAGTTTCGAAGCCACGTTCGACTCCATCAAGGCCGCCTCGCGCGTGAAACCCGTCATCGTGCAGTATCCCGTCAACCAGGGCCCCGAATTCAACGCCTTCATCGACGTCCTGCTCATGAAGATGTACCGCTTCAAGGATAACGACGGTCACCGCGAAGAGCTCGAAATCCCCGCCGAAGAGATGGGAAAGGCCCAGGAACTCAACAAGGAGCTCGTCGAAATGGCTGCCGAACACGACGAGGCACTCATGGAGCTCTATTTCGACAAGGGAACGCTGACCCAGGACGACATCCGCGCCGGACTCAAGATCGGCCTCTCGAAGCGTGAGGTGATGCCCATCTTCTGCACCAGCGGGAAACGAGACATCGGAACCAAACGTCTCATGGAATTCATTATCAACGTCGCTCCCGGACCGCTGAAGGCCCCCGCATTCCTCTCCACCGAGGGCGAGGAGATCACCGCCGACGAAGCGGCTCCCGCCGTGGCCTTCGTATTCAAGAGCCAGGTCGAGCAGCACATCGGTGAAATCTCCTACTTCCGCGTCATCCGCGGCAAGATCACCGAGGGTACCGAACTCGTCAACACCCGCACCGGAAACAAGGAGAAGCTCTCGCAGCTCTTCGCCGTCGCCGGAAAGAACCGCATCAAGGTCACCGAACTCTCCGCTGGCGACATCGGATGCACCGTCAAACTCAAGGGTACCCGGACGAACGACACCCTCTCGGCTGCCGCCGCGCCCGTGACGATCGAACCCATCGTCTTCCCCGAACCGCGCTACCGTGCCGCCGTCAAGTGCAAGGAGCAGAGCGACGAGGAGAAACTCGGCAAACTCCTCAACGACGCCAAGTTCGAAGACCCGACGATTCTGGTCGAATACTCCAAGGAGCTGAAGCAGACCATCATCCAGGGCCAGGGCGAACACCACCTGAACATCCTCCGTTCGCGCATCGAAAAGGAGAACAAACTCCCCTACGAGTACATCGCTCCGAAGATCCCCTACCGCGAAACCATCACCAAGGTCGCACAGGCCGACTACCGTCACAAGAAACAGTCGGGTGGCGCCGGGCAGTTCGGTGAGGTCCACATGATCATCGAGCCCTATTACGAGGGGATTCCCGAACCGAAGAACTACAAGGTGCCCGGAAAGGGAGACATGGCGGTCAATGTCAAGACCAAGGAGGAGTATGACCTCGCATGGGGCGGAAAACTCCAGTTCTACTCGGCCATCGTCGGCGGCGCCATCGACGCCCGGTTCATGCCCGCCATCCTCAAAGGCATCATGGAGAAGATGGACGAAGGCCCGCTCACCGGGTCCTACGCCCGCGACATCCGCGTGGTGATCTACGACGGCAAGATGCACCCCGTGGATTCGAACGAAATCTCCTTCAAACTCGCCGCTCGAAACGCATTCAAGGAGGCGTTCCGCAACGCAGGTCCCAAGATCATGGAGCCGATCTACAACGTCGAGGTCCTCGTCCCGAGCGAGTACATGGGCGCCGTGATGTCCGACCTCCAGAACCGCCGCGCCATGATCGCAGGCATGGAGTCGGACAAGGGATTCGACCGCCTGAACGCCCTCGTGCCGCTGGCCGAGCTCTACCGCTATTCGACGACCCTCTCGTCGCTGACCTCCGGATCGGCCACCTACACCATGAAGTTCTCCTCCTACGAGCAGGTGCCCGCGGACGTGCAGGACAAACTGCTCAAGGCATACACCGACACCGACGAGGAGTAATTCCCCGAATCGGACTGAACCCACAGAGGCGGGCCCCTTTCAGGCGGCCCGTCTCGCTTTTGAAGGGTCCGCTTCATTCTTGAATGGTCCTCTCTTCTGAACGGCCCGCCCGTTTTTCGGGCAGCACGGTCCGTTTTTCAAGCCCCCGCTTCGTTTTCGCGGGTCGGAGCTTCCGGAACCAAAGGCCCCAAAAGCCGCTCCAAAGGAGATTTCGAACAATCCCACGTTAAATTAATGTTAACATTCAGTGTCAATTCCGTTTCATCGGGAAATTTCAAGTAAATTTGCTCAGCATTTGCACTGAATTTCAGCATGAGTGACATCTACACCTTCATCGTCGGGATTCTGGGTATTCTCGCAGTTTCCGGACTCTTTGTCGGCGTGACAAACGACGCCGTAAACTTCCTGAACTCCGCAATCGGTTCGAAAGCCGCTCACATGAAGATCATCCTTGCCGTCGCATCCTTCGGCATCATCATCGGAGTCGTAACCTCCAGCGGAATGATGGAGGTCGCACGAAGCGGCATGTTCAACCCCGGACTATTCACCTTCCACGAGGTGATGATGCTCTACCTCGGCGTCATGTTCGCAAACGTCATCCTCCTCGACCTATACAACTCCTGGGGACTCCCCACATCCACGACCGTGTCGCTCATTTTCTGTCTCCTGGGATCCGCCATCGCCGTATCCATCTACAAGATCTCGAACGACCCCGCACAAGGCATCACATCCCTCGGACAGTACATTAACACCTCCCGAGCGATGGGTATCGTCTCCGCGATCCTCCTATCCGTGGTCATCGCATTCACCTGCGGAACCATCGTCATGTACATCTCGCGGCTCATCTTCTCATTCCGGTACACCGCGGTATTCCATCGGTACGGGTCCCTCTGGTGCGGAGCCTCGCTCACGGCAATCATCTACTTCGCCGTGTTCAAGGGACTGAAGTCCATCCTCGCAGGGCACGCCTTCATCCAGTGGATCGACAGCCACCTGCTCCTCGCCATCTTCATCTGCTGGGTCATATGCTCCATGACGCTCTTCTTCATCCAGCGCCTCAAGATCAACATCCTCCGCATCACGATCCTCTGCGGAACCTTCGCCCTGGCCCTTGCATTCGCAGGTAACGACCTCGTCAACTTCATCGGCGTACCCGTAGCCGGATTCGACGCATACTCCATCGCCCGACACTCCGGAGACGCCGGAATGCTCATGGAGGCTCTCAACGAAAACGTGCCCGCAAATTTCCTCATCCTGCTCGCGGCCGGAGCCATGATGATCCTCACGCTCTGGACCTCCAAGAAGGCCATGCACGTCACTGAAACCGAGATCTCGCTCTCGGCGCAGGGCGATGAAGGACAGGAACAATACGGTTCGTCGCTCTTCTCCCGCACGATCGTACGCGCTGCTCTCAACATCAATGCGGGAATCGAGCGGGTCATCCCCCCGAAAGCCCGCGAGGCGATCTCCCGCCGTTTCGAATTCGAGGATGTCGAGCACAGCGGGGCCCCCTACGACATGATCCGAGCCACGGTAAACCTAACTACGTCAGCCCTTCTGATCGCCATGGCCACCTCGCTGAAACTCCCCCTTTCGACCACCTACGTATGCTTCATGGTCGCCATGGGTTCCTCGCTCGCAGACCGGGCCTGGGGGCGCGAAAGCGCCGTGTACCGCATCTCAGGCGTCATGACCGTCGTCGCAGGTTGGTTCATCACCGCGCTCGGAGGATTCCTCATCGCACTGGTCGTCGGTTTTGCACTCATCTACGGCGGAACACCCGTGTTAATCATCATCACGATCCTCTGCGGATGGATGCTTATCCACAGCAACTTCCTCAAGAAAGACAAGGAAAGTACCGCTGTCCGCCAGCAGATCCGAACCAACGAGGACATCATCACAGACCTCCGCGACGAAGTCTGTGCCACGATGGAGTCCGCCACGAAGATCTACGACCGCACGCTCATCGCCGTATTCAAGGAGAACAGAAAGGTCCTCCGCGACATGGTCAAGGAGTCCAACGACCTCTTCTACCACTCCCGCGAACGCAAATATTCGCTCCTCCCCACCCTCAAGAAGCTCCAGGGCGAGGATGTCAATACCGCCCACTACTACGTCCAGGTCGTCGACTACCTCAACGAAATGACCAAAGCACTGATGCACATCACCCGCCCGGCATTCGAGCACATCGACAACAACCACGAAGGCATGTCGATGGAGCAGACCCGGGACCTGATGTCGATCAACGACGACGTGGAATCGATCTACCGACGCATCAACCAGATGTTGCGCGAGGGCGACTTCTCCGAAATCGAAACCGTACTCACGATGCGCGACCAGCTCTTCGAGTCGATCGCCGAGGCCATCAAGTCCGAACTCACCCGAATCAACGAGGCCAAGTCCAATACCAAAGCCTCGATGCTCTACCTCACGATCCTGACCGAGACCAAGAACATGGTGCTCCAGTCGCGCAACCTGCTCAAGTCCCAGCAATACTTTCTCAAACACCTCTCGGGACCCAAAACCTGGATCAAATAGAGTGCGGGGGAGGGTAGCGTGGAGAGAGACGAGTGGCGACAGGAAAGAGGGGAAAAGAGAGGAAAGAAGCGGGAGACGAGAGGCGGAAGGCGGGAAACGAGAGGCGGGAAACGAAAGAAATGGGTAAAAAATAAACAACATGGATATTGCCAAAGCCAAACGGCGCGAGAATATCGCTGAATACATCCTCTACCTCTGGCAGCTGGAGGACCTGTTGCGGGCCCTGCAGTTCAGTCCCGAGGCTATCTTCTCGACCCTG
>CALUKL010000145.1 GCA_944321195.1 uncultured Alistipes sp.
GGTGGTTATAGCAGTGAGGTTCCACCTCTTCCCATTCCGAACAGAGAAGTTAAGCTCACTAACGCCGATGGTACTGCGGTTATCCCGTGGGAGAGTAGGTAGCCGCCTCTTCAAGACCAGCCTTTACAGGTTGGTCTTTTTTTGTGTGTATGGATATTGGGGTTCGAAACGGGGTTTGGTTGCTGATCCTTACAATGGCTCGGGCGCCCATAAGACCGTCTTCTTAAGACGGCTTTTGCCGGATCACTTCGGCTCCCTGACGAAATCGAGCAGCGCCTTGGCGGTTGCCTCGGGCTCCTCGAGGAAGCCCATGTGCCCTGAATTTTCGAGCCAGACGACCCGGGCTTCGGGATGGTCGGCAACCATCTTCTCGGCGACCTCTACCGGAATGTAGTTGTCCTTGCGCCCGAGGATGAAGAGCACCGGCACCCGGGTCTCGCGCAGCATCGCATTTTGATCCTTGCGGTCGATCATGCCGTTCAGCAGCGCCACGATCCCGTCATCTTCGGTGATGAAGACCTGTTCGGTGAGGTCCTCGATGTAATCCTTCATCCGGTCGCGGTTCTCCTCGGCGAATCCGGCCGCCGGGGCGACCCGCGCCAGCAGCTCCTTCTTGCCGGCCTTCACCAATGCAATCTCGCGCCGTCGGTTTTCGGCCTTTTCCGGCGTGTCCGGATTGGGGGTTGAGCTGAGCAGTACCAGGCCGTCGAGCAGGTCGGGGTGGCGTTCGCAGAGGGCCAGGGCCACGTAGCCGCCCATGGAGTGCCCGACGATCGTGCAGCGGGAGATTCCCAGCGCACGGATGGCGTCGGCCACGGTGTCGGCCAGGAACTCCATCGAGTGCTTTTCGCCCTGGACGACGGAGATGCCGTGCCCGGGGATGTCGAGCGTCATGACGCGCACCTCCTTATATAAATAAGGTATGAAATCCTCCCAGACGAGCATCGATTCGAGATAACCGTGTAGCAGCACGATACATTGCTCTCCCTGTTGGGAGTCGCAGACATGCAGGGCCGTGGGTCCTGCCATGATGAATTTTTCGATCATGGATAAACGGGTTTATTCCTCCTCTTCGTCGTCGAGGTAGTCGAGTGCGGATTCGCGTTTGGTGTAGGAGGTGTACGTATCGTCGTCCTCATCCTCCTCGAATTTGCTGTAGAGGGTGTGGCGTTCTTTACCGCTTTTGCGGATGGGTTCGAGGCGCTTGGCTTTCCGAAGTTCGCCCGTGTCGTGTTCACGGACTCCCTTTTGTGTTTTCATGGACAGGGAAGTGGAAAAGGTTGTGAATTAGAAGTTTTCGCGATCGAACGTACCTTCGAAAACCCGGCGGGCGGGACCCGAGAGGCGGACGTCCGTATAAATCTGCGTGTGGGGTTCATGCGAAAACCGTACCGCGAGTGACCCTCCGGGTACGGAGACGGCATAGCGGGAAGTTTCGGGCTGGAGGGCGAAGTTGGCCACGATGGCAGCGGCGGTAGCCCCGGTTCCGCAGGCGAGGGTTTCGTTCTCCACGCCGCGCTCGTAGGTGCGGACCCGGATGGCACCCTTCCCGGTGACCTGGACGAAATTGACGTTCGTACCTTGCGGGAAGCGGGCCGTATCGTAGCGGATCGTGCGTCCGCGTCCCACGACATCGACAGAGTCGAGGTCGTCGACGAATTCGACGTAGTGGGGCACCCCCGTATTGAGGAACCACCAGCCGTCGCTTTCGTGAATCTCACGGACGGCAATCATGCCGAGTTCGATCTCTCCGGCGAGCCCCTTCGTGCGGAGGATGCGGGCGGTGTGGAGACCGTCTGCGGCGTCGAAGAACTTGGTTTCGCCTCCGATTCCGAGGTGTTCGGCGAAGAGCGTGAAACATCGGGCGCCGTTGCCGCACATTTCGCCTTCGGATCCGTCGGCGTTGTAGTAGCGCATCGAGCAGTCGATTTCGGCACTGTGGGCCAGGGTCATCACACCGTCGGCTCCGATTCCGAAGTGGCGGTCGCACAACCGGGCGATCAAGCCGGGCTCGGGCGTGAAGACGCCGTTGCGGTTGTCGATGAGGATGAAGTCGTTTCCGGCACCCTCGTATTTTGCAAATTCGGTTTGCACCTTTCGGCTGTTTTGTTCCGGCAAGTCGGTGACCTGGCGGTTGTTCCCGGATTGTACGGCGCGCGGTCGGACCTCTCTGCGCGGCGGTTTATCCTGTACAAAAATAGTAAAACTTCTAAAAGTTTTGCTACTTTTGTGAAAAATATCCGCCCGAGAGTCTCGGAGTCCGGATATTTTGTAAGACAAAGGTGTTTTTTAAAGGTCCAATCTATGAAAAATGTGCTTTTCAAGCATCGTTCGATACGTAAATTCCGCCCGACGCCGATTCCCGAAGAGGTTCTGCGCGAATGCCTTGAAGCCGCCACGCGGGCTTCGACGTGCGGCAACATGCAGCTCTATTCGCTGATCGTGACCCGTGACCGGGCGTTGCGCGAGAAACTCTCGCCGTGCCATTTCAACCAGCCGATGGTCCTGGAGGCTCCGTGTCTGGTGACGGTGTGCGCCGACGTGCACCGTTTTACGATGTGGTGCGAGCAGCGCGACGCCGATCCGGCCTACGACAACTTCGCGTGGTTCCTGAACGCCTCGGCGGATGCGTGGCTGGCGACGCAGAATCTCTGCGTGGAGGCCGAACTGCACGGGCTGGGGATCTGCATCCTCGGCACGACGATCTATACCGCGGGTGACATTTCGCGGATCCTGGAGCTCCCGAAGGGGGTTATTCCCCTCACAACGGTGGTGCTGGGCTATCCGGCCGAATCGCCCGGGTTGACCGACCGCCTTCCGTTGGATGCGGTAGTCCATTACGAGAAATACACGGACTATACGACTGCGGAGATCGACGAACTGTGGGCCGAACGCGAGGAGTCGGAACTGACGAAGCGGCTGCTGGAGGAGAACGGCCTGCCGAATCTGGCGAAGATCTTCACCGAACGGCGTTATGTGAGGCGGGACAACCTGGCCATCTCGGAGTCCTATTTTGCGCTGTTGAAAGAGAAGGGCTTCTTCAATCACTGATCCTCCGTGGGCAAGCTGTGCCGCATAATCGTTGCAGTGCTGCTGGGCCTGGTGGGCTCGGCGTGCAGTGTCACGCGGCATATTCCCGAGGGCAGCTACCTTGTGCAGCAGGTGAAGGTGGAATCCGACCGGACGGTTCCGCGCCGGGAGCGGATCCCGGCTTCGGAGCTGGAGAAGTACGTGCGCCAGAGTCCGAACAAACGCTTCCTGGGAACGAATTTCTACGTCTGGCTCTACGAACAGGCCAATCCTGCGAAGGAGAACCGCTGGAACGAATGGAAACGGAAGATCGGCGAAGCCCCGGTGCTGCTGGACCAGAGCCTTACGCAGAAGAGCGCCGAGAACCTGAAGGTCTACATGGATTCGAAAGGGTTCTTCAATTCGCAGGTCTCGTTCCGGGTCGACACCGTGTCGCGTCGCAAACGGGCGAAGGTCTACTACCGTACGCATCAGGGCGCCCCTTACCGGATCGATTCGATTTCCTACGAATTCCAGGACCGGTTCCTCGAACAGATCGTTCTCCCGGATACGTCGCGGACGCTGCTCCGGCAGGGGGCGATCTACGACGTGACGGTGCTGGATGCCGAACGGGAACGGATTACGGAGTACCTGCGGGACCGGGGTTACTACAACTTCTCGGTGAACAACATCATGTACCTGGCCGATACGCTGGGCGAAGGCCGGAAGGTGGACCTTCGGGTGGTCGTCAAGCAGTACCTGTCGGGTTACGATGCCCGAGGCAAGGCCGTGATGGACAACAACATGGTCTACCGCATCGACCGGATCAACATCTTCCCGGACTACGACCCGACGGAGCTCCGGAACGATACGACACTCTTCTCGCGGCTGGATACGACCTACTACCGGGGTCTGAACATCATCTACGAAAAACGTCCGAACCTGCGGCCGCGGGTGTTGCGTCAGACGGTCCCGCTCTACCCGAACTACATCTACAACTCGTCGCAGGTCAACCGGGCCTATGCGGACCTGATGTCGCTGGGCTATTTCAAGAGTACGCGGATTGCGTTTGAGGAGCAGCCGCAGCGTGTGGATTCCACGAACTACGTCTCGTTCATCGGATCGTCGGCGGACTCCACGCAGACGACGCTCTATACGCGGGAGGGTTATCTGACGTGCAACATCCTCTGTACGCCGACGCTGCGCCAGAGCGTGAAGGTGGACCTCGAAGGGAGCACGACGTCGAGTTTCTACGGGCTGAAGGCCACGGTGGGTTACCAGAACCGGAATATTTTCCGGGGTGCGGAGTCTTTCGACATGTCGTTCACGGCGGGATACGAGTTCATGAAGGCCCCGGATGCGCGGAAGAAACGGGCCACGGAGTTCGGAATCACGGCGGGCCTGACCTTCCCGCGGTTCCTGGCGCCGTGGCACATGCGCCGCTTTCGGAACGTGAACCAGCCCCGGACGAAGATCGAGATTTCGGTGAATTTCCAGGACCGTCCCTACTATGCGCGGACGCTGTCGAGTGCGGGTCTGACATATCTGTGGACGAACAACCGCTATTCGAGTTTCTCGCTGCGGCCGGTCGACATCAACGTGATCGACATGACCCGCCCGGTGGACCCGGAGTTCCTGGGGAGTACGCAGAACAAATACCTGATCAACAGTTTCAGCACGCAGTTCATCGGGGGACTGTCGTTCGGCTACAGCTACAACAACCAGCGGAAGAACTTCGGGGGCAACGCCACGACGGTCCGTTTCAACGGCGAGACGGCGGGCAACCTGATCGATGCCGTGGAGCACGCCTTTTTCTCCCCGGCGGCCGGGAAGGACTACTATACGATCTTCGGCATCCAGTATTCGCAGTATTTCCGGACGGACCTGAGTGTGAGCCGTAAAATCATGCTGGGGGACGTGACGGCACTGGTCGGACACCTCTACGGCGGTGTGGCGATGGCCTACGGGAATTCGGAGTCGGTTCCGTTCGATCGCCAGTTCTACTGCGGCGGCAGCAACGGTATGCGGGGCTGGGCGCCGCGAACGCTGGGCCAGGGTTCGGTGGCGAATCCGCACAACGCCTTCCCGGTGCAGACGGGCGATGTGAAACTGGAGGCGAATCTGGAACTGCGTTTCCCGATCTGGGGCATGATCCACGGTGCGACGTTCTTCGACGTGGGCAACATCTGGTATATCCGCCAGAATCCGAACGAGTATTCGGACGATGCGGTTTTCCATTTCGACCGTTTCTACCGGCAGTTGGGTTTCAACACGGGACTGGGTCTTCGTTTCGACATCAAGTTTGCGGTGCTGCGCCTCGACTGGGGCATCCAGCTTCACAATCCGAACAATCCGGCGGGCGAGCGTTGGATCCACAACTTCAAGTGGAAGAATACGGCGCTGAACTTCGGGGTGGGTTATCCGTTTTAGTGCGGGCCGCGGGGTGGAGCCGCTGCAACTTGTTCCTGCCAACCTCCCAGCCAACCTCCCAGCCAACCTTTCGACCAACTTTCCGACCAATCTCCCGGCCTTCTTCCGATCCTTTTCCGCCCCTCTTCCGGTTCTCTTTTGCGTCCTCCGGCCTTCTTTCTCTCCGGCCTCTTCTTTTCCGCCTCTCCTGTCCGGCTTCTTAAGCCTTCTTCCTGTCTTCCTGCCTTTCTGATCCTTTCGGTCTGCCCGGTCCGGTCCGGCCAGCCTGCTCCTTCGGCCAGCCCGGCTCAGAAGGGATACCCGATGGCGAGGTGGAATCCCAGCCCGTCCCTGAAACTGGAGATGTTGTAATAGCCCCGTTTGTCGGGATTGGGATAGGGGGTGTGGATGCCGATCCCGAGGTCTGCGCGGATGACCAGATAACTGATGTCGTAGCGCAGCCCGAATCCGGTTCCGAGTGCGATTTCATTGAGCAGTCCTTTCCATTTGAGTTCGGCTCCCGGACGTTTGGGGTCGTTTTTCAGCAGCCAGACATTTCCGGCGTCGAGGAAGACGGCGCCGTTCAGACGTCCCATGATCCCGAACCGGTATTCGATGTTGGCTTCGAGTTTGAAATCGCCGGTCTGGTCGAGATATCCGTCGCTGTCGTCGGCGGGCGGGCGGTAGCTGCCGGGGCCTATGGAGCGGACGGTGAAGGCGCGGATGCTGTTTGCTCCTCCGATGTAGAACTGTTCGCTGTAGGGCATCACCTCGGAGTTCCCGTAGGCATACCCCACGCCGACGAGGAAGCGGGTTGCGAGCCAGTTGTTGCGGCGGCCGATGCGGTGGTAGAACTTCACTTCGCTGACCTCCTTGACGAACTGCGAGAATTGGTTGCCGAAGAGGAGTTGGGGTTGTCGTTCGCCGCAGGCGCGCAGGATTCCGGCGAGGAGGTTCCCGGCGGATGTGAGGCTGTTCTGCCAGTAGAAGCGGCGGTTTCCGGTTGCGCCGTAGGTTTTGTCGAAGGTGTAGGTATAACTGATCGAGGGTACGAACTGGTTCCGGAAACTCATGGCGATGGAGGGGTTCTCCTCCATGGTCTGGTCGAAACTGGCGGTGGTATGGAGCAGCCGGTTGTAGGTGAGTTTGAAGACCGTGAGGGCGTGGTGGCTGTAGGGGGATGTCTGGAAATTGTATCCTGCCGACCCGCTGAAGGCAATCAGGTGAAAGAAGCGGGGCCGGTTCATCAGGTCGACGCCCAGCTGGAACGAGGTGCTTCCGGGATAGCGCATCCTGCGGACCCACTCGCGGGGCAGCAGCAGCCGGGGGAGGTTCAGGTTCGCATTGAGCCCCAGCTCATAGGAGTTGAGCCGTGAGGAGCGTCCTCCGGAGTTTTTGTTTCCGGTCTGCCATTCATAGGATCCGTTCAGCTTGACATCGAGGACCTCGCCGCCGCGGAAGAGGTTGTTGTTGCTGACCTTGAGGGCGATACCGGGTCCGATGAAGCTGTTGGACTTGGAGGTGACGTCGGTTTCGAGTGCGACCTCCAGCGGGTAGTCGAACCGGGCGTCGATGGCGACGTCGAGCGAGTCCCCGCCGCGCAGCGAATCGAGCGGTGTGACCGAGAGGCTGACGGATCGGAAGATGCCGAGTTTGTTGAGTTCGGTTTGGGTCCGGTTCTGGGCCTCGACGGTAAAGAGCTCGCCGGGTTCGAGGGTGAGGGTCCGGGCGAGGAGCCGAGGCCGGATCTTCATGGGCTGCTGGGCGAATACCGTGGCGTTGCGGATGCGGAGCGTATCGACAGGCCCGGGCTGAAAGTTCCGGAGACGCACGGTGACATCCCCCACGCGATAGGGCTTGAGGGCCGTGGCCGGGAGATTGGGTTTCAGATTCAGCCGCAGGTCGACCTGTTGGCGGCGCTGGGTCGTATCGGCGAGGTATTCGAGGTATTCGGGGCGGAAGTAGTAGTATCCGCGGTTTCGGAGGATTCCGGTGATCCGCTGCTGTTCGGCGGTCAGCGTATCGAGGTTGTACTGCGCGCCGGATCGGATCAGCGAGGTGGCGCGGAGGCTGTCGATCAGGGGCTCCATCGTCGGGTTGACCTTCGGATACTCGACGCTGCCGTAGTACCAGGGTCGTGCGATGCGGAGTGTGTAGTCGACCTTTGCTTTGCGCCCGTGCTTGCGATAGCGCAGGGAGTCCGAGATGCGGGAGCCGAAATAGCCGTGGTTTTCGAGGGCCTGTTCGGCGACCCGGGTGCGGACTGCGGGCTGGACCTTCGAGAGGAGGACGGGCTCTTTGGCCAGCCGTTTGTAGAACCAGTATTTGAACCCCTTTTCGCGGGGCGTGTAGCAGTAGTTCCAGGCCCACAGTCCGATCGGGAAGGGGGTGCGCAGATAGGGGCTGTAGAGCGGGTTGTTGGGAGCCACGGAGAGGGGTTCGCGGGCGGCGCTTTCGGCCTCGGCGGAGAGTACGACGCCCGAATCGGGGAGGATGCGGAAGTGTTTCACCCCGGTGTAGAGGACCTCGCCCTCCGGGATGCGGCGGGTTGTGGAGCAGGCTCCGAGCAGCAACAGCCCCACGGCGGCGAGTACGCCCCGGATTCTATTGAGCCTCGTCTTCATGTCGTACCTGTTTTTGGGGTTTGGGTTTCGACGACCGGAAGAGGTCCCCGAGCCGTGAGATCCGTTTGCGGATGACGAATCCGACGCCGGTTTCGGTAATTTCGCCTTCGAGGATGCTTTCGTAACCGGTGTGCCGGAAGAGGCGGATGTACATGTTGTCGCGTTTGTCGAGCATGTATTCGATCGAGATATCGTCGATGAGGTTCTCCTTGAGGTTCTGGGTCGGGTCGGTGTCGGTGCTGAACTTGCCTCCGATGACGGCGCGGATGCGGTCGCTGAAGAGGTTCTTGGAGAGGCGATAGGAGTAGTCGGTCCGCTGCCCGTTGGGGTCATCCTGGCCGTAGGAGTCGATTCCGAAGGAGAGGTCCACACCCTTGAGGCTGTTTTGCGCCCACTGGTTCAGTTCGTTCTGGATAAAGGTGTTGAGCGGGTTTTCGGAGCTGACCTTGGCGGTGGTCCCGGGCCCGGTGTAGGTGTTGTATATCAGGAGGTTCATGGCCTGATTGGCCCGCTGTTCGGCGGTGAGGGAGTTGAGTTGGTTCTGCATCGTGAGGTCCTCGGGCGCCGCGAGGTCGAAGCTGATGGCCAGGTCGGTGAGCGTGTTGCGGATATTGATCGAGATGTCGAAATTCACCGCTCGGGCATCCTGACCGTCGGACGAGGAGGAGACGGTTGTGCGGATGCTCTCCACGGCGGTGATGTTGAACGACGGGTCGGCGGGGTCGCCGATCCATTCTACGTAGCTGCCCTCCTTGATCCTGAAAACTTTCTGTGCGATGACGGGCGGGTTGTACCTGACGTTTCCGCCCGAGAGGACATATTTCCCTGCGAGACGCATGTCGCCCAGGGGGTTCATCGTGTAGGCGAGGTTCCCTCCGCCGCGGAGGTCGATGCGGTTGCTGCCGTCGGTGGAGAGGTCGACGGCGGCCTTGACGTCGTTGTTGATGTCGATGTTCAGGGCGATGTCCAGCCCTCCGATCTTCACGGGCGGGAGCTCTTCGAGGGGTTCCTGCGCGTCGAGTTCGCGGAAGGAGACGAACGAGATGAGGTTCTGCGACTGCTCCTTGACCTCCATCGGGGAACCCTGCATGACGTAGTTGATGTCTGTTCCGCCGAGCAGGGCGACGTTTCCGCGGACCGCAAGTTCGTCGACGGGCCCCTTGACGGAGGTATTCAGGTCGAGGTAGGCGGTTCCGTAGACGGTTGTCTGTTCCTTGCGAGGGACGTTCACGAGTTGGAAATCCGCGGCCCGCAGGGTGAGGTCGGCACTCATGCGTGCGAAATCCGAAAGGTCGACCTCGCCGTTGATTGTCAGCGGTTTGCGATTCGGGGCGAGGATGGCGTACCGATCGAGGAGCAGGCGGCTGTGGTCGAAGCGGATGGTGTCGTCGGCGAGCGTGAATGCGGTGCCGATCATCGGGACGCGGAGCTGCGTGCCGGCGAAGTGCAGACCGCCGTCGAGGATGGGCCTCCGGGGCGATCCCGTTGCGTGGAGTTCGGCGGAGAGATCCCCCGAGAGTTGCAGCATCTCTTCGGGGAGGAAGAGATTGAGACGTTGCAGGGGAAGCCCCGGGATGGCGAGCGAAGCCGTGAGGGGATTTTCGTCCTCTTTCCGATAGCGGACGGAGGCCGCCAGCATATCGATGGAATCGAGCGAGAGCCGGGCTTCGGCCTGCTGCCCGGCGCCCTGGGCATAGCGTGCCGTGAGCGCCACATCCCCGAATCGCTGCTGGTCGTAGGAGAGCCCGCCGACGGAGACCGTCCCCTGCATCCCGAGCGTATCGGCTCCCAACCTCAGGGCGAGATCGGCGCCGAAAATACCGTCGACGGGCGGCGCCGAGGGGAGCAGCTTCAGGATGGTCCCGATCCCCAGCCCGGCCGTTTCGAGCCGAATTCCGTCCGTCGAACCCTCTTCGGGGAGCGAATGGATGGCGAACCGCTGCTCTCCGCGGGTCAAATCGAGGTCTGCCCCGATCCTGCGGTCGAAGCGGTAGACGAGGTAGTTGCCGGGATTGACGGCCCAGGGTTCGAATCCGAACCGGGGATCAGCCCCGAGCGATACGCGCACGAGCGAGTCGTTCCAGGCGGCGTCGATCTGCGAGCGCAGGCCTTCGCGGCCGCTGCGGTCGCGCTGGTAGAGGTTGGCCCGGGCGGTATTCTGTACGATGTCGCCGTAGATGCCTGCGGCGGCCAGGTGGTCGAGATTCCCGGGGGCGTTGGCCACCCGGAGGACGTATTGCAGCCGGGGGCCATCCTGGCGCATCGATACCTCCACGCTGTCGAGGCGGATGCCTCCCGACGTCAGCCCCTCGACCTGCATCCCGAGCGCCACGGGCAGCGAATCCCCCTTCACCCCGAGCATCTCCAGCCGCCGGAAGGCGACCTGCTTCGTGCGGAGGAAGTTGTTCAGGATGTTGTTTCGTCCGGCCGAGAGTTGCAGCCGGAAATCGGGCAGGGCGGGCCTCAGCGAATCCATGTCGAGCCGTTGGGCCTGCATCTGCTGCGTCAGCACGCCGATACACCGAGGCAGTGCGCTCTTCAGCGAATCGAGCGCCTCCGGGGAGCGGAACTCCAGCCGCAAATCCCCCGATTGCACTTCGGCCCGGGTCTGCGTCGAATCGGTGTGGAAGGCTGCGCTCGTAGGACGGATCCGGTCGACCTCCGTCCCGTTCCGGATGGCGATGCTGTCCAGGGCGATCCGGGCGTCGTAACACCCGGGGGCGTTGGCCGCGGCTTCGGCATCGAGGTGGAACATCCCGCCGATCGGTTCGGCGACCAGCCCCAGCGCCGCGAGATCGAACCACCCGACCCGCCCGGTTATCCGACCCTGCTGCCGCTCCCGGGTCAACTGCCCCTCGATTCCGAGCGCGAGCTGCAGGATCGAATCGCGGTCCTCGATCCGCCCGGTCAACCGTCCCTCCGCCAGTCCGGCCTCCACGCCGAGCCCGCCGAAGTCGTGCCCGCGATACTCCGCCCGGGCAACCTCTAACTGAATCCGGCCCCGGGTCGCGGGAGCCAGTGGATCAAACCCTTCGCCTCGGGCGGAGAGTGTCAGATCGATCCGTCCGAGCGAATCGGACGGCAGGAAACTCCCTGCCGGGAAACTGTCGCAGCGAATCGTCGCCTCGTAGGCCTTCCGTTGCGCGTCGAACTGTCCCTCCAACCCGATGCGGCCCTCCGTTCCGGTGCGGCCGGT
>CALUKL010000146.1 GCA_944321195.1 uncultured Alistipes sp.
TCGGGGAGATCTTCGTGCGGGGTTTCACCCACAGCGGCATCCGGTTCTGGAGGTTGTAGCCCATGGCGTAGTCCTCGTAGGCGTCCATGCCGTCGGCCACGGTGCGGAAGAAGGCCCACACGCGGGCATCACAACCGCGGACGGTGCCGAAGTCGGCCGGGCAGTAGGCATCGGCGAAGCTGAACTCCTCGTCCGTACCCTTAAAATAACCCATCTCGCGGGCAAACTCCACGACGTCGGGGGCATAGAGACAGTTTTCGGGGTCATCCTTCGGGAAGGTGGTGATCCGCGCCTGGTTGGCGTGGGCCGAGACATACCCGTCGGGAATGCGGCGAGCCACCCAGACGATTCCCTTGCGGGCGTTCCCGCCCTTGCCGTCGTCCTTGTATCCCTTGCCGATGAGCTCCATGATCCACGCCTCGTTCGGGTCGGCGATCGAGAACGACTCGCCGCTCGACGCATAACCGTGCGTGTTGGCCAGGTCGACGATCACGCGGATGGCCTCACGGGCCGTGCGGGCGCGTTGCAGGGCGATGTAGATCAGCGAACCGTAGTCGATGCGGCCCGTGGTGTCGACGAGCTCCTCACGTCCGCCGTAGGTGGTTTCGCCGATGATGAGCGAGTGTTCGTTCATGTTGCCCACGGTGGACCAGGTCTCGCGGAGCTGCGGAATGTCGCAGAGGTAGCGGCCCGTGTCCCACTCGTAGACGGGAAGCATCGCCCCGGCCTTGTGTCGGCCGCCGGGGGTGTGGTAGAGGGCTCCGTAGAGGGCGTGGGAGTCCGCCGCGTAGGTCACCATGACCGAACCGTCGGTCGAGGCGCCCTTCGTGACGATGAAGTTGGTGCAGGCCGAAACCGCTCCGTAACCGGCTACGGCGGCGAAGGCTGCGAGCATCAATCGGAAATTTTTCATGTTTTTCGGGTTTAGCACGTAAAGATAGAAAAAAAGCCGGAAACCGCTGCGCCGATCGATTCAAAATCGTATATTTGTGACGGCAACAACCTTTTCACGCCCGGAAATGCCCCTCCCGCTGCGGAGGTAAAATCGTAAAAACCAATATTTTGTCATGCGTAGGATTTGTGCGGTGCTGTTTATCTGTCTCTTCGCGTCGGGGTGCGGCCTCAAGGTGGAACGCCCGAAGGAGATCCTGGTGACCGACATCATGATGCCTGCCGACGGGGAGTTTGAGCCGGGCGATCGTGTGACCGTCACGGCCTCGGGGTTCGAATCGGGGGACGAAATCTGGTTCGAAATTGCCTGGACCGGCGGTTCGGAGGAGTTTGCCCCGGAGGGCTGTGCCAAGGGGGTCCGGGGCATCGTGACGGAGCGCACGGCCGGGTCGATCACCTTCCTGGCCCCGGGCCACTATCCTCCCTCGACGGTCGGGGTACAGCTCTTCCGCGGGGGAATCTTCCAGACGCTCGGCACGATCCGCGTGAGCGACGGCGTGCAGCACGAACCCTTTCTCTATACGCTTACGCCGACTGCTGCGGGCGGAACCTCCGTGGCCCGTGGCCCGATGTACGCCTCGACCGATATGCGCGAGGAGGTGCTGACCACCGGCCTGACGCTGGATTATGCCGTGGGGAGCATCGGCACCGGCACGGCCTGCGGCATGGCGGACGGACGGCTCGTCGACCTCGACCTCGTGACCCGTCATACGCAGGAAGCGGGCGACGGAGCCTTGCTTGCGGGATCGATCTCCGCCTCGGCGGTGAAGGCTCTCTATGGCCGTGACGACCGGCTCTACCTCTCCGGCGGCACGTCGCAGCCCTATTCGTGGCAGCTGCCCGAGGGCGTCTCCGCGGACCGCATCGTCCGCCAGCCCTTCGCCTATGCTTTCCAGGCGCTTCTGCTCACGGTGCGCAACGACGACGGCACCTTTTCGCCGCTGGTGCTTCCGCTGTCCGGAGGCTTCGGGGCGCTGCTCGGTCCGGCCGTTGCGTCGGAATACCTGCTCCCTTACTGGATCATGCAACCGTCGGCCGACGATCCCGCACGGCTGGAGCGCGTGGGCGGCTATGCCGCACTGCACGGGAACATGACCTGGTTCCAACCCCTCGACCCTGCCACACTGGAGTTGAAACCCAAATTGGAACAAACCGACCTCTTGGTTGCCGGCCGGGTGCTGTCGATGACCCAGTGTGTCGTGGCGGGGGAAGATTCGTCCGGGGAGGAGTCGTCCGGAACGACAGTGCCCGAGGTCCGGATCGGCGTGATGACCGAGTTCGAAGGCCAGCGCGAAGCCTGGATCTATAACCCCGCAACGCACTCCGGGACGGGGGTCCTGAACGATGCCGACCTCTCCGCCGTGACGGGCATTTTCCTGGCGCAGTAAGCCCGAAGCGGTTCCGACCGTGTGATTTTCCGGGCACAGTAAGCCCGGCGGAGCCGCCGACCGCAGATTTTCCGGACAAAACCATCCGTCGAGGCGGATTTTTCCCTATTTTTACGGAAAATTAGCAAGCCCATGTCAGAGATTGCATCCCAACTGGCCCTGGTCCGGCAGTCGCTGCCTGCGGGGGTGACGCTCGTCGCCGTGTCGAAAACCCACCCCGCAGAGGCGATCCGCACGGCCTACGGCGCCGGGCAGCGCATCTTCGGCGAAAGCCGTCCCCAGGAGCTGCGCGCGAAGTACGAAGCGCTGCCGAAGGATATTGTGTGGCACATGATCGGCCACCTGCAGACCAACAAGATCAAATACATCGCACCGTTCATCGCACTGATCGAATCGGTGGACAGCGCACGGCTCGCCGAGGCGATCCAAAAGGAGGCCGTGAAATGCGGCCGGGTGATCGACATTCTGCTGGAGATCCACGTCGCCGCCGAAGAGACCAAAACGGGCTGGAACCTCGACGAACTGCGCGCATACCTCGCCGCGGATCCCTTCGCCGGAATGCCCAACCTGCGCGTGCGCGGCGTGATGGGCATCGCCACGAACACCGACGACGAAACCGTCGTCCGCCGCGATTTCGATGCGCTGCGCCGCTGTTTCGAGGAGCTGCGACCGAAGTTCGGCCCGGCGTTCGACACCCTCTCGATGGGCATGTCGCACGACTACCCGCTGGCCGTCGCGTGCGGATCGACCATGGTGCGCGTCGGGTCGCTGATCTTCGGCGAACGCGACTATTCGAAATAAACCCTTCTCAGATTTCAGACAAACATCCGCTGCGGCCCGAAAGCGGCGCAGCCTTCCAAATATCTATTATCTATCTCTCGCTATGAAAATCGGATTTATCGGATTCGGAAACATGGCCCAGGCCCTGGCCCGCGGTATGGTACGCGGCGGGGCGGTCGAGGCCGACGCCATCGGGGCCTGCGCCCGCGACCGGGCCAAACTCCAACGCAATACGGAACCTTTCGGTTTCCGGGCCTTCGATTCGTCGGCCGAGGTCGCCGCGTTTGCCGACGTAGTGGTCATCGCCGTGAAACCCTACCAGGTCGGGGCGGTCGTCGAACCGATCCGCGCGGCATTGAAATCGAAGATCGTCGTCTCGGTGGCCGCGGGCCTCACGTTCGACGACTACGAGCGGATGCTCGCGCCCGGCACGGCCCACCTGAGCACGTGCCCCAATACGCCGGTCGCGGTCTGCGAGGGCATCGTCGTCTTCGAACGCCGGCACTCGCTTTCGGATGAACAGCTGAAAACCATGGAGGAGCTCTTCTCGCATGTGGGGCTGGTGCTGACGGTCGACACGCCGCTGCTGGGATTGGCCGGGACGATCTGCGGGTGCAGCCCGGCCTTCGTGGCGATGTTCATCGAGGCACTGGCCGATGCGGCGCTCAAGTACGGTATTCCGCGTGCCGATGCCTACCGGATGGTGAGCCAGATGATCGTCGGAACGGGCAAACTCCAACTCGAAACGGGCCAGCACCCGGGTGCGATGAAGGATGCGGTCTGCTCGCCGGGCGGCACGACGATCGTAGGGGTCGGGGAACTCGAACAGCGGGGGTTCCGCGGGGCGGTGATTGCGGCCATCGATGCCATCGACGCCAAAATCAACAAGAAGTAGGGTATCCCCGGACTTTCAGCCCGCCTGCCCCGGCCTGTTCGGTGCGGAGCGCAGTGGCGGCTCTCCGGGTCTTCCGGATTGCGCATTCTCGTCCTGTTTGGGATCGGGACCGTACTTGTTCGCCCCGGGGGTTCCGGGCAGGCAGAACCACACCAGAAAAACGATCTCCCAGACGAAAAAGAGCACACAGCCACCGTAAAGCACGAAAAGGCACCATGCGGATGCTTTCGGGCTTCCGCCGAAAGCCGACAACCCCAAAAGAAGCACCAGAGCAGCCACCACCCAAGCAAGCAGGGCCAGGTAATTCCAGAGCAGCCATTTGGAGGTGCGGCCCGTGTCGTGGAGCCGCCGCGCCGAAACCGCAAGCTGGGGCAGGAAGAGAAACAGCGACACCGCCAGGTAGAAAAACTTGTAGGGGTTTCTGAAACAGACCACATCCAGCGCCATGGCCACGAGCATCAGCAGACACGAAAAGAGGACAAAGTACCAGAACTCCGTCCGGCGGGCGCGTCCCGAGAAATTCACGTAGTTGCGGATACATTTGAAAAACCACTTCATAACGCGATGATTTTAGGAGGGGGAGGGAATCCAAACCAAAGATAGTCATTTTATTCGATTTTCCGCCTCGCAATCCCCTGAAAACAGCGGAGGGTTCGGAATCCCGAACCCTCCGCACGCCATCATCGGCTACTCCTCCCCGGCAAAGGAGTGGATCACCACGCCCGAACGCAGTTTCGGTTCGAACCACGTCGTCTTCGGAGGCATGATGTTGCCCGTGTCGGCAATGTTGATCAGCTGCTGCATCGAGACGGGGTAGAGCGCAAAGGCCACCTTCATCTCGCCGCTGTCGACACGCCGCTTCAGTTCGCCCAGGCCCCGGATCCCTCCCACGAAATCGATGCGCTTCGAGGTGCGCAGGTCCTCGATGCCGAGGATCCTGTCCAGTACGAGGTTCGAGAGCACCGTGACATCCAGCACCCCGATCGGGTCGTTGTCGTCGTAGGTCCCGGGCTTGGCCGTGAGGCTCCACCAGTGGCCTTCGAGGTACATCGAGAAGTTGTGCAGCCCCGTCGGACGATACTCTTCGGTACCCTTGTCCTCGACCTCGAACGACTCCTTGAGCCGCTCGACCAGCTCCGCCGGGGTCAGGCCGTTCAGGTCCTTCACCACGCGGTTGTAGTCGATGATCCGCAGCTGGTTGGCCGGGAACGTCACGGCCAGGAAGTAGCAATACTCCTCCTCGCCCGTATGGTTCGGATTCTTCGCCTTGCACTCGGCGCCCACCCGCGCGGCGGCAGCCGTACGGTGATGGCCGTCTGCGACGTACAGAGCCGGAATTCCCGAAAAGATCTCCGTGATGCGGTCGTTCGTCTTCCGGTCGCGGATCACCCACAGCTTGTGCCCGAAGCCGTCGGCCGCCGTGAAGTCGTACTCCGGGGCGTTGTTCGCCACGATGTCATGGACAATGGCGTCGATCTCGGCGTTGTCCGGGTAGGCGAAGAAGACCGGCTCGATGTTGGCCTGCTGGTTGCGCACGTGGATCATGCGGTCCTCCTCCTTGTCGGGGCGCGTGAGTTCGTGCTTCTTGATCGCACCCGAGAGGTAGTCCTCGAAGTGGCAGCACATGGCCAGACCGTACTGCGTGCGGCCCTCCATCGTCTGCGCATATATATAATAGTACTCCTCGGGATCCTGTTGCAACCAACCCTCCTGCTGCCACTTGCGGAAGTTCTCCACCGCCTTCTCGTAGACGGGCTGCGAATGCTCGTCGGCGATGGGTTCGAAGTCGATCTCGGGTTTAATGATGTGCAGCAGCGAACGCTCCGTGGCTTCGGCCTTCGCCTCCGCGGAGTTCAGCACGTCATAGGGACGCGACGCCACCTCGGCCGCGTGCTCCTTCGGCGGACGCACCGCACGGAAAGGTTTGATTCGTACCATAGTCTTTCGGTTATTTTCGATTGTTTGTTGGTTGGTTCACTCGTTCCGCAGGCCGTTCCGGCGAAAAAAGGCGGGTCCGTTCACACCGCACCCGCCTTCTCCGCCTGTCCGGTCCTCCTATTTGTTGACCTGGAATTTCCGGTTTCCGTTTTTCAGGAAGTCGACGATCTGACGGGCCGCGGCCAGGCCGGCGTTGATGTTCGCCTCGGCGGTCTCGGCCCCCATCTTCTTCGGGGTGGCGAAGACCCGTTTGCCGAACTTCTCGTCCAGTTCGGCCTGATTTCCGGCCGCGATGTCGGTGATGTATTTCAGATCCTCGCGTTCGGTCAGCGCACGCAGCAGCCCGGCCTCGTCGATCACCTCCTTGCGGGCGGTGTTGACCAGCGTGGCGCCCTTGGGCATCGACATCAGCAGGTCGTAGCCGATCGAGCCGACGGTCTGCGGCGTGGCGGGGATGTGCAGCGAGAGGAAGTCGGAACGCCTGTAGAGCTCCTCGGCCGAGGCCACCTGCTCCACACCGTCGGCCGCGAAGACCTCCGGGTCGGTGATAAACGGATCGTAGGCCACAACGTTCATGCCCAGGGCCTTGCCCTTGCGGCCGACCAGCTTGCCGACGTTGCCGTAGGCGTGGATGCCGAGCGTCTTGCCCTGGATCTCCGAGCCCGTACCGGGTGTGAAGCGGTTGCGCGACATGTAGATCATCATCGCCAGGGCCAGCTCGGCCACGGCGTTGGAGTTCTGCCCCGGGGTGTTCATCACCACGATACCGCGCTCCGTGGCGGCCGCCAGGTCGACGTTGTCGTAGCCTGCGCCGGCCCGCACCACGATGCGGAGGTTCTTCGCCGCGGCGATCACCTCCGAGGTGATCTTGTCGCTGCGGATGATCAGGGCGTCGGCATCGGCCACAGCCTCGAGCAGCTGCCCCTTGTCGGTATATTTTTCCAGGAGCGCCAGCTCGTATCCGGCCTCCTCGACGATGGCACGGATGCCATCGACCGCCTTCTTGGCAAAAGGCTTCTCGGTTGCTACCAGTATTTTCATCGGTTTCGGATTTTCAATGTTCAACATTTCTTCATAGTCCCAGGCCTTCACTTCGCCCGTGAGGGTGTCGTATCCGGCCGGGACACGCGATACAAGCGGCATGGCTGCGGACTATTTGGCGTGCTTGGCCGCAAACTCCTGCATGCACTCCACCAGTACGCGGACGCTTTCGATCGGCAGCGCGTTGTAGCACGATGCGCGGAAGCCGCCCACCAGACGGTGGCCCTTGATACCCACGATGCCGCGGGCCTTGGCCTCCT
>CALUKL010000147.1 GCA_944321195.1 uncultured Alistipes sp.
CCACGAGCAGCGAGCCTGCGGTGTAGGCGTAATAGACGCTGTAGGGATAGTGCCATCCGACCCAGTTGCCCCAGTACCCGGGAGCCCAGTAGTAGGGATAGTACCACCACCAGTAGGGGTTGTCATACCCGACGAAATAGGTCTCCTGCCGCACATAGCTGAGTTGCAGTCCCACGCTGGCCGCGGTTTTGTCATCGGAGCGCGTATAGCCTGCATCGTTCATTCCGCCCGCTACGGCGTCGATGATCGTCAGGGCGTCCTCGTCCTTCCAGTATTCGGTCTGATCGCTGTTTCCGATCACCAGGATGCTGTCCGGGAGGTAGTAGGTTGCGATTGCCGAGAAGTCGGTCCCGGAATCGTGGGCGGTGTAGACCAGATAATCCCTGTGGAGATCCGACGTCGAGGGGTCTTTCTGGCACGAGCAGAACGCGGCTGCAACGAGCGCGAACGCAATGTAACGGAGTTGTTTGACGTTCATGATGTTTTGATTTTTGGTTTGCTGTCTCCTCCCGTGTCTCAAATTTCGTTCCCTGTTCGGGTGGTTTGCGGCGTCCGGGTCCGAACGGGACATGAAAAAACCGGAAATCCCCAACAAGGGATTTCCGGTTGCAGGAAAGGGCCTGGAATTCGGGCTTTACCGATACTTGTGCGAGATGAGGGTCATGAACTCCTCGCGGGTGCGGTGATCCGAGAGGAAGACGCCCGTAAAGGCCGATGTGGTGGTGGCGGACTGCTGTTTCTCGATGCCGCGCATCTGCATGCACATGTGGCTGGCCTCGATCACCACGGCGACACCCATGGGGCTGAGGGCCTCCTGGATGCAGTTGCGGATCTGGACCGTCAGCCGCTCCTGGACCTGCAGCCGCCGGGCGAAACACTCCACCACGCGGGCGATCTTCGACAGCCCGGTGATGTATCCGTTGGGGATGTAGGCGACGTGCGCCTTGCCGTAGAAGGGCAGCATGTGGTGCTCGCACATCGAGTAGAGCTCGATGTCCTTGACCAGCACCATCTGCTTGTACTCCTCGCGGAACGTTGCCGAGCGGATGATTTCGAGCGGGTTTTCGTCGTACCCTTTCGTGAGGAACGACATCGCCTTGGCGACCCGTTCGGGGGTTTTCAGCAATCCTTCGCGCGAGGGGTCTTCGCCCAGCAGGCGCAGGATCTCCGTATAGTGTCCTTTGAGGGCTTCGACCGTTGCGGGGTCGAACCGCTCCTCCTTGTCGTAGTTTTTCGTCTCCATAGCGGGGGCAAAGATAGCGATTTATTCCTTCATGATTTCATCCATGACCCGCGAAGTCCGGGCGGCCGATACGCCGGTCGAAGGGCAGCGTCCCTCACCGCGGAGTTCGGCGACGATCGAAGCGATCATCGGGCCCTGAATATGTTTCGGAGGTTCGATGGCGAAGCGCTCCGTACCTTCGGGAGCCGACAGTTCGACGGGCGTAAAGGCGAAGGTGCTGAAGCGGATCGAGCCCCGGCTGCCGACGATGAGGACCGAATCTTCGGTCTCTTCGGGCGGTGCGACGAAACTCCAGAGTCCTTTCCCGACGACGCCCGAGCGGAACCGGAGTGCGGCCGAGACCGTATCGGCCACCTCGTACAGCCCTCCGAGGTTGCTCTTCACCCCTTGGGCCTCCGAGATCTCCCCGAGCAGAAAGTCGAGGATGTCGAGCGTGTGCGGGGCCATGTCGTAGAAGTAGCCGTCACCGCCCACCTCGCGGCGCAGGCGCCACGGCAGCCGGGCCGGATCGCGGTCTTCGGGGCCTGCCGGACGCAGGTAACGGACCTCGACCTGCTGCGGGGTCCCGATCCTCCCCTCCTCCAGCAGATCCCGGACTTTCCGGAAATAGGGCAGCGACCGCCGGTAATAGGCCACGAAGAGTTTCTGTCCGCAGCGTTCCGCCGCGGCGAGCATCTCCCGGCACTCGGCATGGTTCATCGCCATGGGCTTCTCGACATAGACGGGTTTCCCGGCCTCCAGAGCGCGGATCGTCAGCTCCTTGTGCGAGGCGTGCGGCGTGGCGACGTAGACGATGTCGACCTCGGGATCGGCGATCAGCGCCCCGGCATCGGTGTAGAAGCGGGCGACGCTGTGGCGGCGTGCGAAATCGGCGGCCTTCTCCGCGTCGCGCCGCATGACGGCCACGAGTGCCGAGTGCTCCGTGAGGTACATCGGCGGACCGCTCTTGCGTTCGCAGACGTCACCGCACCCCAGAATCCCCCATCGGATGATCTCTTTCGGTTTCATTCCGGCCACTTCTATTTTTCGAGTGCGTGGAGGTATTCGGCCAGTTTGCGTACGGCGCGTCCGCGGTGTGAGATAGCGTTTTTCTCCGCGGCGCTCATTTCGGCAAAGGTGCGTTCGCAACCGTCGGGGACGAACAGCGGATCGAACCCGAATCCTTCGTGTCCAGTTTCATGGTCTATGATGCGTCCCTCGACTACCCCTTCGAAGAGGTGTTCCTCACCGTTGAGGATCAATGCAATGACTGTGCGGAAGCGGGCCCGGCGGTTCTCGACGCCCTGGAGATTCTTCAGCAGCAGGCGGTTGTTGGCCGCAAAGTCGTGTCCGTCGGTGGCGTAGCGGGCCGAGTGCACGCCGGGGGCCCCGCCCAGTGCTTCGACTTCGAGTCCGGTGTCGTCGGCGAAGCAGTCCAGACCGGTGCGGTCGTGCAGGTAACGGGCCTTTTGCAGGGCGTTTCCTTCGAGGGTCTCCTGCTCTTCGGGGATCTCCTCCATGACACCGCATTCGCGGGGTGTCACGAGCGTATATCCATCCCCCAGCACGGCCTGAGCCTCACTGAGCTTGTGTGCATTGTTGGTGGCGAAAAGAATTTTCATGATCGTTTTCCGTACGCGGATTTTACTGCGAAGATACTCAATTTTTCGGGATTTCCGAGCCGGAATCCGGAATCCCGGCCACACGCCCCAGTTCGTAGTGTTCGTAACGGGCGAGGACACGGCCTCCGCCCAGCAGGTAGAGGTCGTCGCAAACCCCTTCGAGGGGTGTGATCTTCCCGGAGGCGAGCAGCACGGTCCGCCCTTCGGTTCCGAGGTGGAGGAGGAGCTGTTGCATGACGAAGAGCCGTTCGGGCTCCAACTCCCGGAAGGGTTCGTCGAGCAGCAGGATGCGTTTGCCGCGCATCAGCGTAAGGATGATGCCGAGGTGTTTGCGTTCCCGGGACGGCAGGGCCCGGGCCTCCGCGTCGAGCGGTACGGGGAAGCGGCGGATCAGCGCTTCGGGATACTCCGTCCGGTCGTTGTACCGCACCAGTCCGATGCAGTCGCGGGCAGTGAGCCCGGGCCAGAAGTGCGGGTCGGCCTCTAAGAACGCCATTTCGCGCCGTTGCAGTGGATGTCCGGATTCGGATACCGAACCCGTTTCGGGCGTTACGAGCCCGCAGACGGTCCGCAGCAGGAGACTCCTCCCCTCGCCGGTGATTCCGTGGACGGCATTTCCGGGCAGGTGCATCGTCACGCCGTCGAGCAGGATCCGCCTGCCTTCGCGGACCCGGAGTGTATCAATCGTAATCATGGAGGTAGCGGTTGAGGTTTCGTTCGGCCCGCAGGGCGTAGCTGACCGTGAGGATGAGGCTCAGGGGCAGCAATACGGGGAAGAGGAATCCAGCGCTTCCGAAGCGTGCGGCCAGGGGCTGCCGGCGGGGTTTTTCGGGGGCGTAGTGTGCATATTTGGCCACCACGGCATAGAGCAGGGCCAATGTCGCCAGCGGGGCCCATGCGGCGGCTATCCAGGCCGTGCGAGGGTGTGCGAGGATAGCCAGCAGGGTGAAGGGCAGTGTCAGCAGGAAGTAGTTCCGCCAGGCGGTGAGGACCTTGCGGACGAGCAGCCGCCCGGCGTTCAGTTCCGGGAGTCTGAGCAGTTCCAGGGGTTCGTCGTCGAGGTAAAAGGCGCCGCAGGCCACGGCCGCGACATAGAGACCCGGGAATCCCGCGACGGGCAGCAGGGTGCAGAGGGTCAGTAACCCCACGGTGATCCACAGGGCTGCGGGGTGACGCCTGAGCCCGGCGGTCCACTCGGGGGATCCTCCGAGCCGTTCGGGGCGGATCCAGCGTCGGGCATAGATTCTTTTTCCGGGAGTGGATGTCATGGTGTTCAGCGGACGACTTCGAGTTTTTCCAACCGGTCGTCGAGGTCGATCTTGTCGATGATGGTCTTCACGAGGATGTCCATCTCCGAGCCTTCGGAGTAGTCGGCCGGGCAGACATGGCTCACGCGGTTGTCGTGGATAAGCGACGCCAACTCTTTCCGCGCGCCCTTCTGGGCGGGGTTGTAGACGGCGATGGAGTGGCCTCCGGAACTCTTCACCAGCCGCATGCAGGGGATGTCGGTGGTTCCGTCGCCGACGTAGATCATGCGGCGGAACGGCACGGGACGCTCGTTTTCGGGGATATAGCGGTTTACGAGTTTCGAGTCGAAGACCGATTCGACACCCTTGTTGATCTTGAAGATGAACTGCGTCTTGTTGGTGTAGTTGACCGCCACGGCGGGCCAGTAGGCGATTCCGTCGACGTCGTAGAGGAACGAGCAGGCATAGATCTTGCGGAATTCGTGGGCGATCTCCGTGCCTTCGATGATCTCCTTCAACCCCGAGGAGTTGATGTAGTGCAGGATACGGATCCCCCGCTCTTCGCCGTAACGGTTGATCCTCGCAAACCACTCCTTCACGCCGTTGAAGAGCGCCACGCGGCGCCCCGACTCCTGGAAGGCTTCGCGGCGCAGCGACAGCCCCTTGGATTTCGCCTCCTGGATCATCCGGGCCATGTAGGTGAGGACCATGTCTGCATCCTGCTCTTCGGCCAGCGTGTTGGCTTCGGTCCAGAACTCCTTGTTGCTTTTTCCGACGGCCGGGATGAAGTCGTACTCCTGCATGTTCCCCGGTGCGAGTGTACCGTCGAAGTCGTAGATCAGGGCTATGGTGAAACGGTAATCCATGGTGTTCGGAAATTTTGGATTTTCAAAGATAATGTTTTTTCCCTATTTTTGTATGCAAGAAACGTGACGATTATGGAATTCAAGGAATTGATAGCCAAACGACGTTCGATCCGCAAGTTTACGGATCGGACGGTGCCCCGCGAGGTCGTGGACCGTCTGCTCGCGGAGGCCCTGACGGCCCCTTCGGCCCGCAATACGCGCACGACCCGTTTTCTGGTGGTCGACGATCCGGCTCTCGTGGCACGCATGGCCGACATGCGCGATTACGGATCGGGATTTTTGAAGAATGCCCCGCTGGCAATCGTCATCCTGGGTGATACGACGGCGAGTGACCTGTGGCGGGAGAATGCCGCGATTTCGGCCACCGTGCTCCAACTGGCCTGTGTCGACGAGGGGCTCGGCTCCTGCTGGGTGCACATCCACGGCCGTCCGCGCCGCAAGGAGGATCCCGCGGGTGAGAAGGCGGCCGATTACCTGCGTGGTTTCCTGCCGATTCCCGCGGAATGCGAGCCGCTCTGCGCCATTGCGATCGGTTATTCGGACTTCACCCCCGCCCCGCTGCCGCCCTGCGACGACGAGGCGCGTATCATCCGGCTGCCGTAGCCGGCCCTGTCCGCCGGTTCACTCTTGTCGGAAAATCGGAAAAAGGATGCCGCCTTGCAGCAGCATCCTTTTTTTCGGAATCGGCTCCCGGCCCCTCAAAATCCGGCCCCCAAATCCGGGTTCTCAACGGTTGTGCACCGGTTTGATATCCTTCACGCGCAACTGCGTGGAGACCGTGCCGCGGTAGTGGTTCTCGACGATCTGGTAGCAGACGTCGATCGGCTTTCCGGCCCGCACCCATTCGTAGTGCGTTGGCTGCTGGAAAGCGATGGCCTGGAGTTTCGTGTTGGGTTTCTGCCGCTGCATGAGGTCCATGCGGAGGTGTTCGCTCTCCATGCCGACGAGCCGGGCCTCCCCGTGGTTGCTCACGCCGTAGGTCACGAAAACCGGGGCCGTGTTGCCGGGGCCGAAGGGTTGGAAACGGTTCAGGTCCTTGCGGAAGGCCGGGGTGATGTCGGAGAAGAGCAGTTCGCTGTCGATGTCGACCTGCGGGATGAGCATCTGCGGGTCGATGTTCTCCTCCACGAAGGCGTTGAAACGCCGCGTGAACTCCTCGACATTCTCCGGACGCATCGTCAGTCCGGCGGCGTACATGTGCCCACCGAAGTTTTCGAGCAGGTCCGAGCACGACTCGACGGCCTGGTAGAGATCGAATCCCGGGACCGAACGCGCCGAACCCGTTACGAATCCGTTGCTCATCGTCAGTACTACCGTCGGCCGGTAGTAGGTCTCGATCAGCCGCGAGGCCACGATCCCCACGATCCCCTTCATCCAGCGCGGGTTGTAGATCACCGTGCTTTTCAGGGCTTTCAGCTCGGGGTTCTGCTCGATGTACTCGTGGGCCTCCTGCGTGACGTGGCGGTCGATCGACTTGCGGTCCTGGTTGTAGGAGTCGATGACGTTTCCGAACTCCGCGGCGACGCTCTCGTTGCCTTCAATCAGGAGCTCCACGGCGGCGTGACCGCCCGAAGGCGAGGCATTTTCGTCGTTTTCATCCATCCGCATCCGCCCGGCGGCGTTGATTCGCGGACCGATCTTGAAGACGATGTCGTCGATGGTGATGTTGTGTTTGTCCAGCCCGCAGATCTTGATGATCGACAGCAGCCCCTTCGAGGGTTCTCGGTTGAGGTTCTTCAGCCCGAAGTAGGCCAGGATGCGGTTCTCGCCCGTCAGGGGCACGATGTCCGAAGCGATCGATACGACGAGCAGGTCGAGCAGATCGAGGATCTGTTCGAACGGGATCCGGTTCTTCTGGGCATAGGCCTGCACGAGTTTGAAACCCACGCCGCAACCCGAGAGTTCGTCGAACGGATAGGAGCAGTCGACCCGTTTGGGGTCGAGAACGGCTACGGCCTGAGGGATCTCCTCGGCCGGGAGGTGATGGTCGCAGATGATGAAATCCACGCCTTTCGTCTTTGCATAGAGCACCTTTTCGGTGGCTTTGATACCGCAGTCGAGGGCGATGATCAGCCCCACGCCCTTGCGGGCCGCGAGGTCGATCCCCTTGACCGAAATCCCGTACCCTTCGGTGTAGCGGTCGGGGATGTAGAACATCAGGTTTTTGTGCCCGATCTGGCGGAGGAACTTGTAAACCAGCGCCACGGCCGTACAGCCGTCGACGTCGTAGTCGCCGTAGACCATGATCTTCTCATGGTTTGCGACGGCCCGTTCGACCCGTTCGACCGCGCGGTCCATATCCTTCATCAGGAAGGGGTCGTGCAGATCGGCGAGGCTCGGTTTAAAGAACTTGTCAGCCTTTTCTACGGTGTCTATGCCTCTTTGTACGAGCAGATTGGCCAGCACGGGCGAGATCCGCAGAGCGGCAGCCAACGAAGCTACCGTCGCGGGGTCGCCCTGGGGCTTCACTACCCAGCGTTTTTCTATGGGCATACGAATTGTTATTTATATATTTCAACATTTAATTTCTCACTTAAAAATTTTACAACCAG
>CALUKL010000148.1 GCA_944321195.1 uncultured Alistipes sp.
ATCCTCTCGTCCATCACGCTGTGCTGCGGCATCCTGCTGCTGCTCCGCACCCGGGGAGACCGGAAAACAGAAGAGAAAGAGAATTGAAAAAAACAGACGCCATGTCCAACATACCCATCATTATCCAGCGCGAGTTCAACGAGCGCGTGCGCAAAAAATCCTTTATCATCAGCACGATCCTGATGCCCGTCCTGATGATCGCCCTGATGGCCGCCCCGGCACTCATCATGGAGTATTCGCGCGGCGAACAGAAGACGATCGCCGTGATCGACGAGAGCGGGCTGGTGGCCCCACGGCTCGAAAGCGACGAAGAGATCCGTTTCGAGGCCACCGACCTCTCGACCGACGAGGCCCGCAGGGAGTTGACCGACCGCTTCGGCATACTCTACATCGGGCAGGACATCCTCGAAAACCCCTCGAACGTGCGGCTCTACGCCAATTCGTCGTCGTCGCTCTCCGTCGAGAGCAGCATCACGGACCAGATCGAGAAGGTGCTCGAAGCCGAGAAGCTCAAGGCCTACGACATCGAAAACCTGCAGCAGATCCTCGACGAGGTGAAGACCACGGTCACGTTGCAGACCTTCCGTAACGACAAGTCGCAGGAGGAGGACACCCAGGCGCAGTCGTCGACCGTGGCCACGGTACTCGGCTACATCCTCGGGTTCGTCCTCTACATGTTCCTGCTGATCTACGGTTCGATGGTCATGCAGTCCGTGATCGAGGAGAAGAACAACCGCGTCCTGGAGGTGATGGTCTCGTCCGTGAGGCCCTTCGACCTGATGCTCGGGAAGATCCTCGGCGTGGCGGCCGTCGCCGTGGTGCAGATCCTCATCTGGGGCGTGCTGATCGTCGCCGCGGGGGGCTTCGTGCTGCCCCACCTGATGCCCGCCGAGGCGATGGCCGGTGTCCAGGCCATGCAGCAGGGCGTTCCCGACGCCGCCGCGATGAGCGGCATGGACCCCGAGGCGATGCAGGCCCTGGCCGCCATGACCGACCTGGGTTACATCCTCAAGATCTTCGGCTGTCTGCTGCTGTTCGTCTTCGGGGGCTACCTGCTCTATTCGGCGATGTTCGCCGCCGTGGGTTCGGCAGTCGACAACATTCAGGACGCCTCGCAGCTGCAGATGCCCATCACGCTGCCGATCATCCTCGCCCTGCTGATGATGCTGGCCGTCATCAAGGACCCCAACTCCCCGATGGCCTTCTGGTTCTCGATCATCCCCTTCACGTCGCCCGTGGTGATGATGGCCCGCATCCCCTACGACATCCCGCTGTGGGAGATCCTCCTCTCGCTCGCGGTGCTCTACGGCTCGTTCGTGGCGATGGTCTGGTTCGCGGCCAAGATCTACCGCGTGGGCATCTTCATGTACGGCAAGAAACCCACCCTGAAGGAGCTCTTCAAGTGGGTGCGGTACAAATATTGACACCGGTCTTCCGGGGCGGATTTGCCGCTCCGGAAGATTTGTTTTTACCGGGCGTTTGTTTTTTCTGTTATCGGAATAACAGATTTACTGAAAATTTTTCGTAACTTTGTCGCCGATACGGGATTCACGGAAAAAATTTCTACAAAATACTTAAATCTCAAAGAGCTATGATTTCGATCGACAACTACGATTTCAAAGGCAAACGCGCGATCATCCGCGTGGATTTCAACGTGCCCCTGAACGAGAAGGGCGAAGTAACCGACGACACGCGCATCCGCGCCGCCATGCCCACCGTCAAGAAGGTGCTCTCCGAGGGCGGTTCGGTGATCCTCATGTCGCACATGGGCCGTCCGAAGAAGAACCCCGATCCGAAATACTCGCTGGAGCAGATCATCCCGGCCATCGAGAAGAACCTCGGCACGAAGGTCCTCTTCGCCGGTGACTGCATGGGCGAGAAGGCTGCCGAAATGGCCAAGGCCCTCAAGCCGGGCGAAGTGCTGCTGCTCGAAAACCTGCGTTTCTACGCCGAGGAGGAGGGCAAACCCCGCGGTCTGGCCGAGGACGCCACCAAGGAGGAGAAGGACGCCGCCAAGAAGGCCCTGAAAGAGGGCCCGCAGAAGGAGTTCGTCAAGAAACTCGCTTCGTATGCCGACTGCTACATCAACGACGCCTTCGGCACGGCTCACCGCAAGCACGCTTCGACCTATCTGATCGCCAAGCACTTCCCCAACGACAAGATGTTCGGCTACCTGATGGAGAAGGAGGTCAAGGCGATCTCGTCGCTCATGGAGGCCCCGCAGCACCCGTTCTGTGCCATCATCGGCGGCTCGAAGGTCTCGACGAAGATCGGCGTGATCAAGGCCCTGATCGAGAAGGTCGATTCGATCGTCATCGGCGGCGGCATGACCTACACCTTTGCCGCAGCCCAGGGCGGCAAGGTCGGCAACTCGATCTGCGAGCCCGACATGTTCCCCGTAGCCCTGGAGATCCTCGAACTGGCCAAGCAGAAGGGTGTTCAGCTGGTGATGTCGCCCGACGCGCTGATCGCCGACGCCTTCTCGGCCGACGCCAACACCTCGACGGCTCCGGCCGACAACATCCCCGACAACTGGGAGGGTGTCGACATCGCCGATGAGGGCAAGAAGATCTTCCGCGAGCACATCCTCGGCTGCAAGACGATCCTGTGGAACGGCCCGGTAGGCGTCTTCGAGATCGACAAGTTCGCAACCGGCTCGAAGGAGGTGGCCCTGGCCATCGCCGAGGCCACGAAAAAGGGCGCCTACTCGCTCATCGGCGGCGGCGACTCGGTGGCCTGCATCAACAAGTTCGGACTGGCCGACCAGGTATCCTACATCTCGACCGGCGGCGGCGCCCTGCTCGAATACATCGAATTCGGTACGCTGCCCGGCGTAGAGGCCATCCGCGAATAGGAGGCCCGGAATCGGAACAAGCAATTATCCCGAAGCGGAGATTTCCGGAGCTCCGGAAATCTCCGCTTCTCATCAAAAACCCGAACAACGCATGAAACGTATCATCCTTTTAGCAGCAACCGCAGTCTGTATGGCAGCCTGTCAGAACAACAATACGAAAACCCCGGCCATCGACCTCACGAATTTCGACCTGTCGGTAGCCCCGAACGCCGACTTCTACCAGTATGCCACGGGCGGCTGGCAGAAGAACAACCCGCTGAAGCCCGAATTCTCGCGCTACGGCTCCTTCGACGTACTGCGCGAAAACAACGAAAAGCGCATCAACCGGCTCTTCCAGGAGATGACCAAGCTCGAAACCGCCCCGGGAAGCGTCGAGCAGAAGATCGCGGACCTCTACAAGATGGGGCTCGACTCCACACGCCTGAATGCCGAGGGCGCCGCACCGCTGGCTGCCGACCTGCAGCTCGTCGAGGGGCTGACCGACCGCAAGCAGCTCCCGGAGGTGCTTGCCAGGATCCACATGGCGCTGGCCAATCCCTTCTTCGGCATCGGCGTGATGGCCGACTTGATGGACAGCAACGTCAACACGCTCTACGTGGGTCAGTCGGGAATCTCGATGGGCGACCGCGACTACTACGTGGATCCGGAAAACGCCTCGATCAAGGAGGCCTACAAAAACTACCTCGTGCAGCTCTTCACCCTCTGCGGGTATGATGCCGAAGCCGCCGCACAGGCAGCCGCCGACGCACTGGAGATCGAGGATTCGCTGGCCGAAGTCTTCTTCTCGAACGTCGAGCAGCGCGACATCCCGGCACAGTACAACCCGATGACGCGCGCGGAGTTTGCCAAGACCTACGACGCCATCGACTGGGACGTTTACTTCGCAGGAATGGGGCTGGCCGACGCCGACCGCATGATCGTACAGCAGAAGCGCGTCATGGAGCGCGTCAACACGCTCTTCAAGACCCTCCCGCTGGAGAAGATCCGCCACTACCTGGCCGCCCAGATCATCGACGGCGGGGCTTCGTCGCTGAGCGACGATTTCCAAACCGCGTCGTTCGAGTTCTACGGCCGCACGATGTCGGGCCAGCAGGAGCAGAAACCCCGCTGGAAACGTGCCATGTCGGTGCCCAACGGACTGCTGGGCGAGGCCGTGGGCGAGATGTACGTGGCGAAATACTTTCCCGAGAAGGACAAGCAGCGCATGACGGAGCTGGTGAAGAACCTGCAGACGTCGCTCTCGCAGCATATCGCCGACCTCGACTGGATGTCGGACGCCACGAAGGCCAAGGCGCAGGAGAAACTGAACTCGTTTACCGTGAAGATCGGCTACCCGGACAAGTGGAAGGATTATTCGACACTTGAGATCGATCCGACGAAGAGCTATTACGAAAACCTGCGAAACGCCGGGATCTGGGCCACGAAGGATAACCTCGAAAAGTACGGCAAACCGGTCGACCGGGCCGAGTGGGGGATGACTCCGCAGACGGTAAACGCCTACTACAACCCGACGACGAACGAGATCTGCTTCCCGGCCGCGATTCTGCAGCCTCCATTCTACAACCCGGATGCCGACGATGCGGTGAACTATGGCGCCATCGGCGTGGTGATCGGCCACGAGATGACCCACGGATTCGACGATCAGGGGCGCCAGTTCGACAAGGACGGCAACATGAACAACTGGTGGACCGAGGAGGATGCCTCCGCCTTCCAGGCCAAGACGGAGATCCTGGTCAAGCAGTTCGATGCCATCGAGGTGCTCCCGGCCAAGGGCGACCAGCCGGCGCTGCACGCCAACGGAGCGCTGTGTCTGGGTGAGAACATTGCCGATCAGGGCGGTTTGCGGGTGGCCTATACGGCCTACCGGAATTCGCTCGCAGGCAAGGAGGCCCCGGCCCCGATCGACGGCTTCACCGATGCCCAGCGCTTCTACCTGGCCTACGCCACGCTTTGGGCCCAGAACATCCGCGACGAGGAGATCGCGCGTCTGACGAAGCTCGACGTACACTCGCTGGGCAAATGGCGTGTGAATGCCACGCTGCGCAACCTGCAGGACTTCTACGACGCCTTCGGGATCACCGACGGGGAGATGTTCATGCCCGAGGAGGAGCGCGTGATCATCTGGTAGGACACAGCCTTCCTTCAAACACGAAGCAGCGGAACCCACACGGGTTTCGCTATTTCCGTTTTACGGTCCGACACCACACCGCTACTCCTTGCGGTAGCGCTCCATCCATTCGGTCGGGAGGATGCCGTACTGCGTCTTGAAGCACTTGGCGAAATAGGAGGTCGAGGTGAAACCCACCATGTAGCAGATCTCCGTCACGCGGAGGTTGTTCGGCGCTGCGAGCAGCTCGGCGGCCATCTTCAAGCGGATCGTACGTAGCAGTTCGTTGGGCGTGGTCCCGGCCAGGGCCTTGATCCGCGAGAAGAGCAGCGTGCGGCTCACGTTCACCGCATCGGCGATATCCTCGACGGTCATGCCGGCATTCGAGATGTTGTCGGTGATGTAACGGTTTACCTGCTCCATGAAGCGCGAACCGCCGGGCAGCGACTGCTCCTCGAAGGGCATGTAGGGCATCTTCGAATACTTCAGCCGCAGCTGTCGGCGCAGTTCGATGAGCGCGCGGATCTGCTCTCTCAGGCAGTTCGCCGACTCGGGGTTCTCAAAGAAGACATCGGCACCGGCCCGGATGCCGCGAATCTTTTCGGCGTCCGACCCGCCCACCTCCAGCAAAATGACCGGGAGGTGGTTCAGTCCATTGTCGGCACGTATCGCCTCGCAGAGCCCGATGCCGTCGGGCTCGCCGGCGAGCCGCACCTCAGCGACGACGGCCGAGAAGCTGTGCGTGCGCAACTCGTCGAGGGCTTCGCGCGCCCGGGTCACGCATCGGATCGAATAGTCGTCCGAAAGGTGGCGCAACAGGAAGTTGGCGCTATCACGCTCACTCACAACAAAAAGAATCCTCGGATGAAGGGGGGGGGCCCCGTGCGTCCCGGAAGCGTTGGAATCGGCCGCAACGTTCGCGGAAGCCGGCTCCGCAGCTCTGCGCGACAGCGCGGCCCGCGCGCCCTCGATCTCGGAATACTTCAGGTTCGAAATTTGCTTGACAATTTGCAGCAGACGGTCGCAGTTCTTGCGGACAATACCCAGATCCTCACGGATGCGTTCGGGGTCGGAAACCTGCTGGGCGATGGCCTCGACGGGGGCGGAGATCATGGCTACGGGCGTCTGGATATTCCGGGCGACCTCGTCGAAGAAGGCGACCTTGGCCTCCAGCAGGTCGAGTTTGTTCTTGCGGGCGATGGAGGCGATCTGCTCGCGGTGGGCACGGACAATCTTCCGGCGCAGGAGGTAGCCTCCGAAGCCGAGGGCCGAGAGTCCCAAGAGCACGTAGAGTCCCACCATGCCCTTTCCCAGCCACCACGGAGGCAGAATCCCGACAAGCACCTCGGCCTCCTCGCCGAACTGCTCACCGTTGTTCGACGCGCTGACGACAAAGCGGTAGGAGCCCGAGGGAAGGTTCGTATAAGAGACGTGCTGCACGCCCGACATCTCCTCGGGATCGGAAACGAGCCACTCCCGGTCGAAATTCTCCAGCCGGTAGCGGTATACGGTCCGCAGCGGCGACGAGAAATTCAGGGCGATGAAATCGAGGCTGAACGACCCCTTGCGGCTACGGAAACGCACGCTGCGCTGGCAGTCGATCGTCGAGGAGAGGACTTTCCCGTCGAGCGGCACCCGCTGGTTGAAGAGTTTGAAGTCGGGGAAGACGACGGTCAGGCGCGCGGAGTTCTCGCGACGCGTGAAATCGTAGGGATAGAAGCGGTTGATGCCGGTGTTGCAGCCGACGTAGATGTGGCCCGTGGAGGACTTGATGCCGGAGTTGGCGTTGAAGATGTTGGCCAGCAGTCCGTCCTCGGAGGTATATTTGTAGATCTTTTTCTGCGCGTCGCGGCAGCTGAACTTCAGCAGTCCCCGGTTGGTCGACAGCCACAGGTCGCCGCCGTCCTGGATGATCTGGAAGACTGCGCAGTTACCGTAGGTCGTGTCGTCGAAGACTCTTGCCAGGCGGTCTTCGGCGATGTCATACCGGCAGAGGCCGTGACCGTGGGTTCCGATCCAGAGGTGATCGTTCTCCACAGCCAGGCAACTCACGAAATCCGCCAATCCGTAACGGGCGTCCCCAGAGAAGAAGGCGAACTCCCCGCCGTCGACCGAGTAACGGATCAGCCCGCGGCTCTGCGAAGCGAACCACACCTGCCCGTAGCGGTCCTCGCAAATGTCCACCACGTCGCTGTTGTGGCCGAGGGGCAGCAGGGACTCGATCCGCTGCGTGTCGTCCTCATAGCGGCAGATGCCCTCCTTGGTCCCTATCCAGAGCGTGCCGCGCGAGTCGCGCATCACGGAGTAGACATCGAGATCGTCGGTCCCGTCCTCGGTCCATGCGAAATGTTTCACGTCGCGGCTTTCCCGGTCCATCCGGTAGAGGCCGTTCCCGAAGGTCCCGATCCACAGCCACGGCCCGTCGACGGCCACGGCATGGATGTTCAGCGACGGATTCGCCGGATCGACGACCACCGGTACGTAGCTCTCCTCGCGGGGGTCGTAGAGGCTCAACCCGCCGTCGTCGCTCCCGATCCAAATGTTGCCCCGGGGATCCTCGCAGAGCTTGCTGATGACGCGGCCGCAGCCGGGCCCGGGCTCGATCGTCTCGAAGAGCGGCCCGAGGGGCGAGATGTAGTTGATGCCGCCGAACCAGGTCCCGATCCAGATGCCGCCCTCACGGTCCTTGAGCATCGAATGGATGAACTTGTCGTTCAGCCGTCCGTTGCGGTTGCTCGTCCCGGCGTCGAGCTGCACAAAGCTGCGGTCCTTGGCGTCGAACGAGACCAGTCCGCACTCCGTGCCCATCATCAGTTCGCCCGGGACATACTCGATCAGTTCGCGCACGCGCCCGTACGACGTCCCGGAAGGCGGATAGTTACCCGTGAAGGTCTGCCTCGATAGTTCGAACTTGTAAAGCTCGCCCTCGCCGCCGCCGATCCAGATATCCCCGAAGGAGTCCTGGCACAGGGAGCAGATCCGGCCGATGGGCTTGTGCGTCAGCGTGTCCTCGACCCGGTAGGTGGTGAACTTGTTGGTCTCGGGATTGTATCGGCTCAGCATGGGACCGCCGCCCGAGGCGACCCACAGCTGATTTCCGGCGGTGAGCAGGATCTTCACGATCACATCCGACGTAAAGGTCTCGGGGCACGTCTCGCTGTCGTAGCGCTCGACACTCCCCGTGCGCAGGCTGTAGCGGAACAGCCCGTCGCCGATGGTCCCGATCCAGATGTTGCCCACGCGGTCCGAGACGAGCGTGTAGACCTGCAGGTTGCGCAGCACGACCCCGTTGCGCTCGATCGGCACCGGGACGAAGGACTCGTCCTTCGGATCGTAGATGTAGACGCCATCGGAGGTTCCGACCCAAATCCGGTCGCTGTTCATGAAGTTCTCCCCGCAGAGGCTGTAGATGCAGTTGGTTCCCAGGCAGTCGGGAATCCGGTAGTCGGAACGGTAGTTGGTGAAGTCGCAGGAGTTGAAGCGGTCAAGTCCGTCGGAGGTCCCAACCCAGACGTAGCCCTTGTCGTCCTGATAGAAGCAATGGATCGTATTCGAAGAGAGGCCGTCGTTGTCGGTATAATAGCGGAATTTGCACTCCATACCCACTCCCGTGCGGCATGCCAGGCATAAACCGCACAACCACACCGTCCGCAAAATTCCGAGTTTCATAGCGTCTCTTTCGGCCCCGGGAGGATGAAAGACGGCGGCAACGGGCCACCGCTTCCGGGGACAAGTATCAAAGATAAATCCTTTCGTTCAAAAATGCAAATTTCGGACCCCGAACCCCGGATCGCACGACGTTGCGGCGCTACGACGCTGCGGGGAAAAGGTCCGGAAGGCCGGGAAACGAAGCGCCGCACGGGGGCTTCCCGTGCGGCGCCTGTCGCCGGAGCATGCGGCGGTCCGTCAGCGGATCTCCCCGATGTCGTCCACCGGCCAGGAGTCCGTCCGGAACGGGACCAGCGGCTGCCCCATCGTCGTCACCACATTGGCCTCGAGACAGTAGTTCCGGAAGGCATACCGAACGGCAACCGGTTCAGGCACCTTGTCGGAACGTACCTCGATCTTGTTCTCCCACCAGACGAGACTGGCCTGCGCCGGATAAAAAACCCGGTCCTCACCGGCGATCTCGAACCCTTCGGGTCGAAACGCCCCGGTCTCCGAGTATCCCACAAAGCTGTCAGACTGGTTCCATGTATTACGGGCCGACAGATTATTAAAACTCAAAACCAGTTTGTCTTCACTGCGTTCCATCGACTTGTAGGTCGGTGCCGGGGCCGGCAGCCCCTCGATGCTATAATCGTTGGCCAGCGCGAGGAAAGCCAGGCGCATGCCGACCTCGCGTTTCCGTTTGGGATGGATGCAGACCGGGTTGCCAAGGTCGGTCGTTGCGGCGATGCCCGAACGGGAAATCTGAGACATGGCACGGTACTGCGCCTCAATCACCAGCGGCAGCGAGCGCAAATTGTCGCCCTCGTAGCGGTAGGGGGCCAGCTGTGTAAAATAGAACGGCATGTCGTCATTGCCCCACGTCTCGCGCCACAGCTTGACGAGCGAGACCTGCAACGCACAGTAGTCGTACCAGTTCCTGCGATTCGACTCGCCCTGGTACCAGATAAATCCTTTGGCCGTATAACGGCACACGGGGAGAATCATGCCGTTGTAGAGACGCTGGGGAATGCTGTTGTCGTAGATGCCCGATTTCGCCACCTCGTAGTCGATGCCGGGCGTGGCGTCGATCGACTCCTCGGTCATCCAGGCCTCGATCGTCGAGCCGCCCCAGTTCGGGGTAATCAGGCCGATGGGGATGCCGAGAATCCGGTTGAGCGTCTGCCCGAAGAAGTAGCCCACGGCACTGAAGGCACTGACCGCCGCCGGGGTCGAGCACTCCCAGGCGGCCTCGCAGTCCTCGCGGGGAGTCTCCGACGAGACCTTCGGGACGGTGAACATCCGGATCTCGGGGTAGTCGCACGCCCCGAGGATCGCCTCGACGCTCCCCTCCACGGGCTGGTACATGAAGCCGCAGACGGGCATCTCCATGTTCGACTGCCCGGAGCAGATCCACACCTCGCCCAGCAGGACATTCTCAAGGAGAAGCACCTCTCCGTCGCTCACGCGGATCGTGTAGGGGCCGCCGGCCTCGCCCGTGGCAATCTTCAGCGACCATTTGCCCGCAGCGTCGGAGCGGGCCTCGTAGCTACGGCCGTTCCACGAGGTGGTGACGCGCACCTTGCTGTGCGGCGACGCCTCGCCCCAGAAGTTCACTTCGGTGTTGCGCTGCAGCACCATGTTGCTCCCCAATACCGCCGGAAGGCGGATTTCGGCCGAAAGCCGTGCGGCGGCCATCAGCGCCAGGACCGCCAGAATCAGACGTTTCATAACTGCTCCATATTGTTTCAGGGTTCGTAGACGACCTCTTTTTCGACGTTCACATGGTCGCAGTCATCGGTGATGATGCAACGCGTCTCCCCTCTCGTATAGGGGTAGTCGCGGGTGAACTCGACCCGGTTGTCGGCCGTGAAGGAGAATCCGTCCACACAATAGACGTTGATGATGCGCGGGTCGAAGACGCGGAAGGTGTTGCCCTCGACGCGGACGTTGCGGTGGTAGCGGCTCTCGCCTCGCTGGGGAATGCCGCTGCCGCCGGCGATGCAGGCCGAGCCCCAGGATCTGCATCCGTAGTTGCCGTTCTCGAAGACGTTGTTGCGGATCAGCACGTCGCGCACGCCCGATTGCTCGTACCAGTAGTTCGCGTCGCCCTCGAAAAGGATCGCCGCCCCCGCGATGTGGAAGTAGTTATCTTCAATGACCGTCCGACCCCGGGAGCCCAGCAGCAGGCCCCGAGCACGGTTGCCGCGCATCCGGCACCCCTTGATGAGCACGTCGGGATACTCGTCGTCGGCCGCCACCACATGCGGCGGCCGGACCTCCGCGGGCAGGGGTTCGGTGAAGGTCACCTCGGAATAGACCTTGTTCAGGCGCTTCACGGCGCGCACCGTACGCCGAGCGTAGGTCTCGATGTTCTCGTTGTCGACGAACTCCAGCGTCATGCCCGGGACGATGAAGTCCACGCCGTACTGCCCCGAGTTGCGCCAACGCAGCAGCAGCCGGTCGGGGGCCATCACGCTGTCGACGACCATGTAGAGTCCGTGGATGTTCGTCGCATCGTCCTTCTGGTTCTCGAACACGCAGTCGAGCATGCGTATGTAGCCCGCACAGTTGACATAGTGCGTGGCATCGGCCGTGATGCTGATCATGCGGCCCTTGCCCGGGGCCGGAACGACCGACACGCGGTTGAGCTCGATGTCGCGGCTACGCTGTGCGATGACGCCCATGCCGCCGCAGTGGTAGATGTTGACGTCGCGGAGCGTCACGCCCGAGCAGTCGGAAAGGGTGAAGGCCGGGTTGTAGCGCGCGGCGGCGCCGAAGACCATCACGTTGCCGACCGTGGCGGTGAGGTCCTCGCGCAGGATGCGCACCGTACCGTCGGACCTGAGCTCGGCGGGAATCGTCGAGCCCGAGAGCCAGTAGTCGTGGACCTGGAACGCCGGCTCGCGCTTCACGGCGTCGAACTCCAGCAGGTTGGAGAAGGGGTAAACCGTGCCTTGCTCGTCGTAGAACTGCAGGCAGCCGTTGACCGTCCGGAAGCGGTACTCCTCGGGGAAGCGGATGTCGAGCCACCCCTTGCCCTTGCCGACGACCACGCCCTCGGAGTTGAACGTGCGGGTGAAGTCGATCGACAGGTCGCGGATCGTCACGTTACGGCATCCCTCAAGGTTGAACGGCGAGATGAAGCCCGTGAAGAGCAGCTCCGTGCCGTTGCCCTCGATCGTGAGGTCGTGCAGGCCGCAAAGGTCGAAGGCGATGCGCTTGAGGCTCTCGTCGTTGTTGCTGATGAACTGGTACTTTTCGACCGCCAGGTCGGGACGCATATGCAGCGTGCTGCCCGGAAGCACGAGCGATGTGGCACCCACCTCGGCACAGCGCTCCAACGCCGCACGCAGCGCGGGTACAGCGTCGGTCTGGGCGGCCTCGGGAGTGAGGAAATCCTGCAGGTAGACAATTTTGTCGGTTTCGCTTGACGCACAGGCCATCATCATACAGGCTGCAATAAGCGCGCTGACCGTTGTCCGGAATCTTTTCATGGGATGTTTGGGTTCAAAGGGTTTTCAGGAAGAGGGTTTTCAATAAAAGGGTTCGGGGTTCCGGAAATTTTCCACGGGAAGGGAAGACATGCGGGGAGATTCCCGGAAAACTCAGGAGAGTTGCACGGAAAGGGTCTTGCCCGGGGCAATGACCCGCTTGACGTTGCGTCCGTCATAGCCAACCGTCACCGAAAGGCGTCCGTCATCAAGGCGTTCGACCTCAAGATCGAACGTCGTGCCGAAGGCCTGAACGCGGCGCAGCGCCATCCGCGGCCATTCGGCCGGCAGGCGGGGCGTCATGTCGAACGACCGCAGTCCCGTGGGACGGATGCCGAACATGCCCTCGGTCATGATGCGGCAATAGAGACCGCTCTCGGCCGAGAGGTGACGCTGCGAGCCCTCAGGCCACGCCTCGATCGGATAGGGCACGTGGTCGCCCAGCAAACGGCGCGCCGAATAGTGCTGCAGCCAGTCGAGCGCCTCCTCGGTGTAGCCCGCCTGGAAGACGCCGCGCAGGGCGTAGAGCGTCGCACGGTCCCAGAAGGTCGTGCTGCCCTGCTCGGTCAGCAGCCCGTCCTCGGTGCGCAGCTCGGGGCCGAGCAATGCGGCGACGGTCCCCTCGGCACGGTCGTACAGACCCACGATCAGCGGCATGCAGATCCACGAGCGGAGCACCGTATTGCCATCGTAGTAGCGATAGGTCTCGTAGCCGCTCACTTCGGCGGTGAAGTAGCGCTCGATGGCGCGGGCCAGGGCGTCGGCCTCGCGCGTGTAGCGGCGCGTCTGCGAGGCGGAGATGCCGAGGTCACGTCCCAGGAAGGCAGCCGAACGCAGGGCGTCGTAGTAGAGCGTCGAGGTGCAAAGGTTGGCATCGCCGGCGGGGAAACGGCCTTCGAGCTCGTCGGAGTCGGAGGCCACGATGCCATCGGGCGTCAACTGACGACGGCAATACTCCAGGCACCATTCGATCAGCGGCCACAGCTCCCGGGCCTCCACCCGGTCGCCGCGCGCCAGGGCGTAGCGGGCCGCGCCGTAGGCCACCATCGCGGCATCGCCGCGGTCGCCAGCATCGCCCCAGTAGTCGAGGCCTTCGGCAATGACCGAACTGGGGATGGGCTTGTATTCGTCGTTCATGAAGCGGGCGAAGTGGCGGTAGGCGTTGATCGCCGACTCGTTGCCGATGTCATAGCCGAGGAACGGAAAGAAGGGATTAACATATTCGGCCTGGTCGTTGCACCAGATCGCCGCGTAGTAGGATTCGCCACCCGGAGCGTGCATGTAGCCGCCGCGGGTCTTGAAGATGCTCTCCGAGGCACGCAGTTTGGCGTAGCGGAACTCCGTATCGAGCACCTCATCGGGCGTCTCAAGGATCAGGTTCGCGTCGATGATGTTCCGCACGAAGTCCATACGGTCGGCGTACTCCGCAGCCACATCGGGGTGCTGCGGCTCCTCCCCGGAACGGTAGGCCTGAAAAACGACATCGAAGCAGAGCGAATCGGCCGGGACAAGATTACGGGTCCCGGCACCCGCGAGGTCACAACGGATAATATAGGCGCCGTCGACACCCTTCGCGGGGTCGGTCGTCACCACCTGCGAAAACTCCGGCACCGAAACACAGAGCGACGACGAGCCGATGTTGCGCAGCGTGTAGCGCTCGCACATCAGCGGGAGGCTCTGCGAGGGGAAGATCCGGCGCGTCATCTCGATGCAGGGCGTCGGACGGCGGTCACGCGCCGCACCGATATTCATCAGCCCGACAGCCCAGCGGCTGCGCACCGTCAGTGCGCCGTCGATCGAGAGCGAGTCGACGCATTCATTCTGCAACACCATTCCGTTGACGCCCAGCATCGACGGGATATCGGTGGCCATGCGGTACATCAGGCTTGCGTGGGTATTGTTGGGCACCGTGCGCAGCATGGGGAAAACGAGCGAACGCTCCTCGCGGAACGAGCCGTCGTCACGGATTCCCCAGCGGAGGACGAAGGCCATCTGCTCACCGCTCATTTCAATATGGTCGTTGTGAGGGATCGACGCGGCATCGGGAGTCCAGACAATTCGATGCTCACCGGGAGCAATCGCCCAGCGCTGGGCGGTGGCAGTGCCACAGGCAAGCGACAGAACGACCGGCAAAAGGAGTTGTTTGATCATGGGTTAGTTTTTTGAAAATTTCAGCCTAAATTAGCGATTATTTTCCAAACGGGAGTTCGATTCGGGCGGCCCCCCTGTCGGACGATCCGTCTGCCGCGTTCCCGCGTCGTCGGGTGGGGAGGAGCCCCGGCGGGCGGCCGTTAAGCCGCCCGCCGGACCGGAAACTCAAGCGTCGGCAAACGCCTGTTCAATCACCTTCAGTTCCTCCGGGGTGTAGGTTTCTTCCAGGACATCGGCTCCTGCGGCTTCGGAAACCCGGGACAGGAAAAACAGGAATTTGTCGTAGGGCGTGCGCAGTTCGGGCATGGCGGCGCGGTCCATGGTGTTCAAATCCCGGAACACACGTTTGAAGAGGTCCCATCCGTAACGCTCCTTGATGCGCAGGAACGTATAGTGCAGGGCATCACCGTTCAGCTTCGGAATGCCGGCACCGATCGTCTCGTCGTAGAAAATCTTGTAGTAGTTGATCACGTCGGCCCCCCGGTAGCAGATGTCGCGCTGCGACATGGTCCCGTCGCACGCCTCCAAGGCATACGACATGCGGAAGTTGGCGAAGATCTCGTCGTTCCAGTTCCACTCCGAGTTGCCGATGTTGAAGACATGCCCGATCTCGTGGATGATGCCGAAGCCCCAGTCGTCGAACTCCACGGTGCGCTCCAGGAGCTTCGACACGGCGACGTGGCTATTCCACAGAATCGGATTGCCGGCCAGGGCCCAATATCCGGGTTCGATACCGAGAGTATTGAGAATCATTATCTTGTTGCCGTCGAAAGGTACGCCTCCAACCAAATCCCGGTAGGCCTCGTACACCCGATCGAGACTGGCCATCCATCTTCTAACCTCCGCATCGGAAATAGTCACTTTGTCCCGGTCGAGATTCAGGACGATGTATTTACTTTCGGCGGAATAAATCGCATCGTCGGGGACAGGATCTACCCGAACGTCGTCGAACCAGACCGTCCCGGAGGCCTTCCCGCCGTTGTAGGTTCCCCAGGGAAATCCCAGGCCGCAGCAGACCACCGCTTCGCCGGCATCGTCGGGAACGAAGTCCACGTAGACTTCAGTCCACCCTTCGGAGCCATAAGCGAACTCCGAAGCATTCCAGGGCTGGTCCATCCCCTCGGGACCAAGATAAAGTACCGCCCCACGCCCATCCTCGACGCCTTCACGCTTCATCCGGGCGCTGAAGCGGTACAGCCGTCCGCGGTCGAGGCCCGTCAGTTTGTGTTTCACCGCCTGGGCGGTTTTCTCCGTACTGGAGATCTTCACGCACCCCGTATCGTCGAAACCTCCCGAAGGAAGGTATTCGACGGCACCGGGCACCTCCTTGTCGAACTGCCAGTCGCGGGCGAACGCCTCGGGGGTGTTGAAATCGGAGGCAAAGAGTACCTCCTCCCGGTTGAATGCCCCCAGGCCGACTCCGCAAACCGCAACGACAACAACAATCACTATGATTATTCTTTTCATGATGATACGACAGATTAAAGGTTGAACCGTCGGGGAATCTCCCCGGTCACTGCAACTGCTTGCGGATCGACGCCAGCTCCTCCGGGGTGAAGAACTCGGCCTCGACATCGACATCGCGCCCCTGCAGGTCGCTCGCATACTTCGACAGCAGCGACAGCAGGTATTCGAACTTCTCGTATTTGCCCGATCCGCCGCCGCCCTGGGTCGTCAACTCGCGGAACGCCATCTTGAAGGGCTCCCAACCGATGCAGGAGGGGTCGGTCAGCCGCCCGAGCATGTAGTGGATGCCGTTGTCGTTGACCTGGGCAATGACCGTATTGTTGTAGTCCTTCCTGTACATGTCGAGGATCTCGCGCCCGGTGTAGACCCGGTCATCCATCCACACCTTGCCGTCGTTCTGTTCCAGGCCGTACTGCATGCGGAAGTTGGCGAACATTTCGTCGTTCCAGTTCCAGCTCGAATTCCCGAGGTTGAAGACATGTCCCAGTTCGTGCATCAGGCCGAAACTCCACGTCCCGTGCTCGTAGAGTTCGTCCATCGTATCGGTCACGGCCGAATAGTTGCAGCTCCACAGGATGGGATAGCCGGCCAGCGCCCAGTAACCGCTTTCGATGCCCTGGGTGGTAAGGATCGCCAGTTTGCGTCCCTCATGCGGCGCTTGGCCCACCAGGTCCACATACGACTCGTACATGAGATCGAGGTTCCCCACCCACTCCGCCAGCAGCGCCGGAGATACCGAGACCTGCGACGGTTCGATGAACAGGCGGATGTGCTCGCCCTCCTGCATGTAGAGCTCGTCGGTCACCTTGACCACCGACACATTGTCGAAATAGGCCGTTCCGGTCGAATAGCCGCCGTTGGTCGTCCCGCCGAGGCGGAATCCCAGCGAGCAGACAATCTCCGCCGTTCCGTCGTCCTGGGACATGAAATCGGCATAAACCGAGGTCCAGTTCCGGAGTTCGGTGCCATAAAGGAACTTCGAAGCATTCCAATACTGCTTGGTCGACATGTCGAAGACCACCGCCCCGCGGCCCTGATCCGTCGGGATGTCGGAGTATTTCACCCGGGCATAGATGCGGTACATCTGGTCGGGCTCCAGACCGGTAAGTTTCTGCTTGATGCCGACGCCGCACTTCCCGTTCTCGGGGAACTGCTGGATCTTGATGCAGCGGCTGCCGTCGACCCCGGCGCCCTCGACCACCTCGACGGTCACCTTGCCGCCGTTGTAGAAGTCGACGCGCGTCCACCCCT
>CALUKL010000149.1 GCA_944321195.1 uncultured Alistipes sp.
GGCGTGAAACCGTCGGCCAGGCGGTTGTAGAACTTCATCTCCTGGCGCTCCTCCGCTTCGAGCGAACGCTCGTGCGAGATGTGCGTGTACTGCTTGTAGACCTCCACGAAGCGCGCCGTCTCATAGAGCAGCGCACGAGCGCCCTGCAACTTGGCCTTCATGTTCGACAGCATCTCCGAAACGGCTGCGAACCGGATGATCGGCTTGCCGAACTGCGCACGCTCGTGGGCGTATTTCAGCGCCTCGCGGTAGGCAGCCTCGCAAAGGCCCACCGACTGTGCGCCGATACCCAGACGCGCGGCGTTCATCAGCGACATCACGTACTTGATCAGACCCATCTTACGGTCGCCGACCAGCTGCGCCGGGGCGTTCGTGAAGACCAGCTCGCATGTCGGCGAGCCCTTGATACCGAGTTTGTTCTCGATGCGGCGCACCTTCACGCCGCCGTCGCGCTTGTCATAGACCAACATCGACAGGCCGCGGGCATCGGTCGTGCCCTCCTCCGTACGGGCCAGGACGAGCGAAACCTCGCCGTCGCCGTTGGTGATGAAGCGCTTCACACCGTTCAGCAGCCACGTCTGCTTCTCTTCGGACCACGTGGCTTTCAGCATCACGGCGCCCAGGTCCGAACCGGCATCCGGCTCCGTGAGGTCCATGGCGCACGTCGCACCCGCCGAAACCCATTTCAGGAACTTCTCCTTCTGCTCCTCCGAGGCGAACTCGTTGAGCGTCTCGGCGCAGTCCTGCAAGCCCCAGATGTTCTCGAAGCTCGCATCCGCACGCGCCACCATCTCGTTGGCCATCACGAAGCAGATCAGCGGGAAGTTCAGACCGTCATACTTGCGCGGAAGGGTCATGCCGCTCAGCCCGGCATCGACCACCGCCTGCATGTTGCGCACCGTGCCCGAAGCATATTCCACGTGGTCGTTCACCACGCGCGGTCCCTCGTGGTCGACACCCTCGGCATTCGGCGCGATCACCTCGCCGCAAACCTCGCCGGCAATCTCCAATACGCGGCGGTAGTTGTCCATCGCATCGTCGTAATCCTGCGGCGCATAGTCGTAGAGATCCTTCTCGGCGAAACCGCGCTCCTTCAGCTCCACGATCTTCCGCATCAGCGGATGGTCGAGGTGGAACTGCAAATCCTTGTTATCTGAAAAGAAATTAGCCATTACTTCGAGTTTTGCTTGTAGTATTTAATCATCTTGGGGATAATCTCGTTGACGTCGCCCGTGATGGCGTAGTCTGCGATCTTGTTGATCGGCGCATCGGGATCGGTGTTGATCGAGATGACCATCGACGACTGGTCCATACCGGCCGTGTGCTGGATCTGTCCCGAGATGCCGCACGCGATGTAGAGTTTCGGGCGCACCGTCACACCGGTCTGCCCCACCTGGCGGGCATGCTCCGTGAACCCGGCGTCGACCGCCGCACGGCTCGCTCCCACCTCGGCACCCAGCACGTCGGCCAGGTCGTGCACCAGCTTGAAGTTCTCCTTCGAACCCATGCCGTAGCCGCCCGCCACGATGATAGAGGCTCCCTTGATGTCGATCTTGCGCTCCTCGATCTGACGGTCCACGATCTTCACCACAAGGTCCGTGTCCTTGACGAATTTCTTCCAGTCGATCCTCTTCACCTCCCCCTTGCCGGGCTGTGCGGCGTACTCCTTGCGCATGACGCCCTCACGCACCGTAGCCATCTGCGGGCGGTGGTCCGGATTGACAATCGTGGCGATGATATTGCCGCCGAAGGCCGGGCGGATCTGATACAGGAGGTTCGTGTACTCCTTGCCCGTCTTGGCGTCCTTGTGGTCCCCGATTTCGAGCTGCGTACAGTCGGCCGTCAGACCGCTGTGCAGCGCCGACGACACGCGCGGTGCGAAGTCCCGGCCCACGGGCGTAGCGCCGAACAGCGCGATCTGGGGCTTCTCCTGCTCGATCAGCCCGCACAGCACCGCCGTATGGGGCAGCGTGCGGAACGGCTCGAAGAGCTCGTCGTCGGCCACCCACACCGTATCGGCACCGTACTTGGCCAGTTCCTTTTCCAGACCGGCGAGGTGGTGTCCCAACGCCACGGCTTCGACTTTCACGCCGAGCGTCGAGGCCAGTTCGCGGCCCTTGGTCAGCAGTTCGAGACTCACGTCGGCGACCTTGCCGCCCTCCATCTCGATATATACAAATACGTTGTTCATCTCCGTGCGCATTAACCGAGCGTGTGGCTCGCAATAAGTTCAACCATCAGTGAATTGATATCCTCGTCGGCAGCCGTGAGGCGCTTGGCCTCCTTGGCGGCGAAGACCACGTTCTCGATCTTCTTGACCTTCGTGGGCGACCCCTGCAATCCCAGCTGTGCGGGATCCGGATCCACATCCGCGGCGGCCCACTCCACGATTTGCAGGTAGGGTTTCGCGGCGGCACGCTGTGCGGCGGGCGACTCGGGTGCTGCGGCGATCTCCGAACCGGCCAGCGCTCCCTTGTACTTCATCACGCGCTTGGCGTTGCGCGGGCGGCACTCGGCTGCCGACCCGTTGACCGTAACAACGGCAGGAATCGGGCACTCGACGGTCTCGACACCATGCTCGAGACGGCGCTTGATCACCAGGGCATTCTCCTTGGCGTCGACGATCTCCTCGGCGTAGGTCACCTGCGGAAGTCCGAGTTTCTCGGCCACCTGGGGTCCGACCTGCGCCGTATCGCCGTCGATGGCCTGACGCCCGGCAAAGATAACGTCGGGACCGATCTTGCGCAGGGCGCACGAAAGGGCATAGGAGGTTGCCAGCGTATCGGAGCCGGCGAATTCTCGTCCCGAAAGGAGGTAACCGCCGTCGGCACCGCGGAACATGGCGTCGCGGATGATGTCGGCGGCCCGCTGGGGACCCATTGTGAGGATGTGCACCGTGGAGCCTGCCACGCGGTCCTTGAGCCGCAGGGCGGCTTCCAGGGCATTGAGGTCCTCGGGATTGAAGATGGCCGGGAGTGCCGCGCGATTGACCGTCCCTTCGGGGGTCATCGCGTCCTTACCCACATTGCGGGTATCGGGCACCTGCTTGGCCAGAACCAGAATTTTAAGGTTTTGCAGCATATTTTAAGTTATGTCGAAAAATTTTTCGTGTTTTTTGTTTTTCCCGGAGCGCTGCGGGAGCACAGAGGACGACCGGAAACTCTTCAACGTTCCCTCGTTCATTGGGCCGAAGCGCAGAACCGGATCGGAAACCCTTCACCATTCCATCGCCCACGAAACCCCTTTCTTAAAGGGGGCGGACGACGGTTTCGCCGCGGTCGGGACCGACGGAGATGATCCGCACGGGAACCCCGGTTTCACACTCGATGAAATCCACGTAACGCTTGAATGCCTCGGGGAACTCCTCGTAGGTGCGGCACTGGCGCAGGTCGCATTTCCAACCCTCAAGCTCCGTGTAGACGGGTTTCAGGTCGTCGGTGATCGTGTAGGGGAATTCCGTGGTGCGGCGTCCGCCGATTTCATAAGAGGTGGCAACCTTGATCGTGTCGAAGTCGTTCATCACGTCGGACTTCATCATGATGAGCTGCGTCACGCCGTTGATCATGATGGAGTATTTCAGGGCCACCATGTCGAGCCACCCGCAACGGCGGCGACGGCCCGTCACGGCCCCGAATTCGTGTCCCAGGTCACAGAGTTTCTCCCCCGTGGCGTCGAAGAGCTCCGTGGGGAACGGCCCGCTGCCCACGCGCGTGCAGTAGGCCTTGAAGATGCCGTAAACCTCGCCGATGCGGTTCGGGGCGACACCCAGCCCGGTGCAGACCCCGGCGCAGACGGTATTCGACGACGTGACGAAGGGATACGACCCGAAATCGACGTCGAGCAGCGTTCCCTGGGCCCCTTCGGCGAGGATCGACTTGTCCTGCGCCAGGCAGTCGTTGACGAAATACTCGCTGTCGATGATGTGGAAGCGACGCAGATACTTCACGGCATCGAACCACTGGGCCTCGAGCTCCGTGATGTCGTACTGGTAGTCGAGGCTGCGCAGGATGCGTTCGTGACGGGCCTTGGCGGCGGCATAGATCTGTTCGAAATCGGGACGCAGCAGATCGCCCACACGCATGCCGTTGCGGCTGACCTTGTCGGTATAGGTGGGGCCGATGCCCTTGCCCGTGGTGCCGATCTTGGCACTGCCCTTGGCGGCCTCGTAGGCGGCGTCGAGGATACGGTGTGTCGGCAGGATCAGATGGGCCTTCTTCGAGATGCAGAGCTGTTTGGTCAGGTCTTGCCCGCTCTTGGCGAGCTCTTCGGCCTCGGCGCGGAACA
>CALUKL010000150.1 GCA_944321195.1 uncultured Alistipes sp.
GCGTCTCGGCCAACTCCGGGCTGCTCAACGGCATCGTCGGGACGGGACGCCGCCGCGGCTGGAGAACCGTCCTCCCGGAGTTCAAGTCCACGACCGACAACGCCGCGATGATCGCCATGGCCGGTTACTACCGCTACCAGCAGGGCGAATTCTCCTCGCTCGATGTCTCGCCCGTGGCCCGTCTCGAAGAGCTCCAGCACGCCGAATAATCCCGCAAAATCAAAACCGACAACACCATGCAGATCAAACAACTCCTCCGGACGGCAGCGGGGCTTCTGGCCTCGGGCGGGCGGGGGCGGGACGCCTCTTTTTCGGATTCGGGGGCCAGCGTGCAGCAGCCGTTCATCGCTCTGTTCCCGAAAAATTTACAACCGGAAAAGTTGCACAAATTCCGGCAATTCTCTATTTTTGGCAGAAATATTCCAATACAAACTTCAAACCCTGACTCCATGATGAAAAAGCTCCTCGCCTGCGCACTGTTTGCCATTGCATCGTGCACCATCGCCTCGGCCCAGAACAAGGGCGAAATGTATGTCGGCGGAATCCTCGGCGTCTCCACGTCGTCCTTCAGCGCCGATGAGACCTCCACATCCCAGACCTACTTCCGGATCGCTCCGGAGTTCGGATACTTCGTCCGTGACAACCTCCGGGTCGGCGGATCGCTCGGATACAGCATCGCGCCGCTGGAGGGCAGGACCACCCACACGGTAACCATCGGTCCCAATGTCGCCTACTACGTCAAGGTATGCGATCGAATCTACTATGTCCCGGAAATCGGACTGGGATTCGCATACGCCTCCTTCGACGGAGTCTCCGGCGTCGGACTCGATTCCGAATTCAAATTCGGGGCCTTCGAATACCGCCATTCTGCCAAATGGAGCCTTTCGCTGAATCTCATGTCGCTCGATTATACCACGCTGTCGTTCTCGGGAGAGAATGCAACCAGCAACGACGTGGCATTCCAGCTCGGCATCAACCCCACCGTCGGCTTCAAGTTCTACTTCTAAGCCCGAGTCGGCCCGCACCCTGCGGTCCTCATAGCGCCAGACACCCCTGCCGGAGCATCCGACAGGGGTGTTTTCGTGAGGAGAGGGTGGGGCCAGACCGGAAGCGGAGCCGGGAGAAAGGACCGGGAGAAAGGGCCAGGAACAGGGCCAGCAAGGTAAGGCCAGCGAGGGAGGGCCAGCGAGGGAGGGCCAGCGAGGGAGGGCCAGCAAGGAGAAGCAAATGCCGAACAGGAGTCCGGAAGCGGTTCCTCACGAAAAGGGGTCCTCACGAAAAGTGCACCCCGCGGAGGCGCTTGCGGCTGCGATCCGAAAACTCCCGCTCGACAATCCCCGTCACGACATCCGCCGCATCGTGCCAGCGATTCGCCCGGAACCGCCGCCGATAGGTCGTCAGATGGGCGTAGAGATCGGGCCAGCGGAGGTTCCAGCCCCGCGGCCAGCGCACCAGATGCAGGGCCGTGGCGGCATTCGAGAGGATCCGCGCCTCCTTGTTGCCGCTCTGGTGGAACCACTCCACCCGCACATCCCGCGCCAGTGCCTGCACTGCCCGGGCAAAACCCCGCCCGCCGTTGTTGCTCTCGATCAGCGCCTGACGCACCCCCGACCGCACGAGCAGATCCCCCACCAGCGGCTCGGTCTCCTCCATCGGCGCCCGCGAATAGACGGCATCCGTCACGTAGATCAGCCCGTCGGCATCCACCGCATAGGAGATCGAACACAGGTAGTCGTCACCCGTGTCGGCCGTATCGGTGTAGTTGGCCCGGCGCACGATCTCGCGCGGCAGATCGTCGTACTCCGTGAAGTTCAAGCCGTAGAGCAGCCCCTCGCGGACGGTCGGGTGGCCCTGGTACATCGCCTCGAACTGCACGGGGTCCAGCCGCCGCTTGGCCGCCAGCAGCGTAGCCCCCTGCTGCGCCTCCCACAACGCCTCGCCCGGCTGACGCGGGTCGAGCTCCGTGGGCGGCGAGCCCTTCAGCGCCTCGAAGTTCAGGTGCAGCCACCCCTCCGCCAGCGGACGCTCCATCTGCGACCATGCGTGCAGCTCCTCGACCGGCTCGCGGCGCAGCAGCGTCCCGATCAGATCCTCCTCGTGCCACCGCGTGAAGACGATCAGTTCGCGCGAGGCGTTGTGCATCCGCGTCCGCACCACCGAGGTGTACCACTCCCAGCAGTTGGCCCGCACGAGCGGCGAATTGGCTTCAAGCGCATCTTTATATAAGTCGTCCAAAATAAAGCAGTCCACGCGGTTTCCCGTCAGCGAGCCCTCGCGGCCGACCGACAGCAGACCGCCCCGGCGGCCGATAATCTCGACCTCCTCCGATGTGCGGATATAGCCCGGCGGTTTGGTCCCCTGCTTGATGCAGGTCTCCGGGAAGAAGGTCCCGTATTCGCGCGAGTCGAGAATGCGCTGCACCCGGCGGTTGAATTTCGAGGCCAGCGCCCCCGAATAGGAGGCGATCGCCACCCGCAGGTCGGGATCCAGCCCCAACAGGTAGGCCGGAAGCAGGGTCGTCGCCCCGACGCTCTTGCCGTGCTGCGGCGGCATCGTCACGATCAGACGCCGGATCCGCCCCTCGGCAAAGGCCTCCAGCACCCGGTAGTAGACCCGGTGGAAGGGTTGCAGTTCGAGAAACGGGTAGACCCCGAGTGCAAACTCCGAAAATGCCGGAGGGGATGGCGGTGCGGCCGGAAAGGCCAGTTCCCCGATGTCGGGTACGAAAATCTCTGCGGGAGCGTTTCCCGCAGAGATCGATTCGGTTGTTTTAGCCATTGGGTTGGAATTTGGGGCCGGAAATCCGGTGCTGGCGGCGCCGCGACGGGCGGATCCCCGGCCGATGGAAACTGAAAACAGGCTCCGGAGGGTGGCGCCGCACCCGGGAAGGAAGAGCCGGAGCCCTGTGACGGCCGCATCGCGGACCGCCACCCGAAAGCGGTCAGAGAAAGGACCGCAGATCGGAGAACGAAAAGTCGTTCAGGAACTCACCCCTGTCATCCGAAGTGTGGAACTCCCACCAGACCGGAACCAGATCCGAAATCTCGTCCCGATCACCCTCCGGATAGCGGACCCGCTCCCGGCAGACGATCACCGAGGTCGTCAGGCGGCACGCCACCTCGCCGAAATCGAAGGTCAACGTCCCGGAAAAGTAACTCCCGTCGCCGATCGCATCCCGCAGGCGCGACGCCACTTCAAGGTAAAGTTCCGTTGATACCGAATACATCATTGAATACAAAGGTTTTTTGCAAAATTACTTTGCAGAAGAAAAATAAATTGTTTAACTTTGCAGAGACAAAGATAAGTTCAAAATTTTTATTTTGTGCAATAAAGTTCAAATATTTTATATCATTTTTTTTGATCGAATGCCATGAACGAACGGGTAAAACTGATACGGAAGCAGCTCGGGATGACGCAAGAACAACTGGCACAACGCCTTGGAATCGGAAAAGCCGCCCTCTCGATGATCGAGACCGGAAAGGCCGGACTCTCGACCCGGAACCGGAACATTCTGGTTCAGGAATTGAACGTCAATCCCGAATGGCTCGAATCCGGCGTCGGGGAGATGTTCAACGCCGAACCCGACCTGACCGCCTACATGCACCGCACGGACAATTCACTCCCCCTGCAGAGCGTCCCCCTCTACTCCATCGAGGGAACGGCAGGACTCGTCCCCCTCTTCACCGACCGGCAACAGCAGAAACCCGTCAACTTCATCCACATCCCCAACCTCCCGAAGTGCGACGGGGCCATCTACATCGTCGGAGACTCGATGTACCCCCTGCTCAAAAGCGGCGACATCGTCCTCTACAAACAACTCAAAAACATCGAAGACATCTTCTGGGGCGACATGTACCTCCTCTCGATCGACATCGACGGCGAAGAGTACATCACCGTAAAGTACATCCAGAAATCCGAACGGCCCGGACATGTGAAGCTCGTCAGCCAGAACCCCCACCATGCCGACAAGGAGGTCGAAATCGCCCGGATCCGCGCCCTCGCACTCGTCAAGGCCAGCATCCGCATGAATTCCATCCGCTGACCCCGAAATCTCCTGTAAATTATTTCGGTTCCGTATCGTACAATTCCGTTTTTTTTATTATCTTTGCAAGGATCGAAATTGGTTTGCCAATTTCAAAAAGGCAGCCCAATTTCACCGAAAACAGACACAATATATTAATTTTCAATACATCACATGAAAACCAATTACGAAATCCGCTATGCTGCGCATCCCGAAGATGCCAAGCATTACGACACGGCCCGGCTGCGCCGCGACTTCCTCATCGAAAAGGTATTCTCGGCCGATGAAGTCAACATGGTCTATTCGATGTACGACCGCATGATCGTCGGCGGCGCCATGCCCGTCCACGAAACCCTCCGCCTCGAAGCGATCGACCCGCTCAAGGCACCCTACTTCCTGACCCGCCGCGAGCTGGGTATCTTCAACGTCGGAGGACCCGGCGTCGTAACTTCCGGAGACAAAGCCTTCGACCTCGACTACAAGGAGGCCCTCTACCTCGGGGCCGGAGACCGTGAGGTCACCTTCGCAAGCAAGGACCCCAAGAACCCCGCCAAGTTCTACTTCAACTCCACCACGGCCCACTGCTCCTATCCCGACAAGAAGGTCACCAAGGCCGAGGCCGTCGTTGCGCACATGGGCTCGCTCGAAGGATCGAACGACCGAAACATCAACAAGATGCTCGTCAGCCAGGTGCTCCCGACCTGCCAGCTCCAGATGGGTATGACCGAACTCCTCCCCGGCAGCGTCTGGAACACCATGCCCGCTCACGTACACTCCCGCCGCATGGAGGCCTACTTCTATTTCGAAGTCCCCGAGGAGCACGCCGTCTGCCACCTCATGGGCCAGGTCGACGAGACCCGTCACATCTGGATGAAGGGCGACCAGGCCGTCCTCTCGCCCGAATGGTCGATCCACAGCGCCGCGGCTACCCACAACTACACCTTCATCTGGGGTATGGGCGGTGAGAACCTCGACTACGGAGACCAGGATTTCTCGAAAATTACCGATCTGAAATAATAAACATATCCAACTAATACCTAATAAAACATGGTAAACTTTTCACTGGAAGGTAAGGTTGCCCTCGTAACGGGCGCCTCCTACGGAATCGGGTTCGCGCTGGCTACCGCATTCGCCCGCCAGGGCGCCAAGATCGTCTTCAACGACATCAAACAGGAGCTCGTCGACAAAGGTATCGCCGCCTACAAGGAGGAGGGCATCGACGCCAAAGGATACGTCTGCGACGTAACGAACGAGGAGCAAGTCAACGCCATGGTCGCACAGATCGAAAAGGAGGTCGGCGTGATCGACATCCTCGTGAACAATGCCGGCATCATCAAGCGCATCCCGATGGTCGAGATGAGCGCCAAGGACTTCCGTCAGGTGATCG